>CAYFGH010000073.1:0-5465 GCA_964342735.1 uncultured Aquificaceae bacterium
TGTTGGTTTTTATCATACAAATAATATAAACCACATCAAATAAATTTTCAATGTTTTAATTTTCTTCTTGCAAAGAGATATTTATCTGGCTTTTTACAAACTCTTTGTTGGTGCTTCCGTAAGTCTTTTTACGGGCTATGGATTTTTCTTTTGATACTATATATTTTGCATCCTCTTCAAAATGTTTGGAAAATCTTTGAAGCTCTTCCTTTGATAAAGACTCTAAAGGTTTTTGATGCTCTATGGCATAAGCCACGATGCTTCCTACTATATGATGGGCTTCTCTAAAAGGCACACCTTTTTCCACCAAAAAGTTTGCAAGGTCTGTGGCAAGCAAGAGATTCTCAGCGTATATATCGCTTTTAAATCTCACACCTTTTATTACGATATCCATCATTTTGAGGCTTTTAATAACGGTATCTGTGGCATCAAAGATGGGTTCCTTGTCTTCCTGAAGGTCTCTGTTGTAGGTCATCGGAAGCCCTTTCAGATTTACCATGAGATTTATAAGGTCTCCGTAAACCCTTCCGGTTTTGCCTCTTATGAGCTCCAAAACATCAGGGTTTTTCTTGTTTGGCATGATGGAACTTCCGGTGCAGATGCTGTCTGGAAGCTCTACAAACTTAAACTCCTCTGTGTTAAATATGATAAAGTCCTCTGCTATCCTTGAAAGGTGCATGGCGATTGAACTAAGAACAAAAAGATACTCCATCGCAAAATCTCTGTCTGCCACAGCATCCATTGAGTTTCTCAAAACCTTTGAAAAGTTTAAAATGGATGCCTCTAAAAACCTGTCCAGCGCAAAATCAGAACCCGCCAAAGCCCCAGAACCAAGACTAAGAGAGTCTATCCTTCTATAAGCATCTAAAAGCCTACTTGAATCCCTCACAAAAGCCTCTTTGTAAGCAAGAAGGTAATGTGATACTAAGACCGGCTGGGCTCTTTGAAGGTGCGTATAACCGGGGATTATAACATCCTCATACTCTTTTGCTTTTAAGACAAGAGATTTTCTCAATATTTTTAAAAGCCTGTAAACTTCAAATATCTTATCCTTTAGATAAAGCCTCAGATCCGTGTTTACCTGGTCGTTTCTTGACCTTCCGGTGTGAAGCTTTTTGGCATCCTCTCCGATTAGCTCATAGAGCCTGCTTTCTATGTTCATGTGTATGTCTTCTTTTGAAATGTCGTAAGAAAAAGTACCCTCTTCTATCTCTTTTTTTATCCTGTAAAGACCCTGCTTTATATTCTCATAGGACTCTTTTGATATGACATTTGCCTGCAAAAGAGCTTCTAAATGGGCAAAATCCTGCTCTATATCATATAAAGCCAGTTCTTTGTCAAAGCTTATGGATTCGGTGAAAAGTTCCACATCTTTTAGCGTCTCTTCTTTAAACCTTCCAGACCAGGCTTTACTCATCCTGTTATTATACTATGTTTTATGAATATTACAGATATAACGGTGATGGTGCTTCCAAAAGCCGACAAAACAGATATCGTGCTTGGTTTTGACGATTTAAATATGTAAGTGTGGACAAGCACTGCATAGTAAAGCCACAGAAAGCTTATCACCATTATCTTGGGGTCTATGTAAAGGCTCTTATCGTAATAAAAAGACCACATCACACCAAAAAGCATTGTAATGGTAAGAAATATAAAGCTCATGTTTATAGAGAGCTTTTCTATAAAAATCAAGGTATATATAGGAACGTATGTTTTTGAAAACTTCTTTTGTTTTATCTGCTTTTCAGATATGAGCTTGAGCAAAGAAAATATACCCCCAAGCATTATGAAAGAATAG
Source organism: uncultured Aquificaceae bacterium (assembly GCA_964342735.1). Classification (GTDB taxonomy): domain Bacteria; phylum Aquificota; class Aquificia; order Aquificales; family Aquificaceae; genus Hydrogenobaculum. The sequence goes on from CAYFGH010000073.1 coordinate 1,799, forward strand.
GATATACCTGCACTCACGATATGTATTATAAATACTGGATTTAAAAGGCTTGGATGTTGATGTAAAAATACGTTTCTTAGGTTTGCCATGCTAAAAAGAGCCCCTATAAAGGATATGATAAAACCTACATTCTCTAAATTCCTGAATTTTGTGAGCATTATACCGTAAAAAAGCATGATGATATTACCAGAAAAAGCCACTATAGAATCAATGTTGCCAAATAAAACACCGGCTTTTAAGTTTAGAAAAAGCTTGATAAGATAAAATAGATTTCCAAGAAATATGAAGGCGAGGCTATACGTTATCGTGTTTTTGGCTTTTAGCGTATAAAGTAAAAAACTCACAAAAGCCATGAGATAAAAGGCGATATTTAATATATAAAGTATCATACATCCACCAGCAAATCCACCCCAATAGTCCCTATAACCTTGGCCTTTTTCACAACACCCGTTTTAGAGACTTTATTATCAAATATCACTATGCCATCTATATCGGGAGCTTGAAAATAGGCTCTTCCTCTATCTTTTTTCTCTATCAAAACATCTATTTCACGGCCCACAAAAGAGCTGTTTTTCTCCTCCAGAATCTCCTGAGACAGATTAAAAACCTCGCTGAAGCGCCTTTCTTTTTCTTCTTTTGGGATTCTATCCTCCAGATTATATGCGTAAGTGCCCTCTTCGTGAGAGTATTCAAAAACCCCTACGTAGTGAAAGAGTTTTTCGTTTATAAAATCTAAAAGCTCTTCAAAGTCCTCTGGCTCTTCCTCCGGGTATCCCACTATAAAAGAGCTTCTTAATACTGGTTTTTTATACTTCATTTTGTTTATCTGTTCTAAAAGCCTGTAAACGTCTTTTTTGGTGTATCCTCTTCTCATGCTTTTTAAAAGCTTATCGGATATGTGTTGAAGTGGTATATCAAAATAAGGCAAAAGGCTTTTAGAGTTGTCTATATAATCTATTAGCTCTTGGCTTATGCTGTTTGGGTAAAGATACATGAGTCTTATCCATTCAAAATCAAGCTTTTCAAGAGCCTCTAAGAGTTTTATTATGCTTTTAAAAGAGTTATCCTCGTTATAATAAAGGGTGTCCTGAGAGACTATGATAAGCTCTTTAACGGCGTTATCTTTGAGATACTTTGCCTCATCCACAAGCTCATCTATGGATTTTGACCTGTGGGCTCCCCTTATGCTGGGTATGGCACAGAAAGAGCATTTCCTGTTGCAACCTTCTGCAATCTTTAAATAAGCGTAGTGCTTTGTGCTTATCATCCTCTTTTTATCTTCTAAAAGCTCAATACCTTCTAATTCTTGTGGATTTTCAAAAAAAATGGCCTGCGGTATCTCTTTTTGAAGCTCATCCTTGTATCTATAAACAAGGCATCCGGTTACAAGGACCCTTTTGCCATCCTCTACAGCCTTTAAAATCTGTTCTATGGATTCTCTTTTGGCCTGCTCTATAAAACCGCAGGTGTTGATGATAACAGTATCAGCCCTGTGATAAGAGGTCATATCCTCTTTTTTGAAAAAACCCATCAGGTTTTCCGAATCCACCAGGTTTTTTGGACATCCTAAGTTTACAAAGTTTATCTTCATCTTATGGAAAATACTCTAACTTATCAAGGTTTTCCCAGGGAAGCCCCTCTTTTCCAAAATGCCCATAGCAAGCGGTCTTCTTGTATATTGGTTTTCTCAAATCAAGCATATCTATGATATCCTTTGGATAAAGGCTAAAGACCTCCAAAATCCTTTGCTTTATCTTGTCCACTGGTTTTGTCTCGGTGCCAAAGGTCTCTATGTCAAAACCTATGGGTTCTTTTACACCAAAAGCGTAAGCTATCTGGATAAGAACCTTTTTAGCCCATCCGGCTGCCACTATGTGCTTGGCTATGTACCTTGCCATGTAAGAGGCTGCCCTGTCTGTCTTGGTGGGGTCTTTGCCAGAGAATGCGCTTCCTCCTGAGAAAGAGATATCTCCATAGGCATCCGATACAATCTTTCTTCCGGTGACTCCCGTATCCGCCACCGGCCCACCTATTATAAACCTGCCTGCTGGATTTATCTTTATCTTGGTCTCTTTTCTTAAAATTGATGCTGGTATATGCTTTTTAATGATATCCTCAAAGATGAGCTCTCTGAGATGAGACAGGCTTATATCAGGGTCATGCTGGACAAACATGTTTATAGAGTCTATATAAAAGCTGTTGTGGTCTTCGTATTTTATACCCACTATCGTTTTGCCATCAGGCCTTAGAAACGGCATCATACCCTTTTTTCTGAAATCCGATGTGGTTTTTGAGATTTTATGAGCATAGTAGATTGGAGCCGGTAAGAAGTTTTCAGTTTCATCGGTGGCATACCCCACCACTATGGCGCTATCTCCCGCTCCTTCTGATGCTATACATAGGGCTATCTCTGGACTCTGTTCGTTTATAGAGTTTATGACCCCTATCAAATCCCCGTCAAAACCGTACTCTGGTTTTGTATAGCCCACCTCTTTTATGGCTTTTCTTGATATCATCTGCAAATCTACGTAAGCGGAAGAAGACACCTCACCCGCTATAAAAACGATGTTAGAACTAAGAAGCACATTCACCGAGACCCTGGAAAAAGGGTCTTTTCTCATAAACTCATCCAGTATCTCATCGGATATTATATCCGCAAGCTTGTCTGGGTGCCCTTCAAAGGGGGACTCTGCAAACCTTATCCTATCCATCCTGAAGCCTCTTTTTCACATAAGAGATGATATCCACCGGTAGCGGGTCGTATCCATACATGTTTGCCAGATGATAGCTGGCAAAATCACCCACGTATATATTTTTTAAAAGCCTTGAAATGTAGGAATTCCCCTCTTCTGATATGACAATCGGATTAAAGCCTTTATCTTTTAAAATATCTATAGTCATGCTCACCCTTAGACTTACCCTTGGGTGTTCTTTTTTATCTGCCACTATCACAAACCTCAGGTACTGGTTTATATCCGGGTTTGTATAGCCCACCACCTCGTTGTGGTGCATCTCCGGTAAGTATGCGTTGTAAGCGGGGGTTTTGGAGTTTTCGTTTATCTGGGTTTTAAACCTATAAGCGGCTGGTTCGGTAAGAGGAGTGCCGTATATGACAGGCACATACCCAAAAAGAGCCTTCGCAATATCTTTTGACATCTCCTCATAACGAGCGCTTGAAGCTTTTAAATCCTCTTTTAAATCAAGAATCTCTTCTTCTTTTCCAAAAAGCCACAAACAGGCGTTTAGCATAAACCCAAGAGCGTATCTCGGTGGATATCCAGCTGGTATCTTGATATGAGGAACACCATGCTCTTTTGACAGAGCCTCTAACTTCCCTCCAGAGCTTATGGATATTATCTTTGCGCCTATCTTTAACGCCTGTTCAAATACTGAGATGGTCTCTTCGGTATCACCGCTATAGGATATACAAACTATGAGGCTATCCTTACCCACAAATGGTAAAAGCTCATAGCCTTTTATGGAAAAAACAGGCTTTGGGAAGTTGTTTTTGATAAGGTAGGATTTCATTATCTCTCCTACGATACCAGACCCTCCCATGCCACTGAATACAAGCATATTAAAATCCTCTGGCACCATACCTTCGGTGCTTATTTTTTCAAACTGAGATTCAAATCCCCTCAACATCTCCAGTGCGCTTTTCATATAA
>CAYFGH010000074.1:0-5368 GCA_964342735.1 uncultured Aquificaceae bacterium
GCTGGAAATGGAGGTATTACCTCTGTTGGAAAAGGTGTTAGCAACATGCTTACCACAGCCCTTCAAGCCACAAACTGCTTTCATATAATAGACTTAAAAGCTTACAAAAAGATGCAGGCGCTACTTGCCGCCACCGGTCAAAAGGTAAAACCACCTCACATTGACTATATGATAACAGGTGATGTAACATCCATAAGCCTTACCACATCAGGCGGTGCTTTAGCTGGAGGTATTATACCGGTGCTTGGTCTTATATCAGAACACAAGCAAGAAGCCCAGATGGGTATAGATATAAACGTATTAAATCCAAATACAGCAGAAACGGTACTTGCCAAGACATTTCAAGCGGACAGCTCCAAAACATCGTGGGGTTTTGGTGGAGCAGGTGGAGCTGGCATGGTAGGCGCAGGTGGTGGCTGGAGCATAGCCCATAACCTATCTTTAGACAACGTAGCAAGAAGTGTGGTCATACAGGCCACAACCTATATAACTAAGCAACTGGCAGGAAAGTATATCACCTACACTCCTCCACCTCCTGGAAAGAAATCAAGTGATAATGGAGCCACTACGGAATCTGGAAGCGCTGGAGCCAACGCAAACTAAGTTGATATGTTTCATAGATTTTAGTGAAATTATTTAGATATTATTTTTATGGATAAGAATAGAGTTTATATATTTGATACTACCTTAAGAGATGGGGAGCAAGCCCCCGGTTTTTCAATGACCATCGAAGAAAAGCTCCAGATGGCTCATCAGCTTGCAAAGCTAGGGGTAGATATCATAGAAGCTGGTTTTGCCATAGCCTCTAAGGGGGATTTTGAAGCTATAAGGCTTATAGCCTCTGAAGTGGAAGGACCTGTAATATGCTCTTTGGCAAGGGCCAACGAAGCTGATATAGAAAGAGCGGCAGAAAGCTTAAAACCAGCTAAAAGAAAGCGTATCCATACCTTTATAGCCACTTCCGATATTCACATGCAGTATAAACTCAAAAAAACCAAAGAAGAGGTGCTGGAGCTTGCTAAAAAAGCTGTGAGGTTTGCAAGAAACTTCACCGACGATGTGGAGTTCTCCTGCGAAGATGCCACAAGAAGCTCCAGAGATTTTCTCTATAAGATCATAGAAGAGGCCATAAAAGAAGGGGCCACCACCATAAATATTCCAGACACGGTTGGCTATGCCACACCGCTGGAGTTTTATGAACTTATATCATCCATAAGAGAGAATGTACCCAACATAGATAAAGCCATAATAAGTGTTCACTGCCACAACGACCTAGGTATGGCCACCGCTAACTCCCTGATGGCGTTAAAAGCTGGGGCCAGACAGGTAGAATGCACCATAAACGCCATAGGTGAAAGGGCGGGAAACGCCGGACTTGAAGAGGTGGTTATGGCCCTTGTGGTAAGAAAGGAGTACTTTGACAACCTCTATACCAATATAAACACAAAAGAGATATACAAAACCAGCAGACTCCTTTGCAGGATAACGAGTAGCTTTGTTCAACCCAACAAGGCGGTGGTGGGAGACAACGCTTTTGCCCATGAGTCCGGCATACATCAGCACGGTGTGCTGTCAAACCCTATGACCTACGAGATTATGAGACCGGAAGACGTGGGTTTTCCCTCAAACAGGGTTGTCCTCGGCAAACACTCTGGAAGACACGCTTTGAAATCACGCCTGAAAGAGCTTGGTATAGAGCTTCCAGAAGAGGAGTTTGAAAAGCTCTTTGAAGAGTTTAAAGCCCTCTCCGATAAGAAAAAATACATATACGACGAAGACATAGAAGCCCTCATCTACAAAGATATATTAAAACAAGACCACAGACCCATAAAGCTTCTAACGTTCCAGGTTCAGACCGGGGATAACATGTTGCCTACTGCTACGGTGAGCCTTGATATAAATGGAGAAAAGAAGGTCTTCACCGCCACCGGTGATGGTCCCGTGGATGCTGTTATAAAAGCCATTGAAAAAGCCCTTCCACAGGAACCAAAATTCCTAGATTACTCCATAAAAGCCCTCACACCGAACACAGATGCTCAGGCAGAGGCAAGGGTGTTGATAGAGCTAAACGATATAAAATCCTCAGGTACTGCCACAGACACAGATATAGTAAAAGCAAGCGCCAATGCATTCCTGGATGCTGTAAACAAGGCCCTTTTCAAAAAGCAGGTGAAAGAAAAAGCTATAGAGGGTGTTTAAGTTTTGTAGGCTTTTAAAAGCTCAAAAACCTCATGCGCTATATCAAAAGCATCTACACCTGTCCATATTTTAAAGCTCTCTAAACCCTGATATACAAGCATGGGAAGCCCATCTACGGCGATGGCTCCTTTTTCTTTTGCTTTTTTTATAAGGGGTGTATCTTTGTATATCACATCAAAAACCACATGAGAAGGAGATATCTTATCATAATCAAATATGGGTTTATCATCCTCTTTCAGTCCCACCGATGTGGTGTTTACTATGATATCCACATCTTTTAAAACATCCTCAGGGGTTTTTACAATCTCTATATCAAAAATCTCTTTTAGCTTCAGGGCTTTTTCTAAAGTCCTGTTGTATAGATACACTTTTACCCCGGAGCTTTTTAAAGCATAAAGAATAGCCTTTGAGGTCCCGCCCGCTCCAAGGACAAGGGCTTTTTTGCCATTTGGGGATATCTTTTCCTCAAGGGCTCTTTTAAACCCAAGATAATCTGTGTTGTAGGCTTTTATGATACCATCTTCAAACTTAAGCGTGTTGCAAGAGCCTATCTTTTGAACCTCCTCTGAGACCTCGTCCACAAACTCCAAGACTGCTTCTTTGTGGGGTATTGTGATGTTTAATCCTTTTATGGAAAGTGCTTTTGCACCCTTTATGGCGTACTCAAGGTCCTCTGGTTTTACTTCAAAGGGTATGTATATGGCGTTTATATTTTTTTTACTAAAAGCATAAGACTGAAATACCGGAGACAGGCTGTGTTTTACCGGGTATCCAAATATGCCGTAACAAAGGGTATCACCGGTGGGTAGCTTCATCATCTTAATTTTAACGTAGCTATTGTAAAGATTGCAAGGAGTATGGAGACTATCCAGATTCTTACCACTATCTTTGGTTCTGGTGTGCCGTTTAGCTCAAAATGATGGTGAATGGGCGCCATCTTAAACACCCTTTTTCCTTTTGTAATCTTGAAAACGCTAACCTGTATTATAACACTCAGAGCCTCCACCACAAAAACCCCACCTGCTATTATAAGAGATATCTCTTGCTTTGACATGATAGCAAGCATGCCAAGGGCTGCCCCAAGCCCAAGAGAGCCCACATCTCCCATAAACATCTGGGCAGGAAAAGAGTTGAACCACAAAAACCCAAGACCAGCCCCCACTATGGCCATGCCAAACACAGCAAGCTCACCGGCGTTTGCCACATAGTGTATCTCAAGGTATCTGGCGAGTATAGCGTTTCCAGCCACATAGGAGATGATACCAAGGGCAAAGGCTGTGGTCATGGCAGGTACTATGGCAAGTCCATCGAGCCCGTCGGTGAGGTTTACAGCGTTTGAAGTGGCTATGAGCACAAGCATTATAAACACTATGTAAAAGTATCCCAAATCAAGTTTCAGGCTTTTAAAGAAAGGAAAGTATATATGGGTGTCTATATGCATTACGAAAAAAAGAAGAACCGCGCTTATAAAACTCACTATTATCTGGCCAAGCATCTTGGACCTGGCGGATATGCCCTTTTTGTTTTTTAGCTTTACAAAATCGTCTATAAAACCCACTGTGGCAAAACCAAACACCGTAAAAGCCATTATCCAGGTCTGTATTATATCTATCCTCATGAGCAAGAAAGAGGCGAGTTCAAGGCTCAGTATTATGATAAGACCGCCCATTGAGGGTATATACTTTTTCTTTGAATGGCCTTCGGGTGTATCTTCTCTTACGTATCCACCGTACAGTCTGTTTAAAGCAGTGACCTTTCTCATGAAAATGGGGGAGAGCGCAAGCGTTATCAGAAAGCTAAGAATAACCGCCATCAGGGCTCTAAAGGTTATGTATCTTAATACGTTAAATACAAAAAAGTGATCTTTTAGGATTAAGCCAAGCCAGTAAAGCATCTAACACCTGTTTTTGCTAAGGAGTCTATCAAGGATGATGGCGGCAGCGTTTCTGACAGAAAGATGATTCCAGTCCGATGCCCCGTAAACGGGCTCCAATATCAAATCAAAGGTCTCCATCAGAGCCTTTGGTATGCCATAACCTGTGCCAAAGAGTATCAGATAATCCTTATCCCCTTTTTTTATAGCCTCTGAAAGCTCTTTATAGGATATGGTGTTTGGGTAAGTCCTCGCATCTGTACCCACAGTTACAGGTTTTCTGCCCTTTCTTGAGATTATATCCTCTATCACCTCTTCGTAGTTATACATGAGTTTTACCAGCGCCACGCTCTCATACCTTGTAAACTGCTTTTCTTTGTTCTCTTCTGAAGTCCAGTACTCTATCTGTCTTTGTATGATTTCCCTTTGAGAGTCCACCGGATGGACTATGTAATAGGTTTCCACATCATAGGTCTTTGCAGGCCTTGCAATATCATGTAAATCAAGGGTTGTAAAAGATGTGATTATCCTGTTGCCGTATCTATCCGTTGCAGGCCAGTGTAAAACCGCTATAAATACGCTCATTTAAACCTGTATTCCTCTTTGTTTAAAAGCCTGAAAACGTTTTCTTTGTGCTTGTAAAGTATCAAAAAGGCTATAACGCTTGCCCCAAGCTTTTGAGAAGTGCTAAAATCCCCGTTTAAAAACATGGCGTATCCTACCAAAACAGATGTTATAGAAGCAAGCGACACGTACTTAAAAAGATAAAATACAAGAGCCCATATCAAAAACATCTTCAAAGCAAGAACAGGTGATATTCCAAACACCACACCAAAAGCGGTGGCCACCCCTTTACCACCTTTAAAATTAGCTTTATAAGAGTAAATATGCCCCACTACAGGCGATATCATCACAATACCAAACCAGAGAGAATCTGGATTTATGTAAAATCTGTCAAGTATTGCTATCAAAAACCCTTTAAAAGCATCTAAGAAAAATACCAAAGCCCCGTATTTTTTCCCAAGGGTTCTGGTGACGTTTGTGGCTCCTGCGCTTTTACTGCCCACAGAGGTTATATCTATACCTTTGTAAGAGGCTATTATTTTGGCAAAAAGCACAGAACCAAGAAGATAACCAAAAACACTAAGAAGAAAACCCGTCACAAAACCCATATCAAAAACCGCTGTCCTCTTTTGGTTTAAAGTCATTGCCTATGCTGTACATCCAGTTAAAGTATTTTTCGTATACATCAGCAAGTTTCTGGCTTTTAATGATAAGAAGATTTTCATAGTTTAG
>CAYFGH010000075.1:0-5341 GCA_964342735.1 uncultured Aquificaceae bacterium
TCCTCTGGCAGTGGGCAGGCTTCTGGAGGTAGGCCTTTTACCTTAGAACCATAGTACATAACAGGTATCAGGACTAGGCTCAGGGCTGTAGAGGCGATGGTACCAAATATCAGTGATATGGCAAGACCGTTGAATATAGGGTCAAAGATGATAACAAAAGCACCCACTATAAGCGCTGCGGCTGTTAAAAGCACGGGCCTTGTCCTTATGACGCCAGCTTCCACCACCGCCACGTGAAGGGGCACACCCTCTCTGATTCTTTGCTCTGCAAACTCCACAAGAAGTATTGAATTTCTAAGGATTATACCCGCTAAAGCTATAAAACCTATCATAGAAGTGGCTGTGAAAAAGTCATGCAACAGGAAGTGCCCCGGCACTATACCCACCAGCGTAAGAGGTATAGGAGCCATGATAATGCCTGGGGTTTTAAAATCCTTAAACCATCCGACTATGAGAACGTATATGATAAACAAAGCCACCGCAAAAGCCATACCCAGATCCCTAAACACCTGAAGCGTTATAAACATCTCACCACCCCATCTCACGTATATGTGGTTGGTGATTTTAGGATAAGACATCCAGAGTTCTGAGACATGTCCATAAGGATTTGGTATGCTAAGAACCTTCTTTCTTATGTCCCATATAACATAAAACGGCGCACCAGCACCTTTTGCCACATCGCCTATTACATACACCACCCTTCTTAGATTCTTGTGATATATGGTTTTGTGGATGGGTTTTTTCACTATCTTTATAAGGTTAGAAAGTGGTATAAGCTGGCCTTTGTTGTTTGGTATCTCTAAATTTTCAAGATTCTGAAGCGTCCTGTAAGGTCTTGCGATGCGCACCTCTATAGGTACCGCCTCCGTATCCGTAGACTGCATAATACCAGCCTCATAACCAGCTGTAGCCACCCTTAGCGTTCTCACAATATCTTTTTTAGAAACGCCAAACTGGGCTGCTCTTGCCTGATCTATTACAAAATCTATCTGAGGGGCGTTTGACTCTAAGTATATACCGCTATCCGTTATCTCTTTGTCTTTTCTGAAAAGCTTCAAAACTTGAAGACCAAAGGTCCTTTCAGAAGATAGAGTTGGTCCATATATCTCAGCCACTATAGGATCTAATACTGGAGGACCTGGTGGAACCTCGGCTACACCCACATAAGTGGCTCCCATGGAGTAAGCTATCTTCTGCACCATGGGTCTTATATACTGAGCAAAAGCGTGAGATTCCATCTTCCTCTTGTCTTTACCCACAAGCTCTATGGCTATCTGGGCATAATAGGGCCTTGTCCTCAGATAGTAGTGTCTCACAAGACCGTTAAAGTCATAAGGCTCTGGCACACCTGCATATATTTGATAATACTTTACCTCCTTTTGCTTGGCTATGTAGTCGGCTATCTTCTTGGCCACAAGATATGTCTGCTCTACGGTGGTGTCCTCAGGCATGTTTAATACCACAGATAGCTCGGATTTGTTGTCAAAAGGAAGCATCTTTACGATAACAGCCCTTGTCAGAATAAGAGCCACAGATACACCAAGCAAAGACCATACTGCAATATAAAAGATGACTCTTTTTGACTTTGATATAAGAAGAGGCTCCACTACTTTGCAGTATAACTTCCAGAATACGGTATCTTTTATGTTTATTACAGGTTTTTCGCTTTTATCATGGTTATGCTCATGCTTTAAAAACCTGTAAGCGGCCCACGGGGTTATAGTAAAAGCCACCCACAGAGAAAACAGTATAGCAGCGCTTGCGTTAACCGGTATAGGCCTCATGTATGGACCCATCAAACCACCCACAAAAGCCATAGGCATCAAAGCAGCTATAATGGTGAACGTAGCAAGGATTGTGGGGTTTCCTACTTCATCGGTGGCTCTTACAATAGCATCATGCTTTGGCAGTTCCGGGAAAAATTCAAACCACCTGTGGATGTTTTCCACCACAACGATAGCAGCATCCACCAGAATACCAATGGAGAATATGAGAGCAAACAGCGTAACCCTGTTTATAGTAAACCCATAAAGCTTGCTGAAAAACAGCGCAAAAGCAAGCGTCACCGGAACAGCTATAGCCACTATAGCGGATTCTCTTATACCGAGCGCCACAGCTATAAGGAGTATCACAGAGGCAGTGGCTATGAAAAGGTGTTCTATGAGTTCGTTTGATTTGTTTTGAGCGGATTTACCGTAGTTCCTTGTAACGGTTATATGAAGGCTAGCCGGTATCACGGTGCCTTTTAAAGAATCAATCTTTTTAAGCACATCGTTTGCCACGTTAACAGCGTTGGTACCAGCCCTTTTTGCTATAGATATGGTAACCGCCGGGTACATAGGAGAGCCATAACGCTTAGAAGCGGCTCCAAAGCCCATCGTTACATAATCATGAACTCCACCAGGTCCATCCGTTATGGTGGCTATGTCTCTAAGATAAACAGGTTTTCCACCGTACCATCCCACCACCAGATCTTCCAGATCCTGTTTTGACCTTATAAAGTTTCCGGTTTTTACATAATAAAGGGTGTTGTTCTGATTCACATAACCGCTTGGAAGCTCTTGATTGGCTTCCTGGATGATATGAACCACATAAGCAGGTGATAAACCATAAGCAGCTTCTTTGGCAGGATCTAATAAGACCCTTAACTTTCTTGGTTGACCGCCGTATATGTGCACCTGCGCTACGTTTGGAACGGTTTTTAACTCGTTGTCTAACGTATCTGCAATCCTTCTCAGAGAATAATAATCATAACCTTTACCCCACAGCGTCAGTGTCATTATGGGAACGTCATCGATAGATCTTGCCTTTATGAGGGGTGGAAGCTGAACGCCCGGTGGTACCAAGTTTAAAGACGCCATCATCTTGGCGTTTAACTGTACAAGCGCCTTTACCGGGTCTGTGCCTACTTTAAATCTTGCCGTCACAAGCCCATAACCATCACCGGAAGCGCTGTATATACGGGATATATCTTTCAACTCCCAGAGCTTTTTCTCTAAGGGAGTAACAACGCGTTTTTCCACTTCCCTTGGATCTGCCCCGGGATAAGCTATCATAATATCTATCATTGGCACCACTATATCGGGGTCCTCTTCCTTTGGAGTGGTGATTACAGCAAACACACCAAGGGCCAAGAGCACAAGTATCATTATGGGAGTAAGTTTAGAATCTATAAAGTACTTTGCTATCCTTCCGGCTATCCCGTACATATCACTCTCCTATCTTGCATTTATCACAAACGCTGTATACGTTTCCTTCTACTATCCTGTCACCTGGCTTTAAGCCAGATAGCACCACATAACTATCACCTACCCTTTGACCCAGCTTTACAAACTGCATATGGGTGATGTTGTTTTTATCCACAAGCCATACGGCATCTATATCGTCCCACTTAAACAGAGCATCTTTGGGAATCGTCACAACGGTTTCCTGGCTTTTAGGAATATAGACTTTCGCATAAAGACCGCTGGTGATACCATCTTCGTCTGGTATATCTATCTTCACATCAAAGGTATGAGACATGGGGTTTAGATTTTTAGAAACCTCTCTGACAGTACCTTCTACAGTCTTGTCTATACCACCTATATAGACTTTCAGAGTCTCCCCGGGGGTGATCTTGTTTATATACTTTTCTGGTAGCGCCACATCCACCCTGTAAGGGGGTTTATCTATCATCATAAGAGGCATTCCGGGAGCTGCTATATCACCAACATTGACATTTTTCATATATATGCATCCTGAAAACGGCGCTGTGATATTGGCATAGGCAAGGTTTGCACCGGCAGCTGAGGCTCCCGCTTTGGCAGCGAGTATGGCGTTTTTGGCCTGTTCTACCATAGCCTTGGCTGCTTCGTACTTTGCTTTCACCTCATCGTACTCCTGCCTTGTGACTGCCCCTGATTTTATGAGCTTTTGAAATCTCTCATAGGTTTTTGATACAGCCTGAAGGTTTGCTTCGGCCGCCTTCATCTGGTCTTCGGCCTGTTTGGCGCCGTAGTTTGCCTGAGCCACCATGCTGGATATATCTCTTGTATCAAGCTTTACAAGGAGCTGTCCTCTTTTTACACAATCCCCGTCTTTTACATAAACCCCTATTACCTTGCTCATGAGCCTTGTGGATATGGCAGCGTGGTTTTTGGCGCTTACCACCCCATCAAACTCTTCTTCTAAAGGTGTAGACGAGCTAACGGTTATTACTTTTACATTGCTTATAACCTTTGGCTTTATGGGCTTTTCACCGGGGGATATCTTGTGTTCAAAAAACCCACCCAGCCACAGTATAACGATTACCATCGGTATTATAAAGTAAAGGACGTACTTTTTAAGGGTATTCATCTCATTTCACCTCCTTGCTTAGTAAACCTGCTTGATACAAACTCTTTATATAGGCTAAATTGCAATCGTAAAGGGCCTTTGCCAGATCAAACCTCGCTTTATCGTACTGGGTCTCGGCATCCAGCACATCCGTTATCTTAGCAAGCCCGACCTTATACCTTTGATCCATCACCTTTAAAGTGGCCTTTGACTCCTCTTCCTCCTTTGTGGCATATTTGATGGCTGCCAAAGCGTTTTCATACTCTGCCAGAGCCTTGTTTATCTTAAATATTGAACCCTTTGCCATGTAATCTATGTATGAGCTCAGCATCAGCTTTTGCTCGTTTAAGCTTCTTATCTTGTTAAAAGCCGTTAAACCATCAAAAAGATTCCAGTTTACACCAACACCCACCATGTATCCATTGGCAGTAGCACCAAAGGGTGTAGAGTTATCAAACAGCGAATAAGAGGCAAAAGCCCCCACCTGAGGTAGATAATCCCCAAGATACGCCCTTTTCATAGACTTTAGGGCTTGAAGCTTTTCTTGCATGGACTTTATCTCGGGTTTTTGATAAACAGCCTTTACAAGAGCATTTCTATCTATATGGTCTGGACAGTAAAGATGTCCTTTTAAATCAACATCTTTGTATGGCTCATCCATTAGCAAAAACAGAGCCCTTCTGGCGGTTTTGTAGTTGTTTTTAGCCTCCACCAGCTTCTGCTCCGCCTGATGAAGGTAAACCTTGGCCCTCAGCGTATCTGAAAAAAGCGCCATACCGGTTTTATAATAGGCTTTTGCCATCTCCACATGCTTTCTGGCATCGTTTACCGCCTGAGTGGCCAGGAGTATCCCCTCTTTTGCCAGAAGCCCACCCAGATAGGCTTTGTAAACGTTGTAGATTATATCTTGCTCTGTCTGGCTTAGCTCTTTTTTTGTGCTTTTAAGAGCATGATAAGAAGCATCTTCATAAGCCTGGACCTTACCACCCATCCATATGGGCACCTGCAAATTCAACTGGGTTTGATA
>CAYFGH010000076.1:0-5307 GCA_964342735.1 uncultured Aquificaceae bacterium
TTTGTAATTACAAAAGAAGAAGGTATCTTTAGAGATTTCACATTTGATGTAGAAGGTAAAGAACTAGAGCAAGCTTACAGAACTATTCTAAACGAGTTAAAAGCAAACGCTGTTGTGGATGGTTTTAGAAAAGGCAAGGCCCCTGAGTGGATTATAAAGAGCAAGTTTAAGAACTACATACTGGAAGGTTTGGTGGAAGACTTTGCCAAAAAAGCTTACGAGAGCGCCAAAGAGCTTGGCTTTGACGTGATGGACATAAGGATAAACTTAGAAAAGAGCAATTTTTCCGAGAAAGATATGAAGCTTACAATGGAAGGTTATATAGAGATATTTCCAGTTATAGAAGCTGAGAAGCTTAAAGACCTTGAAGGGGTGGAGTTAGAGATACCAGCCTTTGAGCTTACCGATGAGATGGTGGATAAAGCTATAAAGTATACGCTAGAGGATAAGGCAACGTTAGAACCAAAAGAAGGGCCCATTGAGGAAGATGATTATGTGGTAATAGATTATACCGTAACGGATAGACAGGACAATGAAAAGGTAAGCCAGAAATTAAGCGGTGTACTGAAAGAGCTTGGTTTAAGAAAGGATTTGTATAATGAGCTTTTAGGTAAAAAAGAAGGTGACACTATAAAACTAGAGAACGTACCGATTCAGGAAACCGAGGACGAAAACGCTCCAAAGGTGGACATAGAGGTGAAAGTAGAATCCGTTAAAAAGAAAGTATACCCAGAGCTCACCGATGAGCTTGTAAAAGAGCTTGGTCTTGGAGAAAACGTTCAGGAAGCCATAGAAAATACCAGGAAGAGGTTGCAAAATTACTTAGAAAGACAGAAAGAGGAAGCTAAGATAAACGCAGTTACCAAATATCTTCTAGAGGAGTATAAGGACATTGCAGAAACCTCAAGAACCGAAGCCATAAGGATAGCAAACCTGGTATACGAGGAAGAGATAAACAGGTTAAACGCCATGTTTGATTTAAGCTCTTTTGATGAGAATACGCTAAAAGCCATAGAAAAATCTGCTTACGATAAGTCTGTAAGAGAGGGTATCACAAGCGCCAAAACACGCTCTATACTGGTCTCTTATGCCAAGAAGTTTGGTATAGAAGTAAGCGATGAAGACATCAAAAAATATATAGATGAGCAGGTAGAAGCCTATAAAGATATGTTGCCCGACAATCAAAAAGACGAGGCTTCTTTGCAAAGACTAAGAGAAAACATAGAAAGCTACTTCTTAAGAGAAGACAGAAAGTCTGTGCTTTTAAAAGATATACTGGCTTCTAAAGCTATGGACAAAATTTTAGAAATTATTAAATTTAAAGAGAATAGCGCTTTAAAGGAGGAAAACGTTGAGTGACGCTGGATATTACAAAAAGATCATAGATCAGCTAGTACCCATAGTCGTAGAGCAAACTCCCAGAGGAGAAAGAGCCTACGATATATACTCCAGGCTTTTACAGGACCGCATAGTCATACTTGGATTCCCTATAGATGATCATGTGGCAAACCTTATAGTGGCCCAGCTTCTTTTCTTAGAAGCCCAGGACCCCGAAAAGGACATTCAGATGTATATAAACTCACCGGGTGGTTCTGTGACCGCTGGTCTTGCCATATACGATACCATGCAGTATATAAAGCCCGATGTGGTTACCATATGCATAGGTCAGGCGGCCTCTATGGGTGCTGTGCTTCTGGCAGCCGGTGCTAAAGGTAAGAGGTTTGCTCTTCCCCATTCCCGCATCATGATACATCAACCCCTTGGTGGTGTTCAGGGGCAGGCCACCGATATTCTCATACACGCTGAGGAGATAAAACGCATAAAACATATACTAAACACCATACTTGCCAACGCCACCGGTAAGACCATAAAACAGATAGAAAAGGATGTGGATAGAGATTACTTCATGTCTGCGGAGGAAGCAAAGAACTACGGTCTTATAGACAAGGTCATATCCAAGAGGTCTTAATATGGCATCCAAAAGAGATTACTGTTCCTTTTGCAACAAATCCTCAAAAGATGTGCCCCTTATCATAGCAGGTCCAAATGGCATAAACATCTGCAGTGAATGTGTAGAAAAAGCCTTTGATCTTATAAAACGCCACGAAGCTGAAGAAGCCTCAAAAGAGATCAAGTTTATACCAAAACCAAAAGAGATAAAAAAGATATTAGACGAGTTTATCATAGGTCAGGATGAGGCCAAGAAGATACTGTCTGTGGCAGTTTATAACCATTACAAGAGAATACTAAGAAAATCAGACACCGATATAGAAAAAAGCAACATACTCCTTATAGGACCCACCGGTAGCGGTAAAACGCTGCTGGCTAAAACGCTGGCCAAAATCTTAAACGTGCCTTTTGCCATAGCAGATGCCACTACGCTCACAGAAGCCGGATATGTGGGAGAAGACGTTGAAAACGTTTTGGTAAGGCTTTTGCAAAACTGCGATTACAACATAGAAAAAGCCAAAAAAGGTATCATATACATAGATGAGATTGACAAGATAGCCAAGAAAACAGGTCATAACCCATCTATCACGAGGGATGTATCCGGCGAAGGTGTACAGCAGGCTCTTCTTAAAATCATAGAAGGCACCGTAGCAAACGTACCACCTCAGGGTGGCAGAAAACACCCTCATCAGGAGTTCATACAGCTTGATACCACAAATATACTGTTTATATGCGGCGGGGCTTTTGTGGGTCTGGAAGATATTGTAAAAAGAAGGCTTGGCAAGAGCACCGTTGGTTTTGAAACAGAAATATCAAAGTACAAAGAAGAGGGCAACATACTATCATTAGTAGAACCAGATGATCTTATAAACTTCGGTCTCATACCGGAGTTTGTGGGAAGGTTACCGGTTATAAGCGTCCTGAACGAGCTAACGGAAGAGGATTTGATGCGCATACTCACAGAACCCAAAAACGCCATCGTAAAGCAGTACAAAGAGCTTCTTAGAATGGAAGGTATAGAGCTTGAATTCACCGAAGGGGCTTTAAGAGAGATTGCAAAAGAAGCCATAAAAAGGAAAACCGGTGCCAGAGGTTTAAGGGCCATAGTGGAAAAGATCATGACGGATATTATGTACGAAGCTCCTTCTTTGGTAAACGTAGAAAAGATCGTTATAGATGAGTCCAGAAAGCCCGTTTACATGTACAAAAAAGCTGGCTAAGTAAGTCCAAAACGCTTTACAAAACCATCAAATATATCAAGGGAGCGCTTTTGCTCCTCCTTTAACCCAAGGTCCAGACATTCCAAGAAGTACTTTCTAAAAAAATCCCCGTCCACAAAGCTGTATTGTTTTAATATATCCTGTTCTAAATCGTTGTTTTTTAGCTTTTCATAGAAAATATCTATAGATTTTATTACATCCTCTTTCAGCCTCTCAAAGTTGTTTGGGTTTGATCTTTTGTATGTAAAAAGCGCAAAAACAAAACCCGCTTTATACTCTTTATACCACTCTTCAGCCAGATCTATTATGTGTTTGTAGTCTTTTGATCTTGATTCTTTTATGGCCTTATCGCCTATGTAGAGTATGGTATCGGCAGCAGATTCATCTTCCACGTAGTTTGGATTTAAATTTAACACGTGTTCTATATACCATCTTGCAAGCACTCTAGAGGTCACAGAAGCTTTTGTAAGATATACATTTTTTATGTGATCGGCTTTTAAAAAAAGAAGCACCGAGCACACCATTTTTTTGCCGGAGATAGAAACCCCGTCCAGATAAGCATACTTTTCTTTATCCTGCAAATACACCGCCGATGATAAGATACCTATATCTATTTTATCATCTTGAAGCATCCTGAAAAGCTCAGATGGGTGTCCTTCTACTATCTCGTATCCTGAAAGCCTGTAAAACATCGGAAGTGTGTTTAAATAAGATACTTTCCCTACTTTTATCATCTTATATCGTTAGAGCACTCTCTGAGAGCCTGGAGCTTTTTCATAGCCTTTCCTGAGAATACACTATCTTTTGCAATATCCAGGGCTTCTTTAAAGTCTATATCTTTAAAAGCCATAATACCAAAGCTTGCGTTTATAAGGACTATATCAAGGGCAGAGGATGGTACACCTTTCAAAGCCATATTAAATAAATCTAGGCTTTCTTCTATATTTTTCACTGTGATATCTTCTATGCTTTTTAGCTCAAATCCAAAATCCCTCGGGTCAAACTCAAACATCTCTACATCTTCTTTTGTTTGTCTGGCTATCAGAGTTTTTGAGCTTATAGAAACCTCATCCATCCCATCAAAACTGCTAAACACAAAAGATTTTATATTACCAAGCTCTTTTAACACGTGAGCTATCTTCTCCACCAAAGCAATATCGTATATACCCATTATCTGCCTTTTGGCCTTCGCTGGGTTTGAAAGAGGGCCCACCAGGTTGAACACGGATTTTATACCAAGCTCTTTTCTTGGTTTTGCTATGTTTTTCATAACGCTGTGATGCATTGGGGCATATATAAAACCAATACCCACTTCCTCTATACACTTTGCTATCTTCTGAGGGTCTAGGTTTATGTTTATACCAAGAGCCTCCAGTATATCGGCGCTACCACACTTTGAAGAGACAGATTTGTTGCCGTGCTTTGCCACTTTAAAACCAGCCCCAGCTATCACAAAAGCGCTGGCGGTTGATATGTTAAAGGTAGAAAGTCCATCTCCACCAGTCCCACACGTATCAAGAAGCTCCTCTTCGTTTTCTACAGGGACTTTGAGGGCTTTTTCTCTAAAGAATTTTGCTATCTCGCTTATCTCCTCTACAGTCTCACCCTTTAGCCTCATGCCCATTATGAAAGCCCCTATCTGGGCTTCGGTGGCCTCGGCCTTTGATATCGTTTCTAAGGTTTGTCTTATATCTTCTTTTGAGAGGTTTTCTTTTTTTGAGAGTTTATGAAGTATGTTTATCATTTATGTCCGGTGGATCCAAATCCACCATCCTGCCTTTTTGTGGAAGAAAGCTCATCCACCTCTATCACCTCTGCTCTCACCACAGGGGATATCACCATCTGGGCTATCCTTTCGCCCTTTTCTATAACCACCTCTTTATCAGAGAGGTTTATAAGAATCACCTTTATCTCACCTCTGTAATCCTGGTCTATGGTGCCGGGGCTGTTTAACACCGTAACGCCTTTTTTTAAAGCGAGTCCGCTTCTTGGCCTTACCTGAGCTTCATACCCTTCCGGGAGTTCTATGGCTATACCCGTTGATACTAAAACTCTCTCTAAAGGCCTTATCACCACCACATCCTCAACACAGGCAAGATCCAGACCAGAAGCACCCTCTGTGGCATAAAAAGGAAGG
>CAYFGH010000077.1:0-5294 GCA_964342735.1 uncultured Aquificaceae bacterium
GATTTTTACGAAAGGCAGAAAAAAGAAGAAACCGATAAAGAAAGAAAAGAGCAGGTGGGTACCGGTGAAAGAAGCGAAAAGATAAGAACCTATAACTTTTCCCAGAACAGGGTCACAGACCACAGGGTAAATCTAACGCTTCACAAACTCCAGGACGTACTGGATGGAGATTTAGATGAGATAGTATCAGCCCTTCAGGCAAAAGAATTAGAACAGAGGCTTGCCAGCGTATGAAATTTATATTTTTACTAGAACCCTTAATAATAATCCTTGCTATAATAGGTGTAGCCATATTCATATTTAGGGAAATAAGAGACAAGTGATAATATTTAAAAACCTTCCCTCCGTTGACGAACCAAGGTTATACATGTCCTTGGAGAGGACTTATCTTACCTATCTTAAATTCATACTGCTTGCCTTTGGTAGCGGAATAGTAGCAAAGAGGCTAGAAATTTACTTTTTCTATATAGGTTTTCACAAGCTAGCCATATTCTTTGGAGAGCTTCATGTGATACTCATATGGCCATCGCTAATAGCTTTGTTTTTCTTAGCTATAAAATTTTATCTGGATATAAAATATATTCAAGGAGGCGAAAAGGTGAGCCCTAAAGAGGTGATAGACCCACGCATATACATGGCTGCAGAGAGGACTTTTCTGGCCTGGATAAGGACCGCCATTGGTCTTATAGCCTTTGGATTTGTGGTGGAAAAGTTTGACTTTTTCCTCAAACAGCTATCCATAATGCTTCATACAAAAATAAACATAAACGGGCATTTTGAAGGGATGGGTTTTGTATTCATATTCTTTGGTATATCTACTCTTGTAATAGGAGGTTTAAACTTCATAAAAACCATAGAGGATATAAACAAAGGAGTTTATAAAACACACAAAGCCCTTTATATAACTTATGGACTCATCATATTCGTATGTATGATGATATTAGCTTCAATGCTTATAGGAGTCAATTTATGATAATAAAAAAAGTTGAAAAAATTCAAAAAGAGTTAAGAGTACCCTCTGACAAATCAATATCCCACAGATGTATAATGTTTGGTGCGCTGGCAAACGGAACATCCTACGTGAAAAACTGGCTGGTGGCGGAGGATACGCTGGCAACGCTTGATATATTTAGA
This sequence comes from uncultured Aquificaceae bacterium, assembly GCA_964342735.1. GTDB lineage: Bacteria > Aquificota > Aquificia > Aquificales > Aquificaceae > Hydrogenobaculum. The sequence goes on from CAYFGH010000077.1 coordinate 1,135, forward strand.
AAACTTGGCATAGATATAAAAAGAGAGAATGATATTTTAGAAATAAAAGGTGGAAAAGAGCACTTCAAAGAACCAGAGGATGTGCTGGATGCTAAAAACTCTGGAACCACCGCAAGAATAAGTTCTGGAATACTCTCTGGATTTAACTTCTTTAGCGTTTTGACAGGAGATGAAAGCCTGAGGAAAAGACCTATGAAAAGGGTCACAAAACCACTGTCTTTGATGGGTGCCACCATAATAGGTAGAGAAGATGCGTCCATGCTTCCTATAGCCATAAAAGGTGGAAACCTCACAGGAGGTACCTTTGAAAACAAGGAGGCCTCCGCTCAGGTAAAATCCTGCCTTATCTTAGCAGGGTATCTGGCAAAAGAGGGTTCTATCACGGAGATAATAGAACCATACATCTCAAGAGACCACACCGAAAGGATGCTCTCCAGCATGGGAGCAAACATAAGCATCATTTCAAACGACAAATATATCGTAAAGATAAAAGCTGGTGGAGTATTAAATCCCATAAACGTCGATGTGCCAGCAGACCCATCATCCGCAGCTTTTATAGCAGCCCTTGCAATACTTACAAAAGACAGTCACGTGATTTTGAAGGATGTGCTCATAAACCCCACAAGGGACGGGTTTTTCAGAAAAGCCAGAGAAATGGGAGCTTATATAAACTATATAAACAAAAGACACCAAAACGGCGAAGACATAGCGGATATAGAAGTAAAATACTCACCCAATTTAAAAGCTGTAGAGATAAATGAAGAAGATGTGCCTTCTTTGATAGATGAGATACCCATACTTTCGGTGCTCATGTGCTTTGCAGAAGGCATAAGCCTCGTAAAGGGTGCAAAAGAACTGAGAAAAAAAGAGAGCGACCGTATAAGGGCAATATACGTAAACCTCAAAAATGCGGGGGCTATAATAGAGGAGTTTGAAGATGGATTCAGCATAAAAGGTCCCTGTAAGCTAAAGCTAAGAGAGATAAAATCTTTCAAAGACCACAGGATAGCTATGAGCATGAGCATCCTTGGTATGGTGCTTGGTACAGAGCCAGAGTTAGACGATCCTGATTGCGTGAAGATATCCTATCCAAACTTTTTTAATGATATATATTCGTAATTTTTACTCTAAAAGCCTTGAAAAAGTATATATAGACTCATATAATATAGGCTATGGCAAGGTTTAGGGGGTTTGATGATTGAAAATAAAGAACAAAGAGAGCAAAAGATATTGCAGTATGTACCGCTTGTAAAGAAAATATGTAGAAAAATCATAAGAAACCTTCCGCCAAACGTTGATTATAACGATCTGGTAAGCAACGGTATAATAGGGCTCATTCAGGCGATAGACCATCTGGATAGCTCTAAAAACCCGGAGTCATACATAAAGATAAGGGTAAAAGGAGCAATATACGATTATCTTAGAAGTCTTGATTTTGGTAGCAGAAACATAAGGGAGAAAGAACACAAAATAAAAGATATCATAAGAAACTTTCAGAACGAGCATCAGAGAGACCCCACCGATGAGGAGATAAGCAACATCTTAGGAGAGTCTTTAGAAGAGTATCAAAACAGTCTGTACAAAATATCTTTTTCTTACCTTCAAAGCTTAGAGGATATAGTTTATAAAATCACAGAAGAGCATGAAAAATCTTATGACAACTTTATAAGTTCAGACATTGAAACCCCTGAAGAGAATGCGCTAAAATCAGATCTGGAATCGAAGCTAAAAGAGGCTGTTGAGAGACTTGATGACAGGGAAAAGCTGGTTTTACAGCTTTTATTCTACGAAGAGTTAGGTATAAAGGAAGTGGCTGAAATCCTTGGCATATCTTTATCAAGGGTATCTCAGATAAAATCCCAGGCCCTTCAAAAGTTAAAGGATTATCTGGAGGATAGTTTATGAAATGGCTATATACATTCATAGTCCTGAGCGGTACATTTGTGGCGGTGCTTGGTATAACAAGCGTAAATGTGGCTATGCCAAAGATGATAGCACCCCTTTCCACAGATATATACGGCATCCAGTGGGTATCCATAAGCTACCTTGTGGCCACAGCTATTACGATACTGGTGTTTAACCACTTTACAAACCTCTATGGACTGAAAAAAGTATACCTTGCTGGTATCGTATTTTTTGCGGTGGGCAGTGCGCTATCTGGAGCGGTGGACAACATAGGCACTATGATAATGGCACGTTCTATCCAAGGAATAGGAGAGGGGTTTTTGATACCGTCCGCTCAGGCTATCATATTCCGGATATTTCCACCAGAACAGCGGGGTATGGCGATGGGTATGTATGCCATGGGTGTGGCTTTTGCACCGGGACTTGGTCCCACGGTAGGGGGATATCTGGTGGAATACCTGTCCTGGCGCTGGGTGTTTTATATGAACCTGCCCTTTATAATACCCATATTTTTTGCATCCTTGATACTGCTGCCTGATTTTCACAACCCTCAAAAGCATGAAAAACCCTTTAACTACATAAGTTTTGGGCTTTTAGCAACAGCATCCACAAGCCTGATAATACTCTTATCAAGAGGGGAAAAGTGGGAGTGGTTTAACTCCATAAAAACGATAGTGTTTCTTGCCATAGCTGTCTTATGCTTTCTGGCGTTTTTGATATCGGATCTGATATCAAAGCATCCACTCATCGGTTTTGACATATTCAAATACAAAGAGTTTGATTACGCTGTAATAACGTTTGTGCTGGTGTATGGACTTGCTTTTTTCCAGATACTATATATCATGCCCGTTTACTTTGAAAGGATAAGGGGGCTTGGAAGCTTTGATACGGGTTTATACATATTTCCCTTTGCGATAGGAATAGTGCTTTTCTCTCCCATAGGAGGTAAACTAAGCGACAGATTAGACCCAAAAATACTGCTTCTTGTCTGTCAGAGTATCATATTCCTTGATATACATTTTTTCCTGTCACATGTGGATTTTTTCACACCAAAGCTTCATATATCCTTTTACATGCTCTTTGTAGGAGTTGGCATGGGACTTTTCTTTGCTCCCCTTACAGCTCTTGCTTTAAGACATTTAAGACAGGATCTCGTGCCTCTTGGTTCAGCCCTTTATAACTATGCAAGGCTTATAGGAGCAGCAGCCGGAACTTCCATCGCCACCAACACATTTACAAAAAATACCGCTTATGTTTATGATAATATAAACAATATGAACTACACTCATGTTCAGTATGTCTATTACAGACTGGAAAATCTAAAATGGATACTGAATACAAGCCTTTTGAAAGCAAAGGCGCTCCTTATAGGGCTTCAAACGCTGATATCCCAAGCCTATGCGGTTCAATCAGTGCTCAGGTTTGGCTCTTTTACACTGGCCATAGCGATGGTTTTCACGCTCGTACTCATGTATATCGAAAGGGGTAAACCAAAAACGTGAACAAGGATATCATAGCAAAAGCCATAAAAGAGATAACAAAGGAGCTAGAGCTTTCAGAACCCTCCGGTTTCATGCTATCTTATGACTTTAACGACATATGGATTGACATATCCTTAGAGAAAAACGAATACGGAGAATGGGACAACAAGATATACACAATAAGCATCAGCAAGCAAAAAGCCAAAAACTTCATAGACTCTATATCAGAAATCACCCAGGAGATATACGAAGACAACGAAAGGGTCTATGTCCAGCTTACAGAAGAAGAGTGGCATTCTGTTCAGGATGTTTTATTAGATATCATATGAGCCTCAGGCTTTATATTTTATACTTTCTGGGTTTTTTGCTTTTAATATCAGCAGGTATAATAACCTTCGGAGAAAAGCTCCTCATCGCAAGATACATAATAGCAAAAAACGGATATTACATATACTACAAAAGGGCAAAAGAGTATCTTAGCAGTATAGATTTAGAAGATGTCAAAGTGTTCAAAAAAGATAAAAACAACTACCAGTACATAGCACATTTACCCTATCTCAGGGCTGGTTTTTATCCACCTTTTATACTGAATACATCCTTCACATGCGGTAACGGTTATACCGATATCAAAGAGAATATGCTTTTAAAGCACATAGAGATTACATCCAAAAGATTTCCCACATACTGCATAAAACTAAGCCACGAAGAGGGTGGTGAGATAAACTCAAAACTGAGTATCAGTCCTTCCTCTATAGATGGTTTTATGGATTTTAA
>CAYFGH010000078.1:0-5275 GCA_964342735.1 uncultured Aquificaceae bacterium
AAAGATAGTAAACGACTCTTTTGTAAACAGCATAGAGACCAAGAGGGCTTTCTTGGAGATGTATAAGGATAAGATTGTGGAAGTGGGGCTTATAATGGCGCAGGCTCTTATGGATGGCAACAAGATAATGTTTTTTGGAAATGGGGGTTCTGCGGCGGATGCACAGCATCTGGCAGCGGAGATTGTAGGAAGGTATAAAAAAGAAAGAAAAGGACTTCCCTCTATAGCCCTTACCACAGATACCTCTATACTTACAGCGGTGGGTAACGATTATGGGTTTGATGTGATATTTGAAAGACAGATTGAAGCCCTCTGTATGCCGGGGGATATAGCAATAGGTATATCTACCTCTGGAAACTCTCCAAACGTTATAAAAGGTCTCATGAAGGCCCATGATCTGGGGGCTACCACCATAGCCTTTAGCGGTAAACAGGGAGGTAAGGTGGTGGATATAGCCCATTACAGCTTTATAGTGCCCTCTTACGACACCGCAAGGATACAAGAATGCCATATCACACTGGGACATACCTTATGTGAAATTATAGATGAAGTCGTAAATGAAAAACTTATGGCCTAACATTTTATATCCTTTAGGGTTTATCTTAATCGTTTTGTTTTTGGCTTTTCATAATAATAAAATCCATAAAACTCACATAAAAGATGGGTTTTACAAGATAGAGGGGAAAGTTTTAAAAAACAACGAGGTAAAGATAATAAGCCCAGAATATTTAAAAGATGATGTGATAAAACTAAACATAAAGCTTCCAGAAGATAGCTACATAAGAGGTTATATAAAGGTAAAAAATGGTGTTGTAAAAACCTCCAAAGACCTTCTTGAGATAGCTTATAATAAAAGCTCCAAAACAAGCCTCAAAGAGGCTCTTAAAAACAGGTTCAAAAAAACCACAGACAACGACTGGTCAAAGGACATAGGGCTTGCTCTCTTGTTTGGAGAGGGTTCAAAAGCGCTACCTGAGGATTTGCTTACGAGCTTTTCTGTGAACTCTTTGATATTCCTTCTTATCATGTCCGGGATACATATGGATATGATTTTTAGAAGTCTCTCAAACATGCTCTTTGGCGAGCATAAAGAGGTGTTTGCGCTTGTGCTTCTTTTACTCTATGTGGGTATCTTCATGGAACACGGGGCTCCTATAATAAGGGCTGTTAGCTATCTTGCGGTGGGTGTTTTACTAAAAGCCCTATACAGATATATAAACCCCATAAAGCAGTTTTTTGTATCTGGTATCATGAGCCTTTTATTCAACATCTCCTTTTACAAGAGCGTGGGTTTCTGGCTTTCAATGGTGATAACCTTTTATATACTTATATACCTAAAGAACATAGAGATTCCAAAATCCTTTGCAGGGAAAATAATTCTCTCCTCAGAGCTTTCTTTTGTGGCAATACTAAGCTCTATGTTCATAGTCTCAAAGCTCGGTCCTGTGTCGTTTTTAGCGGTGTTTGTGGTGCCTTTTCTTCTAATGGTTGTGGAGATATACCTTGTTTTGGGGCTTTTAAACATATTAACGATGTTTTCTTTGCCTGTTTTGTATATCCCTCTTAACAAGATAGCCTATTACTTTGGAGATTTTGTTTACAATATAAACCTAGAGCCGATGTTTTTTAAAATACCGCTATATTACGGCATACTGTTTGATATAGTACTTTTTGGGCAATTGTTTTAATAAGAGACAGGGTTTTAAAGGTGTTTTCTATGCTTATACTCTTTGGTATAGCTTACATGCTCTGGGGGTTATAAAAACTCTTTCAGAGTGGAGGTGAGTATATCTAAACCTTCTTCAATCTCTTCCTTTGTTATCACAAGAGGTGGAAGCATCCTCAAAACGCTTCCGGCGGTGCAGTTTATCACAAGACCCCTTTTGTGAAGCTCGTTTGATATCTCTTTACAGTCTTTTTTGATATCAAGCCCCAGCATCAATCCTCTTCCTTTTAAAAGCCCAAAACCCTCAAGGGCTTTTCTAAAAATAGCCTCTTTAGAAGGTATCTCTTTCATAAGCTCTGGGATTTCATCAAGAGTAACTGATGCTGCTATACAAGACAGAGCGTTTCCTCCAAAGGTAGCCCCGTGTGAACCCACGCCGAAAGAGTTTGATACCTCATCTTTTGCGATGACAGCTCCAATAGGCACTCCAGAACCAAGCCCCTTTGCCATCGTGACGATATCTGGGCTTATACCAGCGTGCTGATAGGCAAAAAACTTACCCGTTCTTCCCATACCTGCCTGAACCTCATCAAGTATGAGAAGAAGCCCATTTTCCCTGCATATATTCTCAAGCTCTTTCAAAAAGCCGATATCAGCTTCGTTTATACCACCCTCTCCCTGGATAGCCTCTATCATTATCCCGGCGGTATCATCTTTTATCAGGCTTTTAACAGAGTCTATATCGTTAAACTCCGCATAGTCAAAGCCTTCAAGCATCGGCTCAAAGCCCTGATGAAGGTTTGGCCTTGGGGTAGCTGAAAGAGAGCCCATCGTCCTTCCGTGAAACCCGCCTTTAAAGGTGATGATGCGGTATTTTTCCTGACCTTTGTCTTTAAAATACTTCCTCGTTAGCTTTATAGCAGCTTCGTTGGCCTCTGTACCGCTGTTACAGAAAAACACCTTGCCATTTTCACCAAAAAAGCCAATGAGCTTTGAAGCCACCTCTTCCTGCCAGGGGTTCTCGTAGAGGTTTGATGTATGTAAGATAAGCTCTATTTGATTTTTTAGAGCCTCTTTCAATCTTTTGTGGGAGTATCCAAGGGTGTTTACCGCTATTCCAGAAAGAAAATCTATGTATCTTCTGCCATTTTTATCAAACAAAGAAGAGTTTTCACCCCTTACAAAAGCTATGTCTTTTCTTGGGTATGTGTTCATCAAAAACATATCAGGCTTCTTCTTTTTTGTTGTTGGGTTTCTGGTCTTTTTTGGGTTCTTGAGGCTGGTTTGATGGGTTGTTGGAGCTATATATAGCCTCTCTTACTTTTTGCTCAATCTCTTTTGCCAGGTCCTTGTTCTCAGTTAAAAACGTTTTTACCTGCTCCTTACCCTGACCTATCTTGGTGTCTTGATAGCTGTACCAGCTTCCGCTTTTCTGGATTACGCCCATATCTATGGCTACGTTTATAAGATCACATATCTTGCAAACGCCTTCACCAAAATACACTTCATACTCACCTTCTTGAAAAGGTGGTGCCACCTTGTTTTTCACAACCCTCACCTTGGCGCTATAGCCTATCTTGTTGTCTCCGCTTTTTATATCGCTTGTTTTTCTTACCTCAAGCCTCATATCTGCAAAAAACTTGAGGGCTCTTCCACCGGGTGTGGTTTCTGGATTTCCATACATCTGGCCTATTTTTTCTCTTATTTGGTTTATGAAAATAAGGGTTGTGTTTGATTTGTTAGTGGCTCCTTTTAGCTTTCTCAAAGCCTGAGACATGAGTCTTGCCTGTTTGCCTACCTGAGCATCCCCCATCTCTCCTTCCAGCTCATCCTTTGGTACCAAAGCTGCCACCGAGTCCACCACTATGATATCAACGGCGTTGGAGTTTATAAAATAATCCGCTATTTCAAGGGCCTGCTCTCCGTAGTCTGGCTGGGATATATACATGGCATCCAAGTTTACACCCAGTTTTACCGCATACTTAGGGTCCAGAGCGTGCTCTGCATCTATGAAAAGCGCAATACCACCCTCCTTTTGAGCTTCTGCTATGGCATACAAAGCCAGCGTGGTTTTACCAGCGGACTCTGGTCCAAATATCTCTATTATCTTACCCCTTGGAAGCCCGCCAACACCGGTGGCTCTATCCACAGACAGTATGCCTGTTGGTATCACATTTATAGTCTGCTTTTCATAGGCGGCTTTCATGGGCATCACAGCGCCCTTGCCGTACTTTTTTTCCACCTGAGTGAGGGTTGCCTCTAAAGCTTTTTTCTTTTCCTGCTCCATACTTACCTCTTTATTAGCTTGCATCCACTATCTTTGGCACTTCAAACATATTAAGGCGTTTTGAAGGGGCGTTTAAAAGTACCTTTTCCACATCCAGAGAAGGCTCTGGTTCATCCTCCCTTAAAGGCGTTGGGGTGTTGTACTCCTCTTCTGGTACTACATCGCTTATTTCACTGAGCTTGTTTACAAACTCTATTATATTTTTCATCTGAGAGGCAAAAAACTCTATCTCCTCTTCTTTTAACTCCAAACGGGACAGTTTTGCAATCTTAAGCACCTCTTCTTTGCTTATCATAAAAATATTATATCATTTTGAGGCTTTTAAAAATAAACATTTTAATGACGTTAAAAGGTATAAACATAAAGAATATATAAAAATCCACAGAGAGTATCACCTCTAAAGGAAGACTCTTCATCAAAAACCCGTAATAGGCCATAAGGTTTGAACCTAGGATGGCAAAAAGCATAGAAATTATAAGAGCCAAAGAGGGTCTGTTTCCAACACCAAAACCCCGTTCTCTTACAGAGAATATACTCACGGGTATAGTAAGCACCAAGGCAAGAAATGTCAGGGTTTTCAGGCTTTTAATATCAAGGTGAAATATCTTATGACCAAAAACGTATATACCGCCCACAATCCACAGAACGCTAAAAATACCAAATATCAAGGATACAACAGATATCTTTTTAATATCCCATCTATCCGGTTTCTGAGAGTATCCAACGTTATCAGTGGCCAGCGACAGCGTAAGAAAGTCGTTGTAGAAAAACATAGCTATTATCATCTTTGTGGTGAGCATAAAATCCTTATCTATTATAAAAAATGAAAATATGGTAAGTACCACCGCAAAAACCCTTATGGTCTTTGAAAAAACATAGGTTAAAAGCCTCTGGTATATCCTCCTTGAGACTATGATGGCGGATACTATATTTACAAGCCCCTCATCCGTCAGGACCACGGAAGCAGCAGCCTTTGCCACATCGGTGGCGTTTGATACGGCTATACCAAAATCCGCCTGTTTCAAAGCGGGTGCATCGTTTATGCCATCCCCAGTCATACCCACCACATGGTTCATCTTTTGATAGGTTTTTACGATTTTAAACTTATCCTCTGGCAAAACCCCCGCAAACACACCGCAGGATTCTTTTATCTCTTTTGCCTCACAGACATCTCCTTCTATGCCCACCAAAGAAGCCATGTGTCTGGCGGTTTCTTTAGTATCCCCGGTTATCATCTTGACGCTCACCCCAAGGTCTTTTATCTTCTTTATTAGCTCTTTTGAATCTTCTCTTGGTGGATCTGAAAAGCCTATAAAACCAAC
>CAYFGH010000079.1:0-5231 GCA_964342735.1 uncultured Aquificaceae bacterium
AAGTTCTGTCAAAAGATGGCAAAAGAAGCATAACCATATCCACCCATTCTCTTATAGAGGAATGGTTTGAAGCTGATAAAGATGAGTATAGAAGGCGAAAAAAGATAGTGGAGGATTTTATCATAAAAAAGCTCTATGAGTACATACCCCTTTTAAAGGATGCGAAGATCTACAACGTAGAATCGGGCACTCCCGTTACCTTCAAGCGATACACTTCAAGGTTTATGGGTTCTGTGGGAGGAATACCGGTGATAAACAGATACTTTTTCACATATCCAAGACCCCTTACCCCTAAAAAGGGTGTGTATATAGTAGGGGATACCGTATTCCCGGGTCAGGGCTGGCCAGGGGTGAGCCTTGGTGCTATAAACCTGGTGCAGATTTTAGATAAAAGCTTTAGAAAAATGCTACAGAATCTCTGATATTATCGCATTTGAGACAAGCCAGTACTCTGGTCTTATAAAGACCCTTCCTTCTTTTTCATCGAAAAACTCTTCTAAGTGCTCTGGTATATCTATAAGCGTTTTATCTACTCCCTTTATAGTCCTAAGCCCCATCATAATCTTGTTTTTTACGTGTTCTTGATGGTTTAAGGCTTTTAGGAAGATGCGCTTGTTCAATACATTTTCTCTATAGAGGTTTAAGTCCTTTGGATTTGAGAATATGTAAGGCTCTACCTTAGAAGAAGCCCCTGCTCCTATACCAAGATAGTTTTTGTACTCCCAGTAGGCCATGTTGTGCTTTGATTGATAGCCTTCTTTTGCGAAGTTTGATATCTCATAGTGTATATAGTTTTTCATTCTTTTTCTTAAAAGCTCATAAAACGAGGCTATCTCATCTTCTTCTTTTTCTTTATCTTTGTAGGCGTATAAAGGCGTTTCTTTGTAAAAAGTAAGCATGTAAAAAGACATGTGCTCTAAATCAAAACTGAGGGCTTTTTCAATGTCTTTTTCGAACTCTTCTAAGCTCTGGTCTGGCATTCCAAATATGATATCTATGCTTATATTGGAAAACCCCGCTTCTTTGGCATAGGTTATGCTTTTTATGCTGTCTTCTTCGGTGTGAGCCCTTCCAAGCCAAAGAAGGTGCTTTTGGTTAAAACTCTGAACTCCGAAGCTAAGCCTGTTTACACCTGTATCGTAAAGTCTTTTGAAATCCTCTTTTGTGTAATCTTTTGGGTTTAGCTCCATCGTTATCTCTTCTACTTTTGATATATCTACATAGTTTTTTAGCTTTTTAAAGAAAGATTCATAGTGTTCTGGTTTAAAAATAGAGGGTGTGCCACCACCAAAGTATATAGTTTTTAAACTAAATTCAAAATCGTAAAGTCTAAGCTCTTCTAAGAGTATATCAAAATAATCTTTTCTTGCTTCATCCACCACCGAATAAAAATCGCAGTAATGACACTTTGATGAGCAGTATGGGATATGTATATAAAGATGTTCTACTACACCCATACGTTTTCTATATGAGATATATTGTCTTTGTAAATTACGATAGCATCTATCTGGAGATTCTCTAGGTTGATGTTGTTTGAGATAGCGTACTCTGTAAGGCATCGCTTTATCCTCTCAAGCTTTCTGTTGTCTATGCGCTCTTCGGGAAGTCCGTAGAGGTCTGTGTGGTTTCCTTTTATCTCAAAGGCTATTATCTTGTCTAATTTTCTGGCGATGATGTCTATCTCGCCTCTTTTACATCTGTGGTTTCTTTTTAAGATGGTATATCCTCTTTCTAAAAGCCACAAACATGCCATATCCTCAAACTCTTTACCTTTCATAGTATGAGTGTGAAATCTCTTGCGTTTGTAAAATCTTTAAAAGAGCCCTGATTTATAAAAAACTCCAGATATCCAAAACTTCCACAGGTAATCCCAGGACTTTGTTTTGGGGCTTTTGAAAAATACTCAAAATATTCTACCTTTTTGTCATCTATGATAGCGTATTTTATACTCTTACACCTTACATTTGTAATAGCGTTTCCAAACTTATCGTAGAAAAGGATTTTGCCTTCTATAGTATTGTCTTTTAATAAAGGTTTTGGTATGTCTAAATGATATACATAATCTATCTTAGGTCCTAAAAACTCTATGGATTTAAACTTATGGATGTAAGCGCAGGCGGGGGCAAATATGTCCCTTCCGTGGAAGGTGCTGGAAGTGGGCTTTAAAATGTAAGGGTGGTTTGATATATCAACGCAGTATGGCTTTTCTTCGAAGACCATGTCAAACAGACCATTCATGGGACCCACAAAAAAGTAGTCTCTGTATTTACAGGCTATGGGAGTTCTTGAAGAGCCAACCCCGGGGTCTATAACGCCCATGAAGATGGTCTCTTTTGGAAAGTATCTATAAGCACTTTCAAGATAAAAAGCACCCTTTAGTATATCGAATGGGTCTATCTCATGTGTAATATCTATTATTTCAACGTTTTTTTCAACCGATAAAATCACTGCCTTAACGATGCCTACATAAGGGTCAGCTGTTCCAAAATCCGTTATCAGAGCTATCATACAATAAAGTATAGCATACTTTTTTGACATAAAATCTGCTCTGGTTTTGATATTCTTAATGGTATTTTGTTTTATTAATTTTTTATTAAGGCAACCTAATCCTTTAGAAAATTTCACTGAAGGTATTACTACTTCGATATTTTTATGTATTTTTACCACTTATCCTGGGCTTATACTTTAAATATATGAATAAGAACCTTAGTAAATTTAAAAAGATTAAAATAGAAAAAGCTGGCTTGTTTTCTGGCTTTTTAAAAGAACATTATAAAGATTATGCAAAAGCTAAAGAACTCTGGCAAAGGATTTTGGAAAACCTGGCTAAAAATATAGACAGGCCTACGATGGCTCTTCTTAAAAACCTGAAACCCTCCGGCATAAAGGGTAATACGCTTTTAATAGAATGTCCCACAGAGCAATCAAAAGCATGGATAGTTCAGGCTTTAGGACACATATTACAAGATGAGGCTGGAAAGCTCGGTCTGTTTATAAAATTTGATGTCTGGCGCAAAAACGATGAAGAGAAAAAAGACGACAAGACAGAGGAGCTTCACCTTGAATCGGAAACTCAGAAAGTCGTTATAAAAGAGGGTATATCCTCAAGATATACGTTTGATAATTTTATAGTGGGTAGAGGAAACGAAGTGGCTTACAGGGCTTCTCTGGATGTGGCCATCAACGAAAATTCACCCTACAACCCACTTTTTATATACGGCAAAGTGGGAACTGGTAAAACACACCTTCTTCAGGCTATCGGCAACAGAGCATATTCTTTGAGAAGAAGCGTCTTATATACTTCTATGAACGATTTTACAGAGGAGATGGTCCATTACTTAAAAGCCGGAGACATAATGTCTTTCAGGGAGAAATACAGAAATGTGGATATACTTCTAATTGACGATATTCAGTTTTTATCGGGTAAAGAGCGTACTCAGATTGAGCTTTTTAACATATTCAACTATCTGTTTCAGCACAACAAACACATAGTATTTGCCAGCGATAAGCACCCGAGGGATATAAAGGATATATCTGAAAGGCTCATAAGCAGGTTTGAAGGTGGACTTTTAGTGGAAACCAGCATAGACGAAGAGATAAAGCTCTCCATCATAGAGCAAAAGATAAAGCTATACGGTCTAAACATAGACGATAGGCTCATATCCTATATAAAAGACAATACCGTCGCAAACGCCAGAGAGATAGAAGGGCTTATACTCCAGATAAAGGCAAAGGGAGATTCTATATTAGAGGCTATAAATCAGCAGGTGCGTTCGAATGTAGTTGATATAGATTTTATCAAAAAGACCGTGGCCAGCTATTTTAACGTCAGCGTTGATATCTTTACCAAAAGCTACAAAAACAAAAAATATTCTGTTGTAAAGCATATAGCTATATTTTTATCAAGGGAGTTTACAGATTTGTCTTTAAAGGATATCGCCAGCGCTTTTAACATAAAATCTCATTCAAGCGTCACACATTCTATAAAGAAAATACAGAGCGCCATAAAAGAGGATAAAACTATCCAGTACTCTGTATCTTCTTTAAGAGAAATCATCAAAAACAGAGCCAAGATTATCTGATGTTTTTATAAATTATGTATATGCCCACAAGTATCACCGCAAAAGCGTAAATACCTTTTAGCTTTTTGGCGTTTAGGCGCCTTGCTATCTTTACCCCTAAAAATCCACCCACAAGCCCACCTATCAGATAGCATATGGCTATTAAAAAATTCACCTCATCTTTTATGGCATAGACTGTAGCGGTGGTGATACCAAAAAGACCCACAGATATCAAAGATGTACCTATGGCTTTTATGGTGCTTAAATTTGTGCTGAAAAGTAAAGCAGGTACTATCAAAAATCCACCACCTATACCAAAAAACCCTGATATGACACCCACAAAAAGCCCAGAAAGAGCTATCAAGAATGGATTACCAGCTACACCTTCTTTATGAAACTCCTTCTTTTCTTTTGTAGAAAGCACATAAAAAGCTATAGCTATCATCATGAAACCAAAAGCCACCAGCAAATCCTTACCTCTCAAAGAAGACCCAGCCTGTGCACCCAAGAAAGACCCGATTATCCCGGGTATTGCAAATATAAAACCTTCTCTTACACTTACGTTTCCATGCCTAAAATGAAATATGGAGTTTATAAAAGCGTTTATACCAACAGCCAGAGCAGTGGTACCTATGACAAGGTGCTTTATTTTGTTATCAAGCTCTGGACTGATATTGTCTTTATCAAGTCCCACAAAGTAAAGAAGAAGAGGTACCGCCAGTATAGAACCACCACCCCCTATCAAAGACAGTATGAGCCCCACAAACATCCCTGAGATTACAGAAAGTATATACTGGGTGGTGGTTATCTCTATCATCGTGCAAACGTACCCTCTTTTACATCCCTGTCAGGTACTATCAGAGAAAAAGACTCACCATCTGATAGGGCAAGCACCATCCCCTGGGATTCTATACCCATCATCTTCCTTGGCTTCAGGTTGTAAACCACCAAGATTTTCTTACCCACAAGCTCTTCTTTCGTATAGTACTGTTTTATCCCAGCCAGTATGGTACGGTTTTCATCGCCTATTTTCACCTCTAATTTTAAAAGCTTCTCAGACTTGGGTACTTCTTCAACGCTTATGACTTTTGCCAGTGCCAGTTTAACCTTCGCAAAATCCTCTATGCCTATAAGCTCTATATCTTCCATAGAAATATTATATAAGATTTT
>CAYFGH010000080.1:0-5211 GCA_964342735.1 uncultured Aquificaceae bacterium
ATGGATACTGTGAAGACCATAAGACCGAAAGCAGAGGATATCAAAAGAGAGTTCTGGATAATAGACGCTAAGGATATGGTGCTTGGAAGACTGGCGGCAAAGTGCGCTAGCATCTTGAGAGGAAAGCACAAAACCATCTATCAGCCAGATATAGACTGCGGGGATTTTGTGATAGTGATAAATTCAAGGCTTGTAAAGACCACCGGAAACAAGCTAAGGGATAAGGTTTATCAGTTTCATACAAACCATCCGGGTGGTTTGAAAGAAAGTACGCTCGGTTTTATGCTGGAAACAAATCCAAACAAGGTTATCATGCTGGCGGTAAAGAGGATGCTTCCAAAAAACAGGCTCGGCCACAGGATGCTGAAGAGGTTAAAGGTTTATGAAACCGACAAGCATCCTCACCAGGCACAAAATCCAAAACCTCTCAAATAAAGGAGTAATATATGGCGGTAGTGAGAAATTTTAAGGTTTTAGAAGATAACTCCTATCACGGAGTAGGCAAGAGAAAAGACAGCGTGGCAAGGGTATGGCTTGTCAAAAACGCCTCTGGATTTATCGTAAAAGCCAGAGACTCTCAAAAAGAAAGCGATATGAGAGAATACCTTCAAAGGGATAGCTCTTTTGCCAAAGTGCTCATGCCTTTTAACCTCACCAACACAAACGGTAAGTTTGGGGTTTATGCTATAGTAAACGGCGGTGGGCTGTCTGCTCAGGCGGAAGCTATAATGTATGGTATAGCAAGAGCTTTGGTGGCTTACAATCCAAACTTTAGAACCACGCTAAAAAGAGCTGGACTTCTCAAGGTGGATGCTCGTATCAAAGAACGCAAGAAGTATGGTAAGATGGGTGCTCGTGCCAAATTTAGATGGAGCAAGAGATAATAAAAGTTGGTATAGCTGGTTTTACTGGCTATACCGGTCTTGAGCTTTTAAGAATACTATCAAAACATCCAAAAGTAAAAATCACCTCTTTATCATCTTCCACCCAGCATGGTAAATATCTCTATGAGATTTTAGAGTTTTCTACTTTAGAAAATATAAAGATTACAAAAGAGCTTGAAGATGTGGATGTAGTGTTTCTGGCGCTTCCACATGAGGCCTCTTTGGAGCAGGTGCCTTTTTACGCTTCTAAAAACATCAAAGTTATAGATTTGTCTGGGGCTTTTAGATTAAAAGATAAAAACCTGTTTAAAGAGTATTATGACCTTGAGTACAGACCCGAACACGAGCCCATACTTCAAAGGGTTGTTTATGGGCTTCCGGAGCTCTTTAGAGAAGATATTAAAACAGCAAGCGTTGTGTCAAATCCCGGTTGCTATCCTACAGCGGTTATTCTTGGAGTTTTGCCTGTTTTAAAAAAGACCTCTTACAGAAAGCCTCTGGTGGTAAACGCTGTTTCTGGGGTTTCTGGGGCTGGAGCCAAGCTAAAACAGGAGTTTCACTTTCCATACATGGAGCAAAACGCATTTTATTACGGCATAGGAAAGCACAGACATACGCCGGAGATGGCTCTGTATCTTGGGGTGGATGTGCAATTTAGCCCTATGGTGATTCCCGCTTCAAGGGGTATGATAGCCAATATAAAACTCTTTGACATAGAAGAGCTTGATTTTAGAAGCCTTTACGAGGAGTTTTACAAAGATGAGCCTTTTGTAAAGATTGTGGACAGACCTCCTCATACCAAGTGGACTGTCGGCACCAACATGTGTTATATATATATTCATTATCATAAAAGCCTTAAAACGCTTGAGATAATAAGCGCTATAGACAACCTTGGCAAAGGGGCATCCTCTCAGGCTGTGCAAAATATGAACATCATGTTTGGTTTTGAAGAGACCCTTGGTCTTGATGCTTTTCCTGTGATACCTTGAAAGCTTTACCAGTTTTTGCCATATTATATAGCAAAGATTACGAACATCTTCTACCCATAGCGATAGAAAAGCTAGATGATTTTGGTGGTTTTTGCATGTCAGAGGCGTTTTACTTTGAAAACCTTCAAAGGTATTACTCAAAAGAGATGGGAAGCCCTCTTTATAAGGTATATCTTTATGCCAGAAACCTTTTTGAAGATACAGATATCTTAGAGCTAAAGCTAAAGACCATGGATATAGAAAAAGAGCTAAGCATAAACTCAAAAAGGACCGTAAATATAGACCCCGGCTACATAAACAAACAGCATCTTATACTGGCCTCATCAAAAGAAAGAGGAGCCAGGGTTCATATTGGCAAAAATATATTTCTGGAGATGGAGTATATTTTTATCTTTAAAGATTTTAAACCCTTTTACTGGACTTATCAGGATTATCGGCATCCTAATGTAAAAGCGTTTTTTCACATGGCAAGGGAGTACTATCTTAGTATCATCTAGATTTTCTGTAAAGGGCGTAGAAGTTTCCTTGCTTTTTTATAAGCTCTTCAAAAGAGCCCTCTTCTAATATCCTTCCATCTTCTATGTAAAGGATTTTGTTGCAGTTTGCTATGTTTGATAGTCTGTGGGCTACTATTAGTATCGTTTTGTCTTTGAAAACCTCAAAGATGTTTGAAATTATCTCTTGCTCTGTGTGGACATCAAGAGCCGATGTTATCTCATCCAGAAGAAGGATATCTGGGTTTGTTAAGAATATTCTTGCTATGGCTATTCTCTGTCTTTCGCCTCCTGATACCGTGTATCCTTGCTCTCCTAAGACCGTATCCAGTCCGTTTTTTAGTTTTAACAAAAACTCCGCTTTTGCAAGTTTCAGGGCTTTTAGTATGAGCTCATCGGAAGCCTCTGGGTTTGCTATTAGAAGGTTGTTTCTCACGCTGTCGTTGAAGATAAAAACGTGCTGGGAGGCAAAAGCTATTTTAGACCTTATGGACCTGTTGGTGATATCCTCTAAGGGGATATCGTTTACATATACCTCACCCTTATAGCTTACAAGCTTTGGAAGTATGTCAAGAAGCGTTGATTTGCCAGCGCCTGTGGGCCCCACTATCCCTATCTTATCACCGGGGTTTATGGTGAGGTTTATATCCTTTAGAATCTCTTTTGAGTCTATGATAACGTATACGTTTTTCATATGGATTGGCACTAAAAGGCTATTTATATCTATGTGGCCGTCTTTTTCTTTTGGAAGGTTTAGCATCTCCTGGACCCTTTTTACAAGGGGTATGGAAGAGCGCATGTTCATGAAACCTTTCTGGGTTTCCATGATGGGCATCTGTATGAGCAAAAGGGCTGTTATGTAGGATATGAAGTTTCCAGCGCTTGTGTATCCATGTACTATTCTGTAGCCTCCGTATAAAAGCACAAGACCAAAGACTATGTATCCGGTGGACTGGTTGAATATGGAGTTTGTTACTGTGTAAAATACTGTTTTTATGCCCGCTTTGAAAAGCCTTTTATTGGCCTCTATAAATCTTTCTAAAAACGTTTGTTCCGCTCCAAAGACCTTTACGTTTTCTATACCGCTTATTAGCTGTGTTACATGCTGGTTTATGATACCAAGCCTCTCCTGGTTTAGTTTTACGTATTTGGCTTTTTTACCACCAAAATACTTCACCGAATAAGAGATGATGGGAAATGCAAATATTATGATGATGGTAAGATATATGTCTCTATACACCAGCACTCCTAGAAGAAGTATCACCGTTATGGGTTCTTTTATAAGAGAAAGCATATAGTCTATGAGTATGTTTTTTATGGCGTTTATGTCGTTGTTGAATCTGCTTATTATATCACCGCTTGGATGGTTTATGAAAAAATCTACCTTTGAATAAAGCATAGCCTCAAACATCTTTTGCCTGAAATCCATCAAAAGCTTTTCTGATACCATGTTCATGAGAAAGTTTCTCAGGAAAAACCCAATCTGAATGATTAGTGCTGCCCCTGCAAAAAGATAAAGTATCATGTAAAGTTTGCTGGCTTCTTTTAAAATGAAAACATCATCCATTATCCTTTTGACAAGGTATGTCATGAAGGATGTACCAAGGCCCTCCAGTATAGAACCTAATATGACAAGCCCCACTAAAGGCCAGTAGGGTTTTAGGTTAGACAGAAGCCATTTTATCTGTTCCATCAAACATCAAATGCATGAGAGCTTTCTGGGTGTGAAGTCTATTTTCTGCCTGATTGAATATAAAATCTGCATGTCTTTCAAAAACCTCTCTTGTAATCTCCTGACCTTTTTTGGCAGGAAGGCAGTGCATCACCTTTACATCCTTTTTGGCGTAAGAAAGAAGCTCATCGTTTACCTGATAATCTTTTAACAGGTTTATCTTGTACTCTTTTGAACCCTCATCGTTCATGGAAACCCACACATCCGTGTATATCAAGTCCTTGTCTTTTGCTGCCTCTTTCGGGTTGTGTTCTAGTACTATCTTTGCGCCGGTTTTTTTTGAGATTTCAAGTGCTTTCTTGAGATTCTCTTGGTCTGGCATAAGCTCTTTTGGTGTAGAAACGGTAAGGTCTAATCCAAACAACGAGCAGGCTGATATGAGGGCGTTTGCCATGTTGTTGCCATCGCCTATATATAAGATTTTTATATTTTTTATATCCTCTTTAAAAGCCTCATACAGCGTAAAGATATCTGATAACGCCTGACAAGGATGAGTGTAATCTGTTAGGGCGTTTATCACCGGCACAGTGGAGTATCTTGCAAACTCTTCAAGCCATTCGTGAGAGCCCGTTCTTATTACCACTCCATCCACATATCTTGATAAGGTTCTGGCACTGTCTGAAGCATCTTCGCCCCTTGACACCTGAAGGCTTGATTCCTGTAAGAATATAGGGTTGCCACCGAGTTCTTTTATACCCACTTCAAAAGAAACCCTTGTTCTGGTGGAAGGTTTGCTAAAAAGAAGGGCTATGTTTAAGTTTTGTAGGCTTTTAGGATTGAAGTTGTTGTATTTAAAATCAAAGGATAAATCTATTATACGCTTAGCTTCTTCACAGGATATATCAAATACATCCAAAAAATGCCTATTCATATATCTATTATAACCTATTATAATAATCCTATGGACATTGATTTGAAGCTAAAAGCCCTATACGGAAAACCAAGGGCAAGCATCGATGAGCTCACCTCGGATAGAGCCCTTAGGAATATTTTGCCCTTCGAGATAGTCTTCAACGATGAAATAGACTGGGAGAGCATAAAAGATAGAATATATGAATATTTTCACAGAGCCTGTGTCATATACTCTAACTACAGCTATCTCATAAAAAGGA
>CAYFGH010000081.1:0-5189 GCA_964342735.1 uncultured Aquificaceae bacterium
TCACCTCTATCGTATATAGGCTCCATACCTATTCTGGCGTATGATTCCGCTGGCGCCATACGCTTTTCAGCACCAAAAAACGGGTTTGAAACAGCATAGTATCCTTCGTAGTCTGCAGCGGTGGCTATGATATGAGCAGCGGTAACAGCTCCTTGACCACCAAGAGCTGGCATACGTATGTTTAAACGCCTTCTTACAGGTTGGGTTGTCATATCAAACCTTCCTCCTTTTTCCTTTTAATAACTTCCTCTGCCTGAGGAGTCATGTACTCAAAGAAAGAAAATCTTTCTTTATCGCCCAGCTTCATCTCTTCCAAACCTTCGTCAGAGTTTCTACCTATTTCAAGGATACATGGAGTATAAAGATGTATGTAAGTAGGGCCTACTTCTCTGGCCACGTATATAGCCTTTTTCACAGCTTGCTCCACTCTACGAGGAGATGAAACCGTCATTCTCACCACATAGTGACATCCTGAGTCTATGGCAAGTTGCCACATCGGGACTTTATCCCACTGTTTGCCCTTTGGAGCCATCTTGAAAACGTGGCCTTTCACTGTCAGACCGCTCTCTTGACCACCGGTATTGGCATAAACTTCGTTGTCATAACATATAGTGGTGATCTTTTCTTGCCTGAAGAACGACTGCAATGTGCAATCAAGCCCTATATCAACGGTAGCGCCATCACCAGCCAGCACCACCACATCTTTTACCTTATTTGGAAATCTGTATTCTAAAACCCTCTTTATACCGCTTGCAACGGCGTTTTGATTACCAAACAGCGAGTGCACCGTATGAAGGGCTATATGAGGGAACACCAGCGATGTACAGCCGGTAGAGTTTACTATTATAGTATCTTCTGGATTTGGCAACGAAGCCAGTATATATCTAAAAGCATCGGACTCAGGACATCCTGCACACAAAGAGTGCTCTTCCAGAAGCTCCTTGGCGTAAGGCAAATCCATCACGCCCCTTTTTGGATTGCCCCACGTGGCCTTTTCTTCAAGCTCCAGTATCTCTGGAGGCATGAATTCTCTTAAATCTTCGTTTACTTTGTATATATTAAAGGACATAGCTTACCTCCTTTCCTAAAACTTTCAAAGCATCTCTGTAGATGATTTCTGGAGGCATGGTCATACCACCAGCTACCCTTGGTGTACCTATTATAGTAGCATTGGATTTACCGTAGAAAGAAGCTCTCACTTCTCTTTCCAGCCAGCCCACCACGTTAAACTCTGGCACCAGTATGTATTTGGCATTTTTTGTGGCTTCCAGAAGTTCTTGATGGGGGAATGGTCTTATGGATTTTATCTTGACAACCTTAGCCTTTATACCCTCATCCATAAGCATTCTTGTGGCTTCTTTGGCTTGAGATGCTGCTGTACCGCTTGCCACAAATACAAGCTCAGCTTCAGGATCGCCAAACTCTTCTATAAGACCTCTAAGATAATGCTTGGCGTATGGTCTTGAACGCTCTATAGCCGCTCTTACTTCCCATTGCCAGCTGGCGTGCGTTGCATAAGAGATATAGTTTGATTTCATAACAAACGGGTCTTTTATGTATCTTCCAGGTGCTATTTCAGCGTCTATTATAGGAGTTGGTGATACGTAGGGGTTGTAAGGTGGTAAAGCTATATCTTCTGGAGGTATCATAATAGATTCTCTTGTGTGTGATATAAAGAAACCATCTATGGCTGTGATGATAGGCACGTGAACGTCGGTTTTCTCTGCCACCACAAAACCAGCCAGTATCATATCAAAGAGCTCTTGGGCGTTTTCCGCATGCCATATCATAACACCGGTATCGAGCAAAAAGCTTATTTCCAGATTGTCCGGCTGTATAGAAAGCGGAGAGTTTACACCCCTTGCCATCAAAACAAGCTGTATAGGAAGTCTAGAACCAGCCCACATCGGGAAGTTTTCCATAGCTCTCAATGTACCCGGTCCAGAGGTGGTGGTTATTACTCTGGCTCCAGCCATAGAACATCCAGCTACCTCAGACATAACACCAAATTCTGATTCACCTCTAAAGTACACACCTACATAACCTTCTACCCATAGCTCGCCTATAAGGTGGGCTGCTTCTGATTGAGGAGTGATAGGATAAGACACAGAAGCATCTACAGAGGCTCTTTTAACAGCTTCTTTAACAGCCTCTGAACCTGTCATAAACACCTTTTCTCTAGGTGCTTCAAAAAGCAAATAATCTGGTGAGACAATCTTCTGCCCCGATTTATTTACGCCCTGATATGCGCCGTTGTTACCCATACCAAATACCTCCTTTACTTACCTAACTCTTTTTTAACTTCTTTGGCTATCTCTATGAACTTTCTTATATCGTCTGGATGCTGGTCTCTTACGGTAATCATGGCATCCTCATGCCCCATCTTGGCACACATGGCTATCGTAAGACAGTCCGTTTCGGCTCTTATGATCTTCAAAGCTATGTTTGCAAAATGACAGTGCACACCTATAAATATACATACCTTTATGTTGTTGTGCCATATTGTAAGGTTTGGGTGGTTTGGATTTATTTCCACCTCTGGATTTATCTTTGGATACTTTGGTCTGTAATCCACCATGGGAATGATTTTAGCGTTTAGCACTTCAGCCATCTCTCTTACTAGCTTTGCCATCTCCTTGGCTTCATCATTCCAAGCGTATATGATAAGAGGCCCTACGAATATTGTGGGATTTTCCCTGGTTAGCATCTGCCTGGCAGCTTCCCGCATAGCGATTTCTTCATCCACTATCTCGTTATACATAAGACCTTTACCAGGTGGCGGTGTTAATACACCCTCTACTACCGCGGTTGGATAAGGTGAAAAATGATATGGGCCCAGTGTAGCCATTATAACCTCCAATTAAAAGTTTGGAATAATAATTTAATACAAATAAGCTTAATTTTCAATGCTTTTAATTATAAGAAAGCCTCTACACCGATGTGAAGTTTATAGTTTTTATATTTTCTTAAAATTTGTCCTAACCTTTTTATGTTTGCTTTTGTTTTTACCTTTATTAAAAGCCTGAAACGTTTTTCGCCCTTTTCATAAAAGTACCTTGGTTTTGATATATATAAAAATTCCTCTTCCAAAAGCTCCTGATAAAGCTTTTTTATGCTCTCATCCATCTCTATATATATCGCTTTTGCAAAGGGAGGTTCGTTGTTAAGTTCTCTTTTTCTCAACTCATCCTCTAAAAATATAAGCTGGTTGTTTTTTAAAAGAGATTCTAAAGCAAACTCATCCTTTCTTGTGGTCTCTATCACAAAAAGCTCTCTTGCTTTTGATGCCAGACTCCATAGCTTATGATGATAAGCCTCTCTAGCGCTTAATTCTGGTGCAAAAAGCATGTTTTCCAGCAAAAAGCCAAAGACTATATCGTAAACGCCATCTTTTTCTGATGATGCAAAGTGAAAATTTTCTCTTTTTCCAAACATGGAGGTTATATACTCTTCATACTGCTCTAATCCAGCTCCAAAGGTTATAAGAGGACCACCGCACCTTGAGCATACCCCTTCGTGGTTTACCTTGCCGCACCTTGTACATTTTATGGTGTTGAGGCTTTTAAAATATGTAGTATAGTTTTCACAGTAAACGCAGGTATCTAAAGCCTGGCATCTCTTACAAAAAGCGTAGCTATACCCAGACTTGTTTACATAAAAAAGTATATCCTTATCAAGGTTTTCTTTTATAATCTCTATCGTCTCATCGTTTATAAGGATGTCTTTTTGGTTTTTCTCTATAACCTTTATCTCTGGAAGTTTTAAATCTATATGAGTATAAGTGGCTTTGTTCTCTTTGTAAAGAAAATAATCGTTTACACTCAGGGTCTCAGATACAAGATAGAGGTTTGCCCCGTAGTGCTTTGCCACATAATAAGCAAGTCTTCTGTAATCTATATAAGGCTCTTTTTTTGATTTATAGCCTTCTGTATACATATCATCCACCAAAACTATGTTTTTTAAATTGTAAAAAGGAAGCGTGAGTCCAAAAGGCGTTGCAACAAATATGTGGTTTTTGCTCATTGCAGATTCATAGCAAAATATCGCATCATAAGGAGTGTTTGGGCTTTTAAGAAAAACAGCATCAGGAATTATATTTTCAAAAGCATCAAACATGTTTTTTGAAGGCACTATCACAAGAGACTGAAAATCACCCTTTAAAATACCATAAAGCTCTTTTTTGTAGTCTCCGCTTATGATGTTTATGTTTAGCTTTTTTAAAAAACCGCTACTTCCTTCATAATTGATGTTTTTAAATTTCACAAGAGGCTCTTCGGTGTTTTTTACCTCCAGAAAACCCTTTTGTATGTAAAAATCTATCACCTCTTTTTTATACTTCTTGTAAGCCTCTTCCAGCGATACATCTCTTTTTTTTAAAAGCCTCAAAATCTTTTTAAAAGTCCTGTCGGTAAAGGCTGTATCATCCATTTTTGGTTTCAGGCTTCTGGTGGTGGTTTTAAAAAGGATGTCTGGCAGGAGCTTGACAAGCAGCGTATAGGCTGGAAAAAGGTAATAATCACCTGCATCTTTCACAGCCTCTATAAAGCTTTGATTTACAACGGGAGTTTGTTCTTTGTAAACAAGGGTTTTTTCATCTTTTTTATGGCTCTTGGTGTCGTATCCCCAGAGGATACCGCCCTTTAAACCGGTGTTTGTATTGTAAAAAACCCGAGACCCCAGAGGGGGTATATCTTCATCCTCCTGGTAAACCTCTTGAAGGAGTTTAGACTCAGTGGCTACTTTTAATATCAAACGCTTTTAAGATACTCTATCACTATCTTATCAAGGTTAACAGCCTTTTCTATATTCCCGGTATGGGCAAAGGGAATAGGACCAAGCACCGTAGCACCGGGGAACAGGTTGCTCTCCACCGATTCTATCTCTATGCTAAAAGCTGATACATCAAAAGGCACCTGCTCTATTCTATTTTTCAAATAACCTTTGCCGTGAGCCACTATAGCTATGTCCTGTGCAAATATACTGATGCAAACATTTGGATTGGTAATGATATTCTGAGCAGTCTTTGATTTTGTGCTTAAAGCTATGTTTAACCTGCTCTCAGACACCGGATAAACCCAGCTTATCATAGCGCTGTAAGGCTTTAAATCCTGAGAAACGGTACTGATCACCACCGGAAACACATAAAGGTCTCTCATCAAATCTATAAGCTCTCTGCTCAGCATAATGCC
>CAYFGH010000082.1:0-5131 GCA_964342735.1 uncultured Aquificaceae bacterium
ACCAAGAGGCGGCATTATACTCGTTTTCGCTTCATAAACGGGAGGCAGTATTAAACTTATTATTATGCTGAGTATAGCAGCTATACCAGTTATGGATATTATAAGCTTTTTGTGTTTTAAAAGTATTATAAGGATGTCAAGTAAGTTTATCTCATCCTCTTCCTGAGCTTCTATATATCTGGGATTTATGTTTTCATTTGCCATTTATAAATTATACTCCAAAAGTTTCTATTAGGCCCACTTTCCATGTGCCGTTTTCTTTTTGCATTTTAAGATAGAAAGGTAGCTTTGCTTTTTTGTATTTGATTGTGATTTTTGCTTTATCACCGTCAAAACTTACTTTCTCCCATCTGCTCTCATCAAGAACCTTTTTTGGGTCGAAAGATTTTAAATACCCATCCCAGAAAGCCTTTGCTATAGGACCTCCTTCTTCAAAATCTTTCTCTATGGACTCTTTGGTATATCCCTGATTTTTTATGTGTTTGTATACCAGCTCTACTATCTCTTTCTTAGACTTTTCTGTTAAAAGCTCCCAGACCTTCTTATAGTGTCTTTCTTCCATAGCTTTAAAAAGCCTGGTTGCCACATTTAAAACCCTGTCTTCTATTACCCACGAAGATTCACCAGAATAAGATATGTGATAGGGCAAAAGAGGCGCTCCTAAAAGCGCCCCTATTATCAATATGTAAAATTTGCCTTTTATTCCCCCACCATTACATCTCATAAATGTATGTTGATTTATCAGTGGTGGGAAGTGGTCGTACTTGAGTTAGTAGCCGCTATCGCTGCACCTATTGCTGCTGCACCTACTACTGCTGCTGTTGCTATAGTTCCAACGCTCAAGGTACCTGCTGCGGCTGCTCCGGCTGCTGCTCCTGCCGCTGTTGCTCCCACTGCTCCGGCTCCAGCTGCTCCGGCACCTACTGCACCTGCTCCGGCTGCTCCTGCTCCGGCTGCTCCAGCCCCTGCGCCTGCGGCTCCTGCGCTACCGCCTGATGTGGCTCCAGCAGCACCCGCACCTGCTTCTGCTGCTGCGTTAGAAACCACTGTGCTGGCCATCAATCCAGATAGCAAAATTGCCACTGCTCCTAAGCTAAAAAGTTTTCTCATAAACACCTCCTATCAGATAATACAATTGTAAGCTTAAAAGATAAAAATGTCAAGTTTTTCAATATCTTGAAAAATCATGATATAACCATATCTTAGAATTTCTTCCTATGTAATTAAAGAGCTCGTCGTAGTGAGCTATATCCTGGGCTACGTCTCTTGACCAGGGTGATAGAGAATAGTTGTAAACTGTCCTCATATCTTTTGCTTCAAAAAGTCTTAAAGGTATGGAGGCAGCTATGCCGAAGTTGTGATAGCCCTGGTTGTAAGGGTCGGTGAATATGTTTGTGTTTGTGAAGCTATACCAGGCCGAGAGCGTGACGCCTCTTATGGTCTTTGATACTTTTATCATGACTCCCTTATCCCCTGCCAGAAACCTTCCGTATTTCAGGTCTACGAAAATACCTGTGTGGGGTATGTAGTAGCGCGTTCTTAAAAAGGCTGTGTAGTAGTATTTTTTTGCGTAAGGCTCATGAGAAAGGCCAAAGGGGTTGTTTATAGACCTTTTTTTCACAAGGCTTCCGCCAAGTCCTATCAAAAATCTACCATGGAAAAGAGGCTTTGCCACTTCAGTATCAAGACCTGCATACTCTATTTCAAGTATACCAGCGGTAAGCCTTGTGTATATGTTGTCTTTGAACTTGAATATCTGGTTAAAAAGAAAAGTATCCAGTGAAAACTTGTGCTCAAGATAGAAAGGCAAATCGCTTCTTACTGGTATAGAAAGGGGCGGATTTATGGTACCTATGTTGTTTATGGGATAGTAGCTTGCCTCGGAGAAAAGCGTTGCTCCTTTCCAGGGCCTGTATTTGACACCTGTGCTAAATCCAAGCCTGTATCTGAAAAAACCAGAGGGGTCGTTTAAGAATGTCTCTAGAGAGGGTTTTAGCTCAAAGGTGAATCTGTGAGGATAGAGCATGGGTGCATTTATACCTTTATATATATCTGTGCGGAGCTTTGACAAGTACAAAAACTGCCAGGTTTTTAGCCTTCCGTTTATATAGTCGTCTATGTTTTTCTTGGTGGTATCAAACTCCAGTATGGGTATCTGGTTCTGGGCAAGGATTATATGAACGTTTTTTATTTTTCTGTCCTTTATGGAAGATATTATTTCTGATATAACTTTTATGGCTTTTGGTGTATAAAAATAAGTATCGTTTTCAGCTTCTAAAAAGAGGTTGTCATCCACCATCCTTATCTTTATATTTCTAAAACCTGATTGATATAGGGCTGCAGCCAATCTCTTCTCAAAGTTGTTGTAATATCTTCTTTCTTCCGAATAGGTCACTATATGATCGACTATAGGTACCATCGGCCTTCCTATGGTAAAAGGCATTGAGACGTTTATCCCGTAGGTATCCCCTCTTTGATAGCTAAGATCCACCTCCACCCAGCTCGTGAGGTTTAGTCTTAAGCCTATATTGTAGTGAGATTTTGGTGGTTTTCTTACAAAGTAAAAACCCTGAGCTGGATCTGAAGTATCATGAGTATACTCTATGGGGTCGTATTCAAACATCAAAGCCCACTTTCTGGAAGGGGAAAACTGAAATCCCCAGAACAGGTTTGACTGCTTAAACCACGTTCTTGGATGCTCAAACATCTGAACGTTAAACCTGCTACCAACTACCGGCAACGGTTCTTTTCCAAGCCTTCCGTTACCAAGGCCCACCGTAAAATCAAAAGGATATATCTTTTTGCTAAAAGCTATATACTGACCGGAATATCTTTTTACCTGACCGTATGGGTCTATGAGGCCTATAGCTACAGCGGGTGTGTATTTGCCCTCTTTGAAAAGCTGGTACTTGATATCTATAGACTTGTCTTTGTAGCTTCCGTATCCTGATATACCAAAAGCCTTAAGACCGTTTATCTGGGTCACTAGAGCGTTTAACTCAAGACCCTTTAGAGGACTCAGAGTGAAGTAATAGTGATTGTAAGGGGTATCGTTGCTAACACCTATTCTAAAGGTATATTTTTTCATAACCCGTGCGGTGGGGATAGACATGAGCCCTGTGACACCGTAGTTGTTGGGTGAGTGTAAAAAATGCTCAAAGGCTCTTGCTTTTGTAAAAAATACAAGCAATGTGAGGATAACAAAAAAAGCCCTACCTTTGAAGCTGTAGGGCTTACAATGTTTTTTCATCTTAATAAAGGTGAATAGCTATACCTGCTGTAACTGCTATATTCATCAATATCTGGGTAATATCTTTTATATTTCTAAGCCAGGGAAACGCTTGAAGCTTTTGAGGAACCACTATAGTATCCCCCGGCCATATCGTATGCTGATTTCTTCTAAAAGCTGCAAACTCCCAGCTCTTCATAAAAGGATTCCAGTCTATAAAACCCTGAGCAGGTTTTACAGCCATGCCGTTTGCCTTGTATATGTAAACGTCACCTTTATCAGCATCGGGAGCATAACCACCAGCCATCCTTATATAATCTCGCCACGTATAATTTGGATTGTATACGTAGGCTCCCGGCGACATCACAGCCCCTACCACGTTTACCACGTCGTTTCTTGTGGGTATGTAAAGGCTATCTCCGTTTTGAAGCACTATATCCTGACTTGATCCTTTTAAAAGCCTGATAGGCTCTAAATCTATAACGACCCTTCCACTTGCTTTTATAGACCTCAAAGAGGCTACAAAGGCCTGAATATTTTGAAGGTATGCAGTGTTGATACCAGCCTCTCCAGAAGATACTGCGCTTGATATAGCTCTTGCGTTTGAGGCTATGAGTTCCTGCTGGAGTTTATTTATCATCATGTTTATGCTTTTTTGCTGAATCCTCTGGACGCTTTTTCTGGTAAATACAGCCCCTCTTAGATAAGCGTGTCTTGTATAACCACCTGCTCTTTCAAGCACAGAAGACAGCCTTTCGCCCGGGTATATAGGATAAACCCCTGGATATCTCACCTGACCGCCTATATAGACATATCCATATCTTTGCCAGTCTGGTATATTTTTCACAAAGATGTAATCTTGAGGCTCTAAGATTATGTCGTCCTTTGGGTCTCCTTTTAAGGCTTTTCTTATATTGATATCAAATATCCTGTATTTAGGACCTTCCTTTGTAACTATTATCCTCGTGATTTCAGCTTTATCTGAAGCATAATACAAAAGCCCTCCGGCTTTTTTGATGATAGAACCTATTGTGGTAACACCAGGTTCTATGGCATACTTTCCGGGCATTGCTACAGCCCCTTGTAGTTGAACGAAGTTGCTTGTTTGTGGCACCGGGTATATTTTTACCAGGTCGCCGTTTTCCAGCACAAAATCCCTCTCTGGATGTCTTCTTAAATCCGAAAGGCTGTCCTCAAAAGCTGTTCTGTATTCGTGATGGATTACCCTGAAAACCTGAACTCTTCCTTTGTAGGCAAAAGGCTCCAGACCACCCGCCATGTGGATGAGATCAAGTATCGTGGTTCTTCCTTTTAACTCGTATATGGCTGGATATTTTACAGCACCAGCTATTGCCACCTCAGGCCCTATTGGTGGTATGTATATGATGTCTCCGGGTTGAAGCCTTATATCTCCATCTGTATCTCCATATATCAAAAATCTGTAAGCATCAAAATGAGTCACTATCTCCCCGTCCCTTTTTACCTCTATATCCCTCATGGAACCTACTTTGGATGGTCCACCACAGCTAAATAAAGCATCTATGAGGGTGGATGTTGAATACACCCTGCAGCTTCCAGGGTGCTTTGCATAACCTGTGAGATACACCGTCATGGTCCTTAAAGCACCCATTGTAACGTTTATATGAAAGTTTTTATAGTACTTTGAAAACTCAGATTTTATCACATCTTTTAGGTCTTTAAACTTAAGCCCTGCCACCGTCACGGTACCAACACCGGGTATATCTATGTTTCCGTTTCTGTCCACAGTAAGGGTAAAGTTTTCGTTTATGCTTCCCCACACAGTTATCTTTATCTGGTCGTTTGGCCCTATCACGTAATTTGGTCCCACCGGTACATTTTGAAGAGGGGTAAAGTTTGAGGTTCTCACATAAAAACACTGTT
>CAYFGH010000083.1:0-5032 GCA_964342735.1 uncultured Aquificaceae bacterium
CCTATTTTAACTTTTTTTAAGATAAAAGTCAATGATGAAATTCAATCATGTGTTTTCTGAAATAATGTGGCACATAATGATCCTGTAATCTTTTATTTGCTCTTTCTTTTATACTGACAGCTTCAAAAAACGCTTTCCAGAGCTTTTGATACTCATCATGCTCTATATTTATCTCTTTATCAAAAGGCTCTATGCTAAGATATCCATCGTAGTAAATGGCTGCTTTTTTCCTTTTTACATCATGGATTATGAAGTTTTCTTTGGGATACCTTCTTTTGAAAAACTCCCCAAGATAATCAAGCACAAGATGCTTTGGCTCAAACTTTGCATAAAGGATATCTTCTACATTTTGAAATCTCAAAAAGCCTATATACTTATGTCTTTCTCTGCTTACAGATTTTCTATAATAAACGAGATTCCTTATAAAATCCTGATGTATATCCTTTAAATGTCTATTTTTTATATAAAATAAAAAGCTCTTATACACATCAGAAAAAGCCTTCTCATCATCAAAACAAAAACAATCATAAAAAAGCTCTAAAACCTCTTCTTCCAGCAACCTTCTTGCCTCTTTTAATATGTTCTCATCCTCTTCTACTTTTATACTCTTAAAAAGCGATGGTTTTTGGGCTTTTAGGAATAAAGGATTTTTTATATCGTTTTTAAAAGCGTAAAACAAGGCACTCAAAAAACCCTCAAAACTATCCTGAAAGATTATGTTTACCATAACTTTAGCTGTGTGTAAGAGTTGCCTTTAGACTCTCCTTTTATTATGGCTTTTCTTATATACTCTGGAGAAAGGCTATAGCCCAGGTATCTTTTTGCCACTATAAAATGCCTTGCCTTTTTGATATGGATTTTTAGCTTTATTAGGTCTATCTCTTCTAACGTTTTAAAAGCTCTGGCCTGGATTATCTTCATAGCGTTTTTTCTACCGATACCCGGGACTTTTATAAGCTCCTCGTAAGAGGCTTTGTTTACATCTATGGGGTAAAGGTGGATATTCTTAAGCGCAAACGCCGTTTTTGGGTCTAGTTCCAGATCTAGATTTGAGTCTTTTTGCACTATCTCATCTAATTTAAAATCGTAAAACCTCAAAAGCCAGTCCGCCTGATAAAGCCTGTGTTCTCTTAAAAGGGGTGTTTTATCCACCTTTATATGTTTTGCGTTTGGTACCGGTATGTAAGCCGAATAATACATCCTTTTTAATATCTTCTTCTCATAAAAGTAAGAGGCGAGCCTTAAAATTTGATAGTCTGGTTCAGGTGTTGCCCCCACTATAAGCTGAGTAGAGGCGCTGGCTATGGGTTTTTCTGAGTTTTCTCTTAAATTCTTAACAAACGTCAGGGGTTTTAACACGTTGTCTTTGTTTTTATCGGGTGCTAAAAGCCTTAAACTTTTTTCAGTGGGAAGCTCTATATTTGAACTCACCCTATCAGCCAGCTTTGAAGCCTCTTCGATGAGTTCTTTTGAAGCACCGGGAATTAGCTTCAGATGAATGTATCCGTTAAATTTGTACTCCTCTCTTAAGATTTTTACGGTTTTTAGCATGAGCTCCATCGTATGATCTGGAGATTTTGCTATGCCAGAGCTCAGGAATAGCCCTTCTATGTAGTTTCTCTTATAAAAGTTTATGGTGATATCCGCAAGCTCCCTTGGTGTAAAAGAGGCTCTTTTTATATCGTTGGAGGCTCTATTTATACAGTACTCACAGTCAAATATGCATATGTTTGTAAAAAGCACCTTAAGAAGCGATACACATCTACCATCGGAGGTAAAGGTATGACATACCCCGGGAGCGTAAGAGTTTCCTATGCCCCCTTCCATCGTTTCTCTTTTACCACCAGAACTAGCACAGGAAACATCGTATTTGGCACCATCAGCCAGAATTCTTAGCTTCTGCTCAATGTCCATGTTTATTAATATACATAGTTTTTGGCTTTTAAAAAATGATATAGTTTTTACTTGGCAATCTTTATAAGAAAATCTGGAATCTCATCTTTTTTCAATACAAAATCCACACAACCTGTCTTTATGGCGTTTTCAGGCATAGCCCATAAAATGGCAGTTTTTGGGTCTTCCGCTACAGTGATACCGCCGTTTTTCTTTACATCCACTATCCCCTTAGACCCATCGTCCCCCATTCCAGTCATCACTATACCGCACGTATTTTCCTTGAACACCTTGGCACAGGAGGATAAAAGCAGGTTAGCAGAAGGTACATATATGATAGAATCATCTTTTACATAGTTTACCACAGGCATAATGGGGTTTCCCGTAACAACCATGTTGATTCTACCCCTTGATATGTATACGTTGCCCGGTTTTAACACCTCGTTTTCCTCAGCCTCTTTGACATTTAGCTTGCATTTTGCATTCAAATGCTCCGCAAAACTCTTTGTAAAGGTATCTGGCATATGTATGGCTATGGTTATAGGATAAGGATAATCTGATGGAAGCTTTGGCAGTATCTCTCCTAAAGTCTGAGGCCCACCTGTAGATATACCTATAGCCACAATGCCTCTTTCCCCTAGCTTTCTTATGGGGGTTGATGGTTGAGATGGTCTTGTTTCTATCTTCTTCTCTTCTTTAAGAGCTTTTAGCTTATCCACTATGCTTTTTCTTTTTAAAATAGCGCTTTCTATCTTTTTCAAAAGCTCATCTTTTATTTTGTAAAAATCGGCGTAGTTTTTAGGTTTTGCTATAAAATCAAAAGCCCCAAGCTCCAGAGCTTTTATGGTCTCTTTTGCCCCTTGTGTAGTATAAGCGCTTACCATTATGACCTGGGTTGATATATTTTGCTTTTTTATCTGCTCTAGGGTCTCTAACCCGTTCATCTTTGGCATTTCTATATCAAGCGTGACTATGTCTATGTTGTGCTTTTTTAGAATATCAAGAGCCTCTAAACCGTTGCTGGCTTCATAGATATTTTCAACAAACTGAGAATCTTGGAGTATCTTTCTTATCGCAGTTCTAATAAAAAAGGAATCATCCACTATAAGTACGTTTGCCATAATAATCACCTCAAAAGGTACACCAGATAAGCTAGACCAGTAATTATCCTATAATATCCAAACACTTTCAGGTTGTTAAAGGAGATAAAGTTTAAAAACGTTTTCACAGAAAGTATGGCAAAAACAAGGGCTGTTAGAAAGCTTATACCCATAGGCAGTATATCTTGATGGTGAATCTCGCTGTGGTCTTTCAAAATAGAGTAAAAGCCAGCACTCAGTATGGTAGGGATAGCTATTAGAAAAGAGAAATCAGCGGCGGTTTTTCTCTCAAAACCAAGAAGCATAGCCCCTATGATGGTGGCCCCAGAACGAGATACTCCCGGTATAAGAGCAAGGGACTGTATAAAACCCACCAAAACAGCATCTTTTATGCTGACATCATTTAAGCTTGTGATTTTGGGCTTTTTGGATAAAGATTCTACTATCACAATGATGACCCCACCCAGAAACACCATGCTGGCTGTTATAAGAGGGTTTCCAAGAAGATAGTGTTTTATAGGCTTATAAAATAAAAACCCTATAGCACCCGTTGGCACAAAACCAGCTATTATCTTGAGCCATATCTTTTTATCTACGATAAGCCTTTTTGAATATAGTATCACAACCGCTATCACAGCACCCATCTGCATGAATATCTCATATATCTTAAAAGCTGGATTTTCTGTGTTTATCCCAAGAAGTTTACCCACAAGCGTAAGATGACCAGCGGCGGACACCGGCAAAAACTCCAGAGCACCCTCTACGATGCCAAGGATAATGGCGTGTAATATACTCAAGGTTTTTCTCCTTTTTTGTTTGGTATAAATATAGACTGCACCCTTTTACCAGTTACTACAGCCTTATCAAGTTTTTTATAATACACCACCTTATCTCCCTCTACAGTGTTTCCTTTGTCCTGAAGGTATGCATGCCCCGTCACTATGACCACATCCTGTGGCACATCGTATTCAATGGTATCCCCTTTTATGAGCTTGTTTGGTTCTTTGTAAACGGGGTTTCCGGTGGCTATCACCTTCTCTATCTTTTTATCCTTGTTGAGGATGATGGTGAGCTTCTGGCAGGTGAGTTTACCATCGCCTCTGGTGGCTACAACGTTGCCCGTGTAAGTCACTACGTTGTTGTTGTAATCCATCTGGTCTGCTTCTATGTATATGGGCTTGCTGGAATTGTTTTGATTTTGATTTGGATTTTCTTTACTAAAAGCCAGAAACGAGAGCATCAACAAAAAAACGATAAAAATCCCTTTTTTATTTTTCATAGCTTTTAATATTATAAACTATGATATGTAAAGAGGGTCTTAGATTTATATCAAAAGCCCTACCGTAAGATGTAAAATCTTTGTTTGATATTATGATGTCATCATGAGCCCAGAAGTGCGAGTTTTTTAAATCTATGTTTGTGTATTGAGTGTATATTCTATCCTCGCTTCCATTCTTATCTTTTTTTAAAAATACCACATCCTTTTTTAAATACCCAACGCCCGTATCCTTATTTATAAAGCCCTCTTTTGCATATATCTCATAGGGTGGGTTTGTGGCTTTTATATTTTTTAAAGTGAGATTTTGATTTTTTATAACAAGCACATCCCCTGTTATGTTCCATACGCTTTTGCTGTTTGTATATATCTTAAGGTCTATACGCTTTAATATTTGCGGTGAGTTTATCTGATGCTGGTGCGAATGCTCTTTTTCGTATATAAAAAAAGCCCCTAAACTTAAGAATACTATTACTATTAAACTTATTATCAGTTGCACAAGAGTATTATATCAAAGACTACTCTGTGAATATCTGACCTTCTATGGGCTGGACATCTATACCCTTTTCCTGCATAAACTTCATAGCTCTTTCTATCTCCTCTATGTCCCCATCTATTTCTATGTTTAAGATAGCGCTATCCTGCGTCACCTTCGCCATCTTTATGTTTACTATGATGTTAAAATTTTTACATACGTTGCATATGATGGGTTCTTTAGCCACGCTTTCTGGATATATGAGCCTTAACCTTACAAAGTTCATAA
>CAYFGH010000084.1:0-4996 GCA_964342735.1 uncultured Aquificaceae bacterium
TATAAGTCCTATGGGCTGGTGTATACTTTTCCAAAGAGCTTAATTAAAAGGAGGTTTTATGGTACCAGTTATAGTTAGAATTATACCAAACAAACCTAAAAAAGGTGACGTGGCAAAGCTTATGTTTTTGGTGAAGCATCCTATGGACCCGGGCACTATAAAAGACCCAAAAACCGGCAAACTTATACCAGCAAACTACATAACGACGATAGACATAAGCCTGAACTCCAAAAAGATAGCCACTATACACAACGGGCCCGGCGTATCGTCAAATCCAATATTTGGTCTTGATTTTAAAGCGGAAGAAGCAGGCACTATAAAAATGGTATTTACCGACAACCATGGTAAAAGCTTTGAGCATGAGTTTAACTTAGAGCTTTCTTAAAAGGAGAATTGTTATGAACCTCACCAGAAGGGATTTTTTAGAACTTCTTAGCGTATTAGGTATAGGCATAGCCACAGACCCCATAAGCGCGGTAGCTAAAGTAAACAAACTCACATACGATGATTTGATGAGTTTCAGACCAGTAGGTAAAGCAACAATTATATTTACCACAGATACACACGGGCACATGAAACCTCTTTATTTTAGAGAGCCTGCAAACCTGGTGGGTCCCAAAAACTTAGCAGGCACACCGGGATTCATAGCAGGGTATGAGTTTTTGAGATTTTACGGTCTAAAACCAGATACCATAGACTGCTATTTTGATACAAATGTGCACTTCATAGAGCTTGCTCACAGATACGGCATAATGGGGGGGACTTCACATATAGCTCGAATAATAAAAGACATCATCCATGAGAGGGGCAGAGAAAACTGCCTTATATTGGACAACGGTGATACGCTTGCCACATCCGCCATCACGCTCTTTACCAAAGGAAAATCCATGATAGACTGGATGAATCTGGTAGGATACGACCTCTTTGTGGGTCACTGGGATTTCACACTGGGAAAAGAGGAATTTCTAAAGCGTATAAAAGAGTTTAAGGGTGAGTTTATATCCCAAAACATACAGGATGAGTTTGGAGAGCTTCCTTTTAAACCTTACGTTGTAAAAGAAATAGGCGGTGTAAAGTTAGGAATAGTAGGAAACTCCTTCCCATACACTCCTATATCTAACCCGGCAAAGTTTGTAGAGGGCTGGACTTTTGGTATAAATATGGATTCTATGCAAAAATATGTAAACGAACTAAGAGACAAACACAAGGTAGATGTTGTAATACTTCAATCTCACGATGGGTTGCCCCTTGATATAGCCCTCACCAAGTATGTACACGGCATAGACATCATAATAAGCGGACATACGCATGATATCACACCAAAGGTGTTAAGATACAACAACACATACGTAGTGGTGGCAGGTTCTCATGGTAAATTTGTAGGACGCATTGACTTGAAAGCTTCAAAAGGGAAGCTTCAAGATATATCCTTTAAACTTATACCAGTAGCTACGAACATCGTTCCAAAAGATGAGGATGCAGAGAAACTTCTAAAAGAAGCCTTTGCCCCTTATGAAGAAAAGCTGAATACAAAGATAGGTACCACATCTTCTTTGATATACAAAAGGGATACATTCTACAGCACCTTTGATGAGCTTGCCAACGACGCTATAATGGATTATTATCATGGTATCGATATAGTCTTTTCACCGGGCTATAGATGGGGAGCTACACTTTTACCCGGTCAGGATATCACCATAAACGACGTTTACGATTTTACCGCCATCACATATCCAAACGTATACGTGTTCAAGCTAAAAGGCTCTCAGATAAAATCTCTATTAGAAGATATGGCAGACAACGTGTTTAATCCAAACCCCATATACCAGCAAGGGGGTGATATGCCAAGACTATCCAAAAACGTTTACTACGAGATAAAGATAAACGAACCAGAAGGTAAGAGGTTTCAAAAAATCATGATAAACGGCAAAGATTTAGAACCGGACAAAGAGTATGTGGCAGCCACCTACGGCGGTGAGCTTTATAAAATAGGCACCCTTGTAGAAGATGCCAAACCAGTACCTGCTTATGAGCTTTTGATAAACTATATAAAATCTAAAAAACACATAGAGATAACCACAAACCCAAGAAACCTCTTTAAAGTCCTTGATGAGCCTTACAACTACACCACCACATGAGGAAGATGCCTATGAAAAAAATAATGCTTTGCACTCTGCTTTTAGCTGGTATATCTCAGGCTGGTGGCTTTCTGTACTTCAAAGAAGAGGCCCCGGGCTCTTATGTCAAAAACCTTGACAAGGATTTTAAACTGCTTTACACCTTTGACATACAAAAGACGATGGAAGCTTACGATAAAAACTTCATACCCTACAAAGTTTACATCTACAATACAAAATACACAGATGCTCTCCTGCAAAGAAATCCCCTTCTTGGAAATACCATACCCTTTAGTGTGCTAACCTATAAAGAAAACGGTAAATCATACATAGTGGTGCCAAATATATACTACGTGGGACTTTTGCTCGGTGCTGATACTAAAAGCCTCAAAACGTTAAAAAACATAGAACATACAATACTAAAAGATTTAAAGTTCAAACCCCCAAAAGTCTCTTCCTATCAGAGCTTGGCTCTGTTTGTGAACATGCCTTACAATATGGATTTTGATAACGCTACAACCTTCATCAAAAGCTCCTTGGAATCAAACGATATGACAGTGCCTCACGAGTATAAAACAAAAAACGTAGACATCATGTATTCGTGCAACGCCAAGTGGGGAAGGTATATCCTCAGCGATTTTAAAGACCTGGGAGCTTTTGCCCCTTGCAGGATAATAGTATATGAAAAATCCGGGAAAACCTTCGTATCTTATTTTAACCCAGAGGCTGTTAAAAGCATAGATACAAACTTAAAACCCTCTACCTTAAAAGCTCTTGATAAGCTAAACGATATATTAAAGTCCTCGTTATCGGGCTTTTAAAAGTGAAAGTATAAAACAATACCGTCATATAAAACAAGCCCGACAGCGCTAAGGAGTATGAGTTTATCGTTTAAAAGCTCCTCGGAGGGCTCTCCGCTTTTTAGATTGTGTGTAATGTGATAATATCTAAATATGCCAAACGTGGCTATGATAACGCTGTAAAAAAATATCTTGCTTGGGATGCTTATAGTGTATATAGCGTATATACCAAGCCCAAGAGTGGCAGATATCACCATGAGCTGGTCAAGATAGTAAACGCTGTAATACTTTAAAACCTCTTTAAAATCAATGCTTTTTTCTTCCATCGTAAAAAGCTCATACCTTCTTTTGCCAAATCCAAGGTAAAGGCTTATAAAAAACATATCTAAGAAAAGATAGGGAGACACATCCACAGATGCAGCAAAAGCCCCTATATAAACCCTTATCAAAAACCCAAAGGCTATAAAAAACACATCAAAAAGCTGTTTTCTTTTAAAATAAAAGCTGTATGAAAGACTGTTTAACACATACACCATAGACATAACAAAAGCCAGTATTGACGCTCTTATCACAAGTATAGACCCTATTAAAAACAGCAAAACCCCTATAAAGGATGCTGTTTTGATTGATATATCGCCTTTTGCTATGGGTCTATTTTTCTTTTTAGGATGGAGTCTATCTTTTGGTGCATCTATGATATCGTTTAATATGTATGTGGATGAGGCTATAAGGCAAAATCCCACAAAAGCAAGCGCTGTATGTAGAAGTGGTCTTATATGAAAAATCTCCCTTGCAAAGATAATAGGTATAAAAAGCATGAGGTTTTTTGTATACTGTTTTACTCTTAAAAGCCTGAAAAATATCTTTATCTTACTGTAATCCATTTAGCCAGGATTGTAGATACTGCACCTCTTTGTTGGCGTGTATTTGATTAAGATACTCCATGGCTCCCTGTATATAGGCTTTTGCCAGCAAAGGATTACCTGTATCTTTGTAGTAAAATCCAAGATAGGCATAAGCCATAGACTCCCAGTAGCTATCATCCGCCTGTAAAGCCTCTTGATATCCTTCCGAGAGCAAAGGCAGTGCATCCTTATAATCTTTGTTTTCTCTAGCAATCTCTCCCAGAGAAAGAAGGGCTATGGCTCTAGCATCGTGATTTTTAGACTTTTTGGCAAGTTTTTGAGCTTTTTGTAAAATCTCTTTAGCCTTGTCAAGATTTCCTATATGATAGTAGGCAAGACCTTTTAAAGCCATGATATCTGATTTTATAAAATCTGATTTGGCATATTTTAAAGCCTCATCAAAATACTCTATTGCTTTTTGATAGTTGTCTTTGGCACTTTCTAAAAACCCTTGAGATTCTAAAGCTATTGCAAGGGAGTCTCCAGTGGGGTTGTATTTCATAGCGTTTTGACAGTGAATGCTTGCTTTATTCAAATCCCCGCCCATGGCAAAAACTCTACAAAGATAACTCTCTGCCTGAGACATCATCGTTATATCTTTCGTGTTATCAAGGGCGTTTTTTAAAAACACCACCGCATCCTGATAGTCTCCGTTTATCTCGCTCATGATACCAAGACAAAGACTTGCCGCTGCATCTTTTGGATTTTTAAGAAGCTCATTGTGACCTTCAAAAACCGCCAGCCTGAAATCTCCCTGATAAAGTTTTGACATGCATTCGTTGTTAAAGGGTTTTTTGGCACAGGAGCTCACTAAAAGCCCAAGAAAGACAAAAGATATAAATATATATCTTCTCATAAAGATTTTATCTCTTGGATTATCTCCTGCTGGAGTTTCATAATAATAGAAGCTAGCTTCTGCTCATCTTTTCTATCTACATTCATCTTAAAACCCGCCACAACATATTGATCTTCTTCGTGTATATTTACTATGTTAGCCTTGGCTCTAATCATATAATCATCTATGTAAAGCTCTACGTCAAATACTGTATCTTTTTCCGCAAACTCTTTTAACGTATTTAGAGTTACGTTAGTGTTTTCATCGTTCTTTTCTATTTTTATAGCAAAACCGCCTTCGCTGATATTTTTTAATTCTAAATTTGACAAACATATTTGA
>CAYFGH010000085.1:0-2942 GCA_964342735.1 uncultured Aquificaceae bacterium
TAATATAGTGTGGTAAATTTTTACTGCCCTGCCATTATAGAAGATTCCATTATCTTTCTTAACGCTTCCATTGAAGAGCGTATAAGCGCTATGTAGTCGTTTATGAGTTTCTGGGTCTTTTCCATATCTCCCACTGCAAACTCTTTTATCTTTACGGACATATCACCCATAGCCAGACCTTCCAGAGTGTTTTTTATATCGTTTACGATTAGATTTAGTTTTTCAAGGGATTTATTCATGTTGTCTACTATAATTTTTAAATCTCCTTCTAAGTTGCTTGAATCTATTCTTACGCTGAGGTTTCCTTTTGCCACCTCCGATAGTGTATCGTTTATACGGTGGAATACGCTGTCAAAATTTGATAGGGATTCGTTTATCGCTTTTGCGATGGTTTTGAGGTCTCCATCCAGTTCTCTTTCGTCTATTCTTGACTGGAAGTTTCCTCTTGCTATGTTTCTTGCGACGTTTTCTATTTGATTCATGGAAAAATCAACTTCATTTAACATCTTTGAAAGAGAGTCAAGTATATCTTTAAACTCGCCTTTTAATTCTGGTTTGTTGGTTTTTAGATAATCGAATCTCATAGATTTTGTTATATTCTGTATGACATTTATAAGCTTATTTATATTGGACTGGATATCTTTTTCTACAAAGAACGTGGCTATTGCCACCAGTAAAGCCATTAAAGATGATATCATAAGTTTTATACCTGCGGATCTTATGTAATTTAACGTATCTGATTCTTTTTGTTTGAATAATGATTCTGATTCTTTTAAAACTTTGTTAAAACCCTGTCTGAAGGGTTGCCATACCGTGAGCTGGAAGTTTATGCTTTGTTGCATGTACTGCTGCTGATTTTGGGGTGTTATATTTTGAACCGCTTCATAGGTAAACTGTATAAATTTGTCCAATAGATTCTTTAGGTTTTGATCTTTTATAAGGTTTTCATGGGATTTTATATATTGATAAGCTGATAGGTACATCTTATTTTTTGCAAAGCTGTTTGAAGGATCTATTAATATTGTTGAATATGCATTTTTTAATGTCAGTATCTCTTCAAAGAGTTTGTGTAAGCTCTCGTTTTGGTGATACGCTTTATCCAAAGACACAATCTTTTCTTCTATATGTTTGCCGGTAAAATATAGTGAAATTTGAGCCACTGTCGCCCCTATGAATATGAAAAATATTATGCTCCACAGCTTTGCTTTGATGCTCATAAATCCTCCTTAGCTTAATTATAACTCCAGCTATGGGATATGAAATTACTTTTATCTTATGTTTATCATAAATTATAATTATTTTAGAATATTTTAATAATATTATTTTAAAAATAACTATAATTTCACTTGACTTTTTGAAAATTATCTGTTAAAATTGTGATGAGGAGGATAGGTAATGGTGAGAAAACTTCTTCTTTGCCTTGCGATATTCTCGTATGGTGTTTACGCTGAGGATTTATCTCAGGTGTTTATACTAAAACCCCTCAAAGTGTTTGGTTATCCTTCTGGTAGAGGTTTTGAGGCTTTTAAAAGCAAAAAAACGCTTGAGAGAAACAATGCTGTTGATTTGGCACAAAGTTTAAACAACCAGCTTGGTATATTTAACTACTCAAAGGGTGTGATAGCAAACGATATCGTGTTAAACGGGTTAAACAGGGACAACATAAATGTCCTCATAGATGGGGCGAGGATTTACGGGGCCTGTCCTGCCAGGATGGATGTGCCGGCTTTTCACATACCCCTTAACTTCGTTCAGGGAGTGAAAATCGTATATGGACCTTACGATGTATCCCATCAGGGGTCTATGGGCGGGCTTGTGGATATAAAAACGCTATATCCAAAGCTTGGTGTTCACGGTGATGTTTCTTTTAACGCAAATTCATATGGATTTTTAAATCCAAACGCCGAGTTTTCTTTCAACAACGGAAAGTTTTACTTTGTGGGTGGATACTCCTTCAAAACCGCAGAGCCCTACAAGGATGCTCATGGGGTCAAGATTACAGATTATTTAAAGGGTGAGTATAAATCAACACCGACCCATGATTTTAACATAAACTCATACTTTGCCAAGTTTGGCTTTACCCCCACCTCCGATACAGATATAGGTATATCTTACATAAAGCAAGATGCCAACAACGTTTTATATCCGTTTCTTGGTATGGATGCCATATATGATCGTTCAAACATCGTTAATTTTCACATATATAAGGACAATATATCAGATTCTATAAAAAATCTTAAGTTTAGAACCTACTATTCGGATGTTTATCATCTTATGACAAATCAGTTCAGGCAAGCGTCTATGTATATGGCCACATACGCCAGAACAAAAGCCTACGGAAGCTCCATATCCTCTGATATATTTGGCACCACGTTTGGTATAGACTTTTACAGAAGAAGCTGGTATGCACAGAATCAAACCCCTATGCGTATGACCCCTCCTTTTATAATACCTGATGTTTTTATAACAAATATAGGCGCTTATGCAAAAAGAGACTTTGATATCGCTAAAAGCCTGAAACTAAAACTTGGGCTCAGAATTGACAATACCAAATCCTCTCCAGATAGCTCTTTATTGGCAAAAGATTTTATGGCTTATCAAAACGCTTTTCAAACATTTTACGGCGTGAGCCCATCAGACAAGACAGATACGTATTTGAGCGGATATATAAAGCTTGAGAAAGAGCTAAATCAAAACAACACCGCCTATGTGGGTTTTGGTCATGTGGTAAGAACACCAGACCCAGAGGAAAGATACATATATCTTTTTAACATGGGTAGCATGGGTAGGCCAAACTCTCTGTGGATAGGAAATCCAGATTTAAAACCAGCCCAAAACAACGAGTTTGATGTGGGTCTAAACTCAAACTACGATAAATTCAGTTTGAGTTTTGATGCTTTTTACAGATATATAACAGACTATATTACTATAACCCAGTTTAA
>CAYFGH010000085.1:3042-4826 GCA_964342735.1 uncultured Aquificaceae bacterium
TGGAACACCACAGCTTTTATGAATGGCGTTAATATAGGTGCCACTTACTTTATAACGGAAAATATAAGTATAGACTCAAAAACCTCCTACGTGAGGGGCTATCAAATCACCAACGCCTCAAAGCACATCACAAGTCCAAACTTACCAGACATCCCACCTTTAAGGGAGGTGCTTTCTTTAAGGTATGACAATCATAAGTACTTTGGGGAGATTCAAACGATTCTGGCTTCCACCCAGAACAACGTAAACACTGATTTGAAAGAGCAAAAAGTCCCCGGATACGCCCTTCTTAATCTAAAAGGCGGTTTTAACTATAAAAACATCAGCTTTACACTGGGGGTTGACAACGTGCTAAACCAAGAGTATTACTCTTACAACGATTATTACTCAAACCCCTTCAATCAGGGTATAAAACTTCCAGAACCGGGTCGTACATTTTATACAAACATATCCTATAGTTTTTAAAC
Source organism: uncultured Aquificaceae bacterium (assembly GCA_964342735.1). GTDB lineage: Bacteria > Aquificota > Aquificia > Aquificales > Aquificaceae > Hydrogenobaculum. The sequence goes on from CAYFGH010000085.1 coordinate 3,510, forward strand.
TCTTTTTACGCTTTTGTCCATTCCTATCCTTCTTCAGGAGGCTTTCGTCCTCCTTCTTTATTTTTATATTAAAAGCCTCAAAACAGATTTCAAATCGTATTTATCATCTACATTTATATCTTTATCCATGTTAAAATCTTTTTTAAAGATAGTTTTGGCGCTTTTAACAACATCTTTATAAAGCTCATCATCTTCCATGTAAGAGGGAAAGTCTATCGTGAAATCTATGATGGCGCTCAAAAGCTCAGGGTTCTTTGACTCTAAATCTATATCGTTTCTAAGAGTAAGCACTATATATCCTTCAAAACCCTCCAGTATAGCCTTTAGCTTTCCTGCATCTTCTACCTTATCTACATCTTTTAATATTAAAACATCAAGATGGCTTACATCCTCATAAGAGGGCGTTTCAAAGGTGTTTAAGTCTATAACCCCTATTATACCTTTTTGGGTTTCTTGGATGTAGTTTATAAGATTATCTATCTTTAGCATGGTATATGCTTTGTCTTCGTATCTTACGCACACCCTTTTTAGTTTTGTGATGGTTTGTGTGAACATCGTATAAAAATCCTGAAGGGGTTTTATTATTTCTAATTTATCTTTTTCTTTTATGTTTTCTCCTTCTATGTTGGGAGAGTAGTTTATCCTTGTTAGTGAAGTGCTTATCTCTTTTTTAAAACCTAAATCCCTTATGGTAAGGTTTGCGTTTTGTATAGCCTCTTTTAAAAAGCTGTAAAACTTTATACTGTCTATACCAAACCTGCTTAATCTATTTTGAAGTATGAAACCGGCTTTTTCATCGTTTTGAAGGATAAACTTCACTCCCAGGATAGATGCATATATCATAAAAGATAGCTTTACAGAGTCTTTTGATATGGGAAGCCTTTTCATGGTCTTGAATCTGTAATAGGGTGCATATGATGAGTATCCTATTATGATGCTTTTTATGATATCCTCAAAGCCATAGAATATTTTTTCAAAATATGTGGCGTTAAGGCTTATCATATCTTTTCCAAAGTTATCTTTTTCAAAGATTCTTGTGATGTAAGAGTATAGTTTTGACGGTGTTTTTACGATGTTCAGTATCTGGCTTTTAATATCTACATGATTATTTTTGTTAAGAAAATCCAGGATGATAAGGATACCATCTATCATAGATAGTATAAGAAGGTCGTAGAACCTGTTTTTCTGGGTGCAGACTACCTGGCATATGTTGTCAAATATCGCCGTTTGAAGGATGAGTATTTGTTCTATCTCGGTGAGGTCTTTTAACTCATCTTTGTAATCTGTGAGGGCTTCTTTTGATATGGCTTTTAATGT
>CAYFGH010000086.1:0-4763 GCA_964342735.1 uncultured Aquificaceae bacterium
TTTCAGTTTTGAGAAAATATAAAAAAGTCAGTGTATAATTTCACTACATTAAGGGTGGCTGAATATAATTTCAAACTTATTATAGTGTGCTAAAATATTTAAAATGGATAATTTACATGGGCTTACAGAGAACGAGTATGAGAGTATAAAATCGCTTATAGGAAGAGAACCAAACGATATAGAGCTTGGTATATTTGGCGTTCTGTGGTCAGAGCACTGTTCTTATAAAAGCTCAAAACCCCTTTTGAAAAAGTTTCCCACAGAAGCCCCTTATGTGGTCCAGGGACCCGGTGAAAACGCAGGGGTTATAGAGATAGGTGATGTATGGGTGGCTTTTAAGATAGAAAGTCACAACCATCCATCCTTTATAGATCCTTTCAACGGCGCTGCCACCGGAGTGGGCGGTATTATAAGAGATATCATGTCAATGGGGGCAAGACCCATAGCGCTCCTTGATTCACTCAGATTTGGAGAACCAGGCCAAAGCAAGAGAATCACAAAAGGGGTGGTAAAGGGCATAAGCCACTACGGAAACTGTATAGGGATACCCACCGTCGGGGGTGAGACGTTTTTTGATGCTACTTACAACAAAAACCCTCTGGTAAACGTATTCTGCATCGGCATAATGCCAAAGGGCAAGATATACAGAGCAAGGGCCACAAAGACAGGCCAGCTTTTATTCTTGGTGGGTTCATCCACCGGAAGAGACGGCATACACGGGGCCACGATGGCAAGCGCTCAGTTCGATGAAAAAGCTTTAAAAAGGCGCTCCAACGTCCAGATAGGAGACCCCTTTTACGGCAAAAAGCTTTTAGAGTTTATAATGGATATAGTGGATAAGGACCTTCCTGTGGGAATACAGGATTTAGGGGCTGGTGGCATAGCTGGAGCCTGTTTTGAGATAGCCTACAAATCAAACATGGGTGCCAATATAAACCTCGACGAGGTCCCCTTAAGAGAAAAAGACATGAACGCCTATGAAATCCTTCTTTCTGAAAGCCAGGAGAGAATGCTTATAGTGATAGAAAAAGAAAACCTTCAAGAGATTATAAACACAGCCAACAGATTTCACCTACCCTGGTGTGTATTAGGAGAAACTACGGATGAAGAATATGTAAATATATTCTTTAAAGGGGAAAGGGTAGCTTCTTTAAACTACAAGATAGTAGCAGAAGGGGTGCCAAGCTGTTATGTGGCACCATCTAAAAGTTTTAGCCCTTCACTGGAAAAGTTTACACCTCCAAAGATAGATCCCAAAGAGCTTTTTATAAAGGTTATATCTGATCCAAACATAGCATCAAAAGAGCATATATATACCCAGTACGATTTTGAGGTGGGTACAAACACCGTTGTAGGACCTTCAAGCGACGCAGCCGTGTTGAGGATAAAGTGGCCTCTGAGACCAGAGGTCAAATCAAACCAGGGTTTAGCCATAAAAGCCGATGGAAACGCCTACTACATGGAGGCCGACCCTTACGAGGGGGCAAGGTGGACCATAGCAGAATGCGTTAGAAACCTCTCCTGCGTGGGAGCAAAAGCCCTTGCCTTTAGCGACTGTCTTAACTTTGGAAACCCAAGAAGAGAAGATGTGGCCATAAAGATGGAGCTTACAGTAAGCGGTATGGCAGATGCCATGAGGGAGTTTTCAATACCTGTAATAAGTGGAAACGTATCCCTTTACAACGAAACCGTTGAAGGCTCCACCATCACAAACGTCATGCCAACACCGGTGGTGGTGGGAGTAGGAGTATTAGAGGATATTCACCATCATATAGACCACAGGTTTAAAAAACCCTCCAGCCTGTTTTTGATAGGAAATCTAAATCAAGACTACACTCTAAACGGCTCTTTGGTGCAGAAGATTTTAACAGGTGGTGTAAGAGGAGCCCTTACAAAGGTAGATATTCAGAAAGAAAAGATACTTGCAGAGCTTATTATAAAGCTAATAGAGAAAGACCTCATCCTCTCAGCCCACGATGTATCAATGGGTGGGCTTATAACAAACATATTTGAAAGCCTCGTGGATACAAACTTAGGAGCCCATATAAGCCTCTATGTGGAAGAAGACCCCATATTTTATCTGTTCTCAGAAAACCCAACGAGGATAGTGGTGAGCGTGGACCAGGATTTAGAAGAGCAGTTTAAAAGCGTGGTGGAAGAAACGCCTCTTGAATGGATGCTGATAGGAAGCGTAACCCAGGATAAAAACTTTATAATAGAGTATAACGGCAGAGAACTCATAAGATGCGACCTTGAACTGGCAAAACATATATGGAAAAACACGCTGAAAGATTTCTTTTAATCTACGCTCTTACATTCTTTGGAGTGTTTGTCCTGGATGAAGCTACAAAGATGATGATAAGACACACTTTAAGACCAAACGAAAGTATAGATGTGCTTCCCATATTAAAGATTGTTTTAATATACAACAGAGGTATCGCCTTTGGAATGCTCTCTGGTCTGAGCGGGGTGTTCAGGCTGGTCCTTCTTGAGATACTTCCGGTTTTTGCTATAATGGTAAGTGGTTTTTATGCTTTTAAAAGCAAAGATACAAAGATAAGTATACTGATGGGTATGCTATCGGGCGGGGCTTTTGGAAACCTCTTTGAAAGGGTGTATTACGGGAAGGTGACGGATTTTTTATACTTTCACATAGGAAATCACTACTGGCCTGCTTTTAACGTGGCAGATAGCGCTGTGAGCCTCTCCATAGCGGGGCTTATACTCCTTTCTTTAAAAGAGCGAAATGGCTAAGGTAAAAATCTGCGGTATCACAAACTTAGAAGACGCACTTCTAGCCAAAGAGCTTGGAGCGGATTTTCTTGGTTTTATCCTGTATCCTAAAAGTAAAAGATACATAAGTTTAGAAAACGCTTTAGACATCAAAAAACATATAAAGATACCAGGCGTTGCGGTGATAGTAAACGAACCCCTTGAAAGGGTAAAAGAGCTTCTTAATCATTTTGACTTTGTCCAGCTTCACGGGGATGAGGACTGTGCTTTTAACATATCAGACAGGATTATAAAGGTATTCAGGGTAAAAGATGAGCTTCCTCATATAGAACCCTGCTGGGATAAGAATATGCTTTTGTTTGACACGCTTTCAAACCAGTACGGTGGGACCGGTGAAAGCTTTGACTGGAGTATACTCACATCTTTAAAAAGGGATTTTTTTGTCTCGGGGGGCCTCAACGAAAACAATATAGATAATCTTAAAAGCCTGAAACCATACGGGGTGGATGTGGCATCAGGGGTTGAAAAAAGCCCCGGCAAGAAAGACCCTTATAAGTTAGAAATCTTTATCAAAAAGGCAAAGAGCTTATGAATATAGGAGTTTTTGTATCCGGAAGAGGTTCAAACTTGGAGGCTATACTAAAAGCCAAGAAACAGGGGCTTTTAAACTCATCCTTTTACGTGATATCAAACAACAAAGAGGCAAGGGCTTTAGAGATAGCAAAGGATTATAATGTACCTTCATTTTATTTTGAGCCAAAGCCAAAAAAGAGCTTTGAAGAAAACGTTTTAAGGCTTTTAAAAGAAAAAAACATTGATTTTATAGTGCTGGCGGGGTTTATGGCTATACTATCAGAAGATTTTGTAAAAGCCTATCCCCAAAAGATAATAAACATACATCCATCGCTTTTGCCCGCTTTTAAAGGCATAAACGTCCACAAGAGGGTGATAGAATCAGGGGTCAAATTTAGCGGTGCCACCGTTCATTTTGTCACTGAAGAGGTGGATGGGGGTTGCATCATAGCCCAGGGTATTACACCCATTGATGAAACCGATACAGAAAATACGCTTGAGCAAAAAGTCCTGGCTCTGGAACACAGGATACTGCCTCAGGTCATAAGGTGGATAGAAGAGGGTAGGGTCTTTATAAAAGACAAAAAAGCCTATGTAAAAGATGCAAAGTACAACACTTTTCCTTTCAATCCCTCTTTGGAGATTTAGAAGCTTCTATCTTTATCCCTTTTAGAGCTTCTTGTTCAATCTTTCTGTTTTTATCTTTGCTTACTACAACATCCACAGGTTTTTCCAGCAACATCTCTAACTTTGAGGAAAGCCTCAGCTTTTTCTCAAAAAGATTGTCCTTTTCCTGTGGGATTATAAAGATATCTATATCCCCACCCCTTTTGTTTTTTAGCCTGCTTCCAAATATATATACCTCGCATTCGCCAAAAATCTCTCTGGCAAGCTTTATAATAAGCTCTATCTCCTTATCTTTTAACCTTACTTTCAATTTTTCTCACCACATCTATCAAAAGAGGCGTTTTTTCTATCAAATAATTTATGGCTTCAACTTTTTCCTCCAGCTCATCAGGATAATCGTGAGCCAGCAAATTTCTTACCTCTCTAAACTCACTCCAAAGATCTATATCTACAATACCTTCTTTTTCCAGTTCTTTCAATATCTCCCAGAAGCTCTTATCCTCAACCACAAAACCAACCTCTAAAAGGTATTCCCTGAACATTTTAGAACCGATCAAATCCTGAAGCTTTGAAAACCTGAAAGCAAGTGTATCAAGAGCATCCAGCTGAAAAGAAGACAATTTTTCAAACTTCTCCTGTGTTAAAGGATAAATACCTTTAACCCTTTCTAAAACATCTTCCAGTCTTTTTATATGAAGTTCTGCCTCTTTTATATAAAATTCCAGCCTGCTTACTTCCATTTATCATCCCCAATACATCGCTTTAAAAATTATACCATCCCTAAGAGTGAGCATTTGTATTTGAAAAAAGCTCATTTATGTTAAAATAAA
>CAYFGH010000087.1:0-4747 GCA_964342735.1 uncultured Aquificaceae bacterium
AACACCAAAACTTGTGTCTACTCTGCCAAAAAGAAGAAAACCTGAAAAACATGATATTATATTTTATAAAATGAAAGAATTTCATTGTTTGCGAACAGTTATAAAAAGTTTATAAACAGGTTTAAACTATGAAAGACATCTTAAACTCCTTCTGGGACACTGAAAAGATAAACGAAAACCAGTGGGAAGAGACCGCTCAGGGTCTAAACGAATACATAGAGAAAGAAGACTGGACTCTTATAAACTTTGAGGATTTTGATGCTGTAGAAAGTGTGGCTTTTCTGGATGGCATAGTAAGGCTTGACGGAGAGATCTTCCACAAAGAAACAAAAGCAAGGATAAGGCTATTTAGTCTGGCAAGCGGTGTATGCGAGATGAAAAACGGCGTTTACAACGATTTTGAGGCTTTTAAAAGCATAAAAACAAAGAAAATAGCCATACCTGACAAAGATTTACCCAAAAAGTACATAATCGTAAGAGAGTCAAGATACGAGATAACATCAAAGGATGAAGATCATCTTGTGCTTTTAAAACAACTTGAATACGAAAGCCTCATGGATTATAAAGAACGTTCAGCCACAAGGCTTATAATATGGGACGGAGCTCTACCCATCGTATTCTCAGGCATAGATGGTAAAATAATATGTGGTATTATAAAATCCCACAGAAAGTATTTTGTAAGCCCTCAAAATCTTGAACTTTTATACGAGATAAAACCTTTCCAGAGAACACCCATAATACATTATTCAAACCAGGAGCTAAAGCGCTTTTACTACACGTGGTATACCACGTTAAACGAGGATATCACAGGTCTTGTAAGAGTAGAAACGCTTGCTGACATGGATGTAAAAGAAGCATCAAAGCTGGCTAACAACGTGTGCGCTATCTTAAGAAGGTTTGCCTCAAGCCCCATATACGAACAAAGAGCCCCTCAAAACCTAGCCCCTGTAAGCGCTTTAGAGAGTTATCTAAGAAGCTATCTTGGACATTACTTTTTTGACAGCCCCATATTTGCCTGATGCTTATACACTTCCCACAGACATATGGCTCCAGCGGCGCTTACGTTCAAAGATGTTACCCTTCCTCTCATGGGTATAGATACCACCACATCGGATACTTCTAAAACGCTCTTTGATACGCCTTCGCCCTCAGAACCAAGCACTATACACATAGGATAGGCAAAATCTATACTGGTTATCTCTTTTCCGCCTTTTTCAAGGCTGTACACCCATCCTCCCATATCTTTGAAGCGCTTCAGAGCTTTGCTTATACTTGGAGTTTTTGAGATTTTAAGATGAAAGATGGCTCCCGATGAGGATTTTACCACGGTAGGGTTTATGGGGGCGCTTCTGTCTTTTGGTATCAAAAGCCCTATACCTCCAAACACCTCCACGCTTCTTGCTATAGAACCCACATTTTGAGGATCTGTGATATGATCCAGCACCACAAAAAAGCCCTTTTCTTGGATAGTTTTTTTAAAAAGCTCCTCTTCTGGTATATATGTAATAGGGCTTAATATCGCTATCACCCCTTGGGTTTTCTTGGTGTTTGCAAGCTCTTCTAACTTTTGTCTTGGGGCTATCTGGACCTTTATACCCCTTTCTTTGGCAAGGTCTAAAAGCTCTTTTGGTGCTCTTGAATCATGGGCTATGAGTATCTTTTCCATGGACTGGCCAGATATCAGAGCCTCTATGACGGGGTTTCTTCCCCATATTATGTAGTTTTGCATAGTATCTCCTTGACAATATCTATATCCTCTTCCACGTCAATCCCATGGTAAAAGTTTCTTGTATAAACCATCTTTATCTTTATGCCGTTTTCTAAAAGCCTAAGCTGTTCTAGGCTCTCTATCTTTTCCAGCGTGCTCTGGGGTAGTTTTACAAAAGTCTCCAATACATTTTTCCTAAAAGCATAGATACCTATATGCTTTAACGGATATATAGAATCTACATCGTTTCTCTTAAAAGGTATCAAAGCCCTTGAAAAATAAAGGGCGTTTGAATCCTTATCAAGCACCAGCTTTACGTTGTGGGGCGAATCTTTATCAAGTTCTGTATAAAGACTTGCCACAGAAGAAGTTTCAAGGCTTTTAACAAGGTTTTCTATATCTTCTTTGTAAGAAAATACCTCATCCCCCTGATGATTTATTATGGCATCCACATCAAAGTCTTTTGATGCCTCATAGACTCTATCGCTACCGGAGTTTAGCTCCTCTTTTGTTTTAACAAAGGCTATATCAAGGTCTTTTACCTCTTTATAAACATCATCGCTATCAGAGGTAAGAAGTATTTCAAAACCGGTTTTTTTGAGATTTTCAACCACCCACCTGATAAGGGGTTTTCCACATATATTTATAAGAGGTTTATGTTTTAGCCTGGTGGATTTTAAGCGGGCTGGCACCACTATGAGGGTTTTCATGATTTTAGTGAAAATAAAATGACTATAGCAATCAAAACAAGCGTGGCCACAAACAGAGCTATGTTGAGCGCAGTAAGCCTTTTTCTCTCGTCTTCTAAAGATTTTATATACTGGTCTTTTGATTCTATGGTGGCTTTTACATCGTCCACTATCTTCAGTATGTTATCAAGCTCTTGCCTTATTTCTTTGTTTCTTTTCTCTAAAAGCTCGTATTCGGTTTTACATTTTACAAGCTCTCTATCTAGAGTCTCTATGGTCTTGTCCTTTTCCTCTATGGTCTTTTTTTGCTCTTCTACGGTTTGTCTTAACTTAATTAGTTCTGTGTTTATGTTTGCCATGCTATCCATTGGTCTTCTCCAGATATTTAAATATCGCTAAAAAACAAACAGCCCTTGAAACAGTCTCCACACTCATAAATATCCACGGTATATAAGGATTAAAAATATATTTTAACATAACAAATATTGGTATAATCCTGAAAATCCAGAAAGATAAAATATTTATCACCATAGGTATATAGGTTTTCCCAAGACCTTTTATAGCCCCTGAAAGCACGAAGCTATAGGACAAAAACGCCTGTGTCATACCCACCATAACAAGATATATTTCGGCATAATGTATTATTTCTTTATCAGCAGTAAAAATCATCGCCATGTACTTTGACAGGACAATTACCACAATCCCCATAAGACCCATCGCCATAGCGCTGAAGTTTGCAATAACCTTAGCACCTCTAAAAGCCCCCTTTAGATTGCCTGCACCAAAGTTCTGACCCGTTAAAACGCTTGCAGATATACTAAGAGCATACCCTATCATGAAAGATATACCTTCTAGCCTTAGTCCTATCTGATAGGCTGCCAGCACCGTATCCCCAAACCTTGCCACAAACCCCACAAAAAGGTTGAACGACAGGCTTGTGAGACCTCTATCAAAGGTTACCGGCAGTCCAAGCTTTAGCATATCTAAGATAGTTTTTAGGCTTTTAAAAGAAGCATCGCCAAAGGGTTTTTTAGTAAACAGTATGTAAGTATAGATTAAAAATCCAACCACCTCAGATATAACGATACCAAAAGCTGCTCCTTCTACACCAAAAGCCTTAAAACCAAATTTCCCATTTATAAGAACATAAGAGCTAACTATATTTGTAATACTCATCACCACAGACACTTTAAAGGGAAGCTTCGTCTGACCCATACCGCTGTAAGTGGCATAAAACACTTCTGTAGCAAACTGCACAAAAGCCGCCAGAAAGATGGGCTTTAAATATATCCTGGCTATGCTTGCTATATCCTCTTTGGCCCCAAACAAAATCATCAGCTTCGGTATAGCTTTTGTGCCGTAAAGAGCAATGGGTATTGATAGTAAAAGCGATAAAACCATACCACTCAAAAACACGTCAAAAAACCCCTTACCAGCCCCTACCCTGTGAGAAACCATGATGGACGTGCCGTTGTAAGTAAGCGCCATCAAGGAATATACAAACCACATCATGGATATAGAATAACCAACACCAGCTATAGCGCTTTTCCCAAGATGAGAAACCAGAATAAGCGATATAAGCGTCTCAACGGTATAAAGAAGGTTTGATATGATAACGGGTGTGGCAACACCAAGCACCGCCTTTAATATATCTTTGCTGGTTTTAGACTCATCAACAATAAGGTTTGCTTCCAAGGTGTTAATAGTATATCATAGGTACTGGTATTTAAAACCTTTTATTATCCTAAAAGCCCTAAAAAATTACGGAAACTCTTTCAAATCTTGGTTTATAAAACTTATAGCGCTGTTTTCAAAGTAGTTGTTTGTTTACTAATATAAAATAATAAACATTCGTCATAAATATTCACATACTTCTTTAAAATTTTCACTTTTCTTTCATGTTTTTGACATAAACTTATAATAAAAGCAGAGGAGGTTTCTATGAAAAGTATTCTAAGGCACAAAACATTGTTCATGGCTTTAGCAGGTGTTGTGCTTACCCAAGTGAGCGCTATGGCGATAAGCCCGCAGGCGCTGGCTCAGGAAAAAGGATGCTTTGCATGTCATGCCATTGACCACAAGGTAGTAGGACCAGCCTGGAAAGATGTAGCGGCAAAATATCACCACGATCTGAAATACGTTCCCTATCTTGCCAAGATGATTAAAAACGGAAACTCCGGTATATGGGGTCCAGTACCCATGCCGCCTCAAAATGTCACACAGGCTCAGGCTGAAGAGCTTGCAAGGTTTATACTGTCTTTGAAATAATAACCTGTAAAAGCATCTTATATCCCCCTCTTTCGGGAGGGTCACAATATTTCATTCATCAGATTGATTTATTTTCGCTTTT
>CAYFGH010000088.1:0-4675 GCA_964342735.1 uncultured Aquificaceae bacterium
TCAAAAGCCCTCTCTTCATCGGTTTTTGAAGCCATGTCAGGATGGTCTGGATGAGAGTGGTATATCCCCACTATCTGAAGTCCTTTGTTGTCTGCATAGTTTTCTGCTCTCATATAATCTTTTGGAGCTATCTCGTATCTGTCGTTTTTTCGTTCTTTGTTGGCATTTTCTACTTCTAAAAGCTCATAGACCACCCTTATACCATCCTCTTCCTTTCCAATCATGATACCGCAGGTCTCATAAGGATAATCCCTTTCTGCCTGAGCTTTTATCTTCTCTAAGAGCTCATTTTTTATCTTAAGCATGCTTTTCCTCGGGTTTTTTATGCAGTATGAACCAGAGTACCACAGAGCCTATCATCATACCTATGCAGACTATCTGATTCCATGTGAGCCCAATGCCCGGTATGGGTGGAGTCACACCTCTGTAAAACTCCTCTATAAATCTAAAAAGCCCTGCGAAGAAAAGGTAAAATACAAACACCTCACCGTCAAACCTCTTCTTGTAAAAGATTGTTATAGCCCCTATAAATATGAAAAGGTTGAAAAACAAATCCATAAGCTCTGTAGGGTAAAGAGGTACGTGAGGAGGCGCTATAGCCCCTTCTGGAAACACCATGTAAAAGTATGGAAACTTTGACATAAAATGAACACCCACACTCAGATCGCTAACCCCAGAAACTTCTTTACCGTAGCAGCATCCTGCCGATGTACAGCCAATCCTACCTATGGCCTGACCTATGGGAAGGGCAATGGCTGCTATATCTGCCACTTTAAAAGGATCCAGGTTGTAATATTTTATGATAGCCAGTATTGTGATGATTCCTCCTATCAACCCACCAAACCAGTCAAGCCCTCCTTGCCATATCTCAAAAGGGCTAAAAAAGCTCGTCATCTCATTGTGATGCTCTATTACATAAGCAAGCCTTGCTCCCAGTATAGCCCCAATTATACCAAACAAGAAGATATTTTCTATCTTATGAGGTTCTATGCCCTGCTTTTTTGCAAAGAATATAGATAGAAGATATCCCACTATCATGGCAAGAGATGCCATCACACCATAGGTGTAAACTTTTAAACCAAACAAATCAAACAGTATCGGATGCATACAAATATTATATCTTTAACCGATGATTTTTTTATGAGTTTATAGAGTATAATAAACTTCTTGGAGGTGAAAATGATAAAACCAGCCGATATAAAAACTGAGGAAGATATAAAAAATGTCATCAAAGAGGTTTTAAAAAATAAAAGAGTGAAGGTGTATCTTTTTGGTTCAAGGGCAAAAGGAACCAATACACCAAGGAGCGATCTTGATATTGCCTTTCTTTCAGATGAGGATATCTCTTACGAGCTTTCTCTTTTAAGAGAGATATTTGAAGAGTCTCACCTCATATTTTTTGTGGATGTGGTGGACTTGTCAAAAACCGGTGAGGAATTTAAAAATACGGTGCTCAAAGAGGGTAGATTGTGGATAAGCTTATAAAACAGCTAAATGATTTTGATAAATCTCTAAGAAGGTTAAAGGAAGCTTTAGATATAGCCAGTGAAAACAAGAACAACAGGCTTTTTATATTTTTAAGGGATTCATCCATTCAGAGGTTTGAGTTTACTTTTGAGATATTCTGGAAGATGACAAAAAGTGCTTTGCTATATTTTGAAGGGGTTGAGTGCAACTCTCCCAAATCCTGTATGAGGGAGCTCTTTAGAAATCAATATATAAACGAAGAAGAGGCCAACAAGCTCATACAGATGATAGATGATAGAAATCTTACGAGCCACACCTACAACGAAGAGGTGGCTGATATTCTTTTTCAAAAGCTAGAAACTTATATAGAACTTATGAAAAATGTAGAAGATGCTATAAGACAAAAGATGTCAAATCTCTAATGACACTTATCGCATTTTCTGTGCTTTTGTTTCTGGCTTTTAAGAATATAAAAAATACCTATACCCAAGATGAGCCCCACAAAAAACCAGTCAAAAAACATGTAGCACCATGCTGAGCCTATACAGTACAAAAGCCACAGACCATCCTAAAACAAAGCTATAGAGCAGAAAAAGTAAAGCAAACTTTGTGCCAAACTCAGACTTTAATATGGATACAGTGGCGATACAGGAGGTGTATAAAAGCACAAACACCATGAAAGAAAACGCCCCGTAAGGGCTTAAGCTCTTTCTAATTTCTCTTGTAACAGAGGATGTGTCTGATTCTTCGCTAAACACATTTGAAAAACCAGGCGATACGAAGGCAAGAGCGGTATTTTTAATAGCCTCTTCAAGGGATATCATTTGTTCTTTAAAGGATTTTTTTATATCAAAATCAGTATAATTTTCTTTTGTGGAGGCCGAATATATGGTCCCCATAGAGCTTATTATGATTTCCCTTGCTAAAAATGCAGGTACTAAAGATGTGGTGGCTCTCCAGTCTTCTATCCCTATTGGTTTAAATATGTATACCAGAGCGCTTCCTATCCTGCCGGCTATGGTATCTTTTGTGTTTGTGTTTGGTGGTATATTAAGAAAAGCCCATACCACAACGGTGGAAGCGAATATAAAAGTACCGGCTCTTTTTAAAAAGCCTTTTAACTCCACAAGGGCTATGTTGAGCACTATCTTTAAAGGGGGTTTTCTGTAAGGGGGAAGCTCCAATATCATGGGAAGCCCCTGGGCTTTTGGCAGCATCTTATTCATGACGATGGCGGTGATGATACTGAAAAATATCCCAAGAAGGTATAAAAACAGTATTACAGGGGCGGGGTTTTTGAAAAATATCGCACCAAAGAAAGCAAACACCACAAATCTGGCGGGACAGCTGGTAAAGGGTATCATGGCAGCCACGATGAGCTTTGAGCGTCTGTCTTCTAAGATTTTAAGAGCCATGATGGCGGGCACGTTGCAACCAAACCCGAGCATGAAAGGAAGTATGCCTCTGCCGTCTATGCCAAATTTAGAGACAAACCTGTCAAATATGATGGGTACCCTTGGAAGATACCCTGACATCTCAAGTATGGACAATCCTAAAAAAAGAGCTCCCACCAAAGGGGCAAAGCTTATCACAAAACCAACCCCATCAAGCACCGCCCCCGCTATAAAGCTTTTTACTATGTATGGGGCTTGTGGTAAAAGCTTATAGATCAAAGGATGCAAAAAACCGCTTTCAAAGTTGCCTATCCAGTTTGAGATAGGATAGCTAACATCAAAGGATAGCTTAAATAGCATATACATCACCGCTACAAATATCAAAAGCCCCAAAACAGGATGAAGCACGAGCTTATCGAGTACCTCTGTTAGTTCTACCTCATCTTTGAAGCTTCTTTTTACTACGCTTGAGCTTATAAAATGAGCTACTCCGTATATGTCTTTCTTTAATATATCGTATATGTTTTCTTTCAAATCGTTTTCTAATTTTGATATCACCTCATTACAGCAATCACAGGGTATGATGCGCTCTAGCATCTTTATGGCAAAAAACCTCTGGGGTATTTTTTTATCAACGGGTACTGCGCAGGAGGATATTATGTCGTTTATAGCTTTTTCGGTAATCTCAGAATACCTTAAGGGTTTTGGTGTGATGTTCTTCTCGTAAGCTTTTATGACGCTTTCTAAAAGCTTTTCTTTTAAATCCTCTTTTGTGCCTATGGAGGTTATAACCTCTACCCCTATTAGCTCAGACATCTTTTTGAGGTCTATGTTTAAACCAAGCTCTAAAGCCTCATCCCACATGTTTAGCACGATAACCATAGGGCGTCTTAGCTCTATGAGCTCAGCTGTCAGTATCAAAGAGCGCTCTAAGTTTGTGGCTTCTATTATATTTACTATCACATCTGGGGGGTTGTTTATGAGAAAATCTGCTGTGACCGCCACATCTTCTGATATGTAATCAAGAGAATAAGCTCCTGGTAAGTCTATGATATGAAACTCATAATCCTTATAGGTTAAGGAGGCTTCTGTTTTTCTTACGGTGACACCGGGCCAGTTTCCCACCTTTAAAGAGGTTTTTGCTATGTTGTTTATGATGGTGGACTTTCCTACGTTTGGATTGCCAACAAAAGCCACCTCTAAGGTTTTCATTCTACTTCAATCTTGTCTGCAAGGCAGTTGCATATGGATATTCTGGAGTTCTGAACTTTAAGGATTGTGTTTCTATCGTCTTTCCTGAGTACTTTTATGCTGGCTCCGGGTACTAGACCCATGCTTATTAGCTTTCTCTTCCATCCCGGGTTCTCGTTACGTCCTTTTATCAGATAACCCTTGACGTTTACCTCCTTATCAGGAGATACATCTATCAGTTTCATAGATTTTAATATGAAATCTCAATTTTATTTATACAATGATAAATCTCATAGCTTCTAAAAGCCCAAAACTTAACTTATTTGTAAGGAGGTTTTGATTATGAACATATCAAACGCTGTATTTAACCTGAGCGCTTTGCAAAACAACGTTCAACCTCAGCCAAAAGCCCAGCAAACTGGGATGGTAGATGGGGTATTGCCCTTTGGTCTTTTTATGGGAGAACCTGTATCACCCGCTGAAAAGTCAAAACAGGAAAACCAGCAGGCCATAAACGGTATAAATTCTTTTGAAGCAGCCCTTTACAACTTCATGAACAACATGATAACCCAGAGCGTTCAAAATACTCAAAACAGCGGTTTAAACAGCTTTTAACTTTTATA
>CAYFGH010000089.1:0-4634 GCA_964342735.1 uncultured Aquificaceae bacterium
GCAGCGATAAGGGTGTATATCTGCCAGTACTCAAGCTTAAATATCTGCCCCAAAGTAGAGCCTATCACACCACCTATTTGAACTATAGGACCTTCCCTACCTACAGAGCCACCAGCTCCTATTGATATAGATGATGCCAATATACGAGCTCCTATAATCCTGGGACGCAATCTACCTTTTCTATAGTAAATAGCGTGCAAAACCTCAGGGGTACCAAAACCTTTTGCCTCTATAGCGTAATTTTGCACTATATAAACCACTACCATACCAGCAAGAGGAGGTACAAACATCACAAACCATCCAAGGGGGCTTGGAGGACTATGGACATCTGCATTGTAAAAGATGGATATCTTTTGATAAAAAAACAGGTTGTGGAAAAACGCTATCATAGACCTAAACACTATGGCGCCGACACCACCTAAAAGCCCAGTTAGAAAAGACAGCAAAATCATGTGAATGGGAACTTCATGGTGGAGTGTTATAAAATCCAGGAATTTATCCATATATGTTTTTAGCTTTTCAACCATAAAAATTTATTTTAGCATTTTTAGTGTATAATAGTGGTATGGAGAAACTACTTTTTACAGATGTGAGCCTGAGAGACGGAATCCAGAGCCTTCTGGCCACTAGAGTAAGAACTGAAGACATGCTATCTACGTTAGAAATATTAGACAAATGTGGTTTCTGGTCGCTGGAGGTGTGGGGCGGAGCTACTTTTGATGTGTGTCTTAGATACCTAAAAGAAGATCCCTGGGAGCGTTTGAAAAAATTTAAATCCGTTGCCAAAAACACAAAACTGGAAATGCTTTTAAGAGGTCAGAACATCGTCGGATACAGGAATTACCCGGATGATGTGGTGGAGGCTTTTGTTAAGAGAGCATACGACAATGGCATAGAGGTGTTCAGGATATTTGATGCGCTAAACGACGTTAGAAATATGAGAAAAGCCATAGAAACTGCCAAGAGTCTAAACGCCATAGTAAAAGGTGTCCTGTCTTATACCACAAGCCCTGTGCATACGGTGGAATACTATGTAAACATAGCCAAAGACCTGGTGAATATGGGTATAGATATCATATCTATAAAGGACCAGGCGGGAATCCTTACACCTAAGATGGCTTACGATCTGGTAAAAGCCCTGAAACAGGAATTTAAACTTCCAATACACATACATACTCAGACCACTGCAGAACTGGCAAACATGGCTCAGCTAAAAGCCCTTGAAGCAGGAGCCACAATGTTTGATACAGCCTTTTACAGCCTGTCCTCTCAGACATCTCACCCTTCTGGTGAGACCATGATATATGTGTTCAAAGAGTTTGGATATCAGATAGATGTAGATCAGGTGCTTTACGAAGAAGCCGGCAACACGTTTAAAGAGATTAGAAAAAAGTATAGAAAATACGATACGCTCCCCCCTTATCCAGACGTATCCGTTTTAACACACCAAGTACCGGGTGGCATGATAAGTAACTTTATAAGCCAACTAAAAGAGCAAAACTTAGAAGACAAGCTTGAAGAGGTTTTGAAAGAAGTGGCAAGGGTAAGAGAGGATCTTGGATACCCTCCTCTTGTAACACCCACAAGCCAGATGGTAGGCTCCCAGGCTTTCTTAAATGTGGTAAACGGAGAGCGCTACAAAGTGGTTACCAAGGAGATAAAAGATTATGTGAAAGGTTTGTATGGAAGACCACCAGCCCCCATAAAACCAGAGATCATGGAGCTTATACTAAAAGATGAAAAAGACAAAACGTATTTTGATATAAGACCGGCGGACCTTCTTAAAAATGAGCTAGATGAGATAAGAAAAGAAGCTTACGATGCCGGAGCAAGAAACGAAGAGGACGTACTATCTTATGCAATACTGCCGGTGGTAGCGAAAGAGTTTTTCGAGTGGAGAGAGAAGTTCGAAAAAGGGCTGGTACAAAGAGAAATAGAATATGCTTACAGCGATTGTAACGAAAATGCACCCGTGGAGTTCAACATAGCTGTTCACGGTGAACAGTTCAATATAAAGATAGTAGGAAGAGAAAGCATATCAAAAGACAGAAAGATATTCTTTGTAAGAATAAACGACCAGTTAGAGGAAGTGGCTATAGAACCTATAAGAGAGATATCTGTATCACAGCATAAAGTTCAGACTGGAGATATCCCAGAAGGAGTATCGGTCAAACCCAAAAGACCCAAGGCACAGGATATTGGCGATATATCATCAAACATATCCGGCAAGGTGGTAGACATAAAAGTAAGCATAGGAGATAGAGTCAAAGAAGGAGATACGCTACTCATAGTAGAGGCTATGAAGATGGAAAACGAGATAAAAAGCACCATAGATGGCCAGGTGGAAGAGATCCTCGTAGAAATAGGAGAGGTTATAAATCCCGGTGAAGTGCTTATAAGGTTAAAACCTGAATTTGATGGTTAGAATAGCTATTCCAAAAGGAAGACTCTTAGAAGAGGTATCGGAGCTTTTAGTAAAAAAAAACATAATATCTACCCCTTTAGAAGAGAGCAGAAAACTCATAACCGATAAAGAGGATTTTAGGTTTTTAACGGTAAAACCAGCGGATGTGGCCACATATGTAGAGCAAGGGGCAGCGGATCTGGGAGTGGTGGGTTTAGATGTATTAAAAGAAGAGCCAAAAGATGTATATGAACTGCTGGACTTAAAAGATATAGGAAAATGCAAGATGGTGGTGGCGGGTAAACCAGAAAAGCTTGAGGATTACAAGATGCTTCATTTTACAAAGATAGCCACAAAGTATGTCAACATTGCAAAAAAGTTCTTTGAAGAAAAGGATGTTTCTATAAACATCATAAAACTAAACGGCTCTGTAGAGATAGCCCCCATAATAGGTCTCAGCGATTACATAGTAGATATAACGCAAACAGGTAAAACGCTCAAGGAAAATGGCCTTACGATCATGGAAGAAATATTTGACTCTTATGCAAAGGTAATTTGCAACAAAGCATCCTTTAGAACCAAAAAAAGTGATATATTTAAAATATTGGAGAAATTTACCGATACGTAGGTAGAGTATGGATATATTCTCTATAATAGGGTTTTTAGCTTTTGGCACGTTGCTTTTAGGAGCATTCCTGGATGGAGCGCATCTGGCCATACTAATACAACCACCCGCATTTTTGATAGTGGTACCATCCACCCTTTTAGGGGTTCTTGGTTCTATACCAGCAGGCAAGATAGGATATATAATAAAAGCTCTAAAAATGGTATTTAGCGGTAGCGTGGTAAATCCAGAAAAAACCAAGGAAGAGCTCATAGAAATAGCCAACAAAGCCCGTAAAGAGGGTATACTCAGCCTTGAATCGAGCATAGATGAAATAAAGGACCCTCTTATAAAAAGGGGTGTTGAACTCATGGTGCTTGGTATGGATGAAGAAACTATAGTTTCTATATTAGAAGCAGAACTGGCAAAAGAAGAGGAGGAGCTCAAAATAGGGGTTGAATACTGGAAAACCTGTTCAGAAACTTCACCAACGATGGGGCTTACAGGAGCTGTGTTTGGACTCATGCACGCTCTTACGCAGTTAAACGACCCAAACAAACTGGCGGAAGGTATATCCACAGCCTTCGTTGCAACGGTCTACGGCATAACGAGTTCTTACCTTGTTTTTGGGCCATGGGGTAGAAAATCAAAGACAAAACTTGATATGATAGTGATGGCTGGTTATATGACCATAGAGGGCATAAGGCTCATAGCCAAGGGCGAAAACCCAAGGCTCATAGAAGAAAAATTGAATGCTTACGTATAACAATTATGGCTAAAAAGCATAAATGTCCCGAAGAAGCCTCAGAAAAATGGGCTATACCATACGCTGATTTTTTAACGCTTTTACTGGCGCTTTTCATAGCGCTTTATGCCATAATGAGGGGGGCTAAAGCCATACCTATATACGCTGAGGCTTTTGCAAAAGCTATGGGTATGAGGATACTTCCTTTTGAACAAACACTGCCAGCACAGATATTACCAGAGCCGGTGCTTCCAAAAGTCCAGCTCACCCAGAAAGGGCAGTATATAAATATGCAATTAAAAAAAATAGAGGAGATGCTCAAAAAAGAAGGCTTGGAAGGAAAGTTTAAAGTAAAGCTGGTGCCAGAGGGTATAAAACTCATACTTCAAGATACTATACTTTTTAAAAGCGGAAGCGCCGATATAGATCCAAAATACTATCCACTTCTGGATGCTATTTACAAAATCATATCCAGTTTACCAAACCCGATAGAGGTGGATGGATATACCGACGATACCCCTATACACACTCCCATATTTCCATCAAACTGGGAACTGTCCGCAGATAGAGCTGCCTCTGTGGCAAAGTATTTCATAGCAAAAGGCTTTGACCCATCTAAGGTAAAAATAGCAGGGTATGGACAGTATCATCCTCTGGTTCCAAACACCACACCGCAAAACAAAGCAATGAACAGGAGGGTTGAAATAACAATTTTAAACATAAAAGGAAGCGAACTTACCACTTTGGCTCAATATGAGAAACCAAACCCGCAATTCGAAAACAAGTGGAACATAGAAAACAACAATCAATCTCAGTAGCTTTTTTATATTTTCATATATAATATTTGTATGTTAAAGTACGATATCGTCATAGTAGGTGGT
>CAYFGH010000090.1:0-2120 GCA_964342735.1 uncultured Aquificaceae bacterium
ATGATATAATATGTAAAATGAAAATTGGCCTGATAGCGGGCGCTGGAGAGCTTCCTGAGGTTTTTAGAAAAAGCGCAAAGCAAAAGGGCGTAGATGTTTTTACGATAGGGGCAAAAGACATCACAAACATAGAGGCGGATGCTTATATACCTGTTGGTAAGATATCCAAGCTGGTGGATATTTTAAAATCAAAAAACGTAGATAGCATAGTTATGCTTGGAAAGTTTGAACATAAGCTTAGCTTAGACCCAAGACAGTACGATATAAAAGCGATATCAATACTTGCATCCTTAAAGGATAAAAAACCATCCAGCATAATAAAAGCGTTTATGGCTTTTATGGAAGAACAGGGGTTTAGCTTTATAGATCCAAAACCATACCTTGAAGAGCTACTAATAGACAAAGAAGGGCTTTTAAACGATGTAAAGATAGACAGCGAGACGCTAGAGGATATCATGTTTGGAATAGATATAGCCAAAAAAATTGCAGATATGGATATAGGACAAACCATCGTGGTAAAACAAAAAGCTGTGGTGGCCATAGAGGCTATGGAAGGAACAGACAAGACCATCAGCAGGGCTTTTGAGATAGCCGGCAAAGACAGCGTCATCATAAAATCCGCAAGAACCAATCAGGATTTCAGGATAGATGTACCCACTATAGGCATTGATACTTTAAACGTTGCCAGAAGCGCCAGGGCAAAAGCCATAGCCTTTCAAAAGGGCAAGGTTTACGTGGTGGATAAAGAAAGGTTTTTAAAAACCGCCAGCAGGTTTAACATAGGTGTTTACGTTTATGAGTAAAGTGCTTTTAGCCCTAATTCTTATATACGGGTTTTCTTTTGCCCTGGACAGGTGTGATGTTTACGGGGTGTTTTTGGAATCCTGTGCAAACTTTGGTCAGAAACACAACATGTCCTCCTGTGAGGATTTTGAAAACGAGCTTTCAAAGATTATAAAATCTAATTCTAAAAGCACAAAACTTTTTATAGATGCCTGCGGGATTGCCTGCAAAGGCGGGGTTATAAACAAGTCCTTATCCAGGATGGGTATAGATGCTTTTGTGAAGATGTGTAAAATAGTAAAATGAGAATAGTTTTAGAGCTTTTAAAAGAAAACATAAAAACCAACGTAGAAAATATCTATAAAAAAGCGAGAAAGCCCATAATAGCTGTGGTAAAAGCAAACGCTTACGGGATGGGAAGTATTGAGATATCAAAAGTCCTTGATGAAAGCCCCTATATAAAAGCTTTTGCGGTGGCCTGTGTTGAAGAGGGAATAGAGCTAAGAGAGGCAGGTATCAAAAAACCTGTGCTGGTGCTTGGTGGTGTCCTTGATAAAGAAGATTTAGAGTATGTCGTCCAATACAATATAACCCCTGTGGTGTCAAGCAGATATCAGTTTGATATGATAAAGGATAAAGGTATAGATTTCCATGTGAAGTTTGATACCGGGATGGGAAGGCTTGGGTTTTTTGAACCAGATACCGATATAGCCACTCATCCACGTCTAAAAGGGGTGCTTACCCATCTTGCATCTCCTCTGGACAAAGAATACAGTCTTTATCAGATAAATAAATTTAAAGATATTCTTAAAAGCTTCAAACGAGAGGATATAGAGATTCACCTTCAGAGCTCGGCAGGGCTTATGTATGATATTGATTTTACCACATGTGTCAGGATAGGGCTTGCCATATACGGCGAGAAGCCCTCAGAGGACTTTGATGTGCCTGTAAGACCTATATACAGGTTAAAAACCAGGGTGATATCTCTAAAAGCCTTCAAAAAAGGCGATAAGATATCCTACGGGGGGACTTATACGCTGTCAAAGGATGCTGTTATAGGTGTGGTATCTATGGGTTATGCGGATGGCATACCAAAGCCCCTTGCCAACACGTGGTATTTTGATTTTAAAGGCGTCAAGCTAAAAATGGTGGGCGCTGTCACGATGGACATGACTATGTTTGAACTGCCAGACGGCTTAGATATAAAAGTGGGAGATTACGTAGATTTTGTAAACGAAGAAAACACGTTTTCCATGGCATCCAGGATAGTAAAAACAATACCCTATGAGCTCATGTGCAGAATAGGAAAAAGGGTAAAGAGGGTGGTGGTGTGAATT
>CAYFGH010000090.1:2220-4572 GCA_964342735.1 uncultured Aquificaceae bacterium
AAAATTTTAAGATTTTGATATAATATATAAATTTAGAAGGGTCCGTAGCTCAGTTGGATAGAGCAAGGGATTTCTAATCCCTAGGCCGGGGGTTCGACTCCCTCCGGACCCGCTTACAACGAAGATTATGGAGGTTTAGATATGCCTATTTTAAAAGAGAGAAAATGGGAACTCATAAGAAGTTTTCAGCATCATGAGAAGGATACCGGTTCACCAGAGGTTCAGATAGCTATACTGACAGAGCGTATAAACAAGCTCACAGAACATATGAAGAAAAACAAGAAAGACCTTCATTCCAGACGTGGCCTCATAGCTATGGTGAACAAGAGAAAGGCTTTGCTTGATTATCTAAAGAGAAAAAATTACGCCAAATATTTAGAGGTGACAGAAAAATTAAATCTAAGAGTAAAGAACTGATATGATGGTAAAAGCTGATATACAAAACCAAGAACCTGTATATATAGAGATAAACAAATACGCTCATCAGGCAGACAGCAGCGCCCTTATATCGCAGGGGGATACAAAGGTACTCGTAACTGTTTGCACCTCCGATGAACCCCTTTGTGGTATAGATTTTGCTCCTTTGTCTGTGGATTACAGAGAACGCTCCTTTGCATGGGGTAAAATACCGGGCGGTTTTATAAAAAGAGAGGGCAAACCCACCGACAGAGAGGTGCTTGTTTCAAGGGTTATAGATAGACCTTTAAGGCCTCTGATGCCGAAAGGCTTTTTAAACGAGGTGGTGGTAACGTGCCTTACTCTATCAGCAGATGATAAATACGATCCAGATGTGCTGGCCATAACCGGTGCTTCCGCAGCGCTGATGTGTTCGTCTGTGCCTTTTGAAGGACCGATAGCCGGCATGAGAATCTGCAGAGTGGATGGTGAGTTTGTTATAAACCCCACGTACGAACAGCGTAAAAACAGCGATATAGACATCGTAATGGCTATATCAAAAGATGCCATAGTGATGGTAGAAGGTGGAGCTAAAGAGATAGAAGAAAGTGTGCTTTTGGATGCTCTTTTCTTTGGCCTTGAAAAGGGTCAACCTCTCATAAAAGCTCAAGAAGAGCTGGTACAGAATCTAAAACCGGAGAAAAAACCCATAGGCCATGTGGGGCTTAGCGAAGAGCTTTACAAACAGCTGGAGGAGTTTGCATCTCCAAAAATTTTAGAGGCTTTTAACATAGAAGATAAAAAACAGAGGACAAAGGCGCTAAAAGACGTTTTCTTACAGGCCATGGAGATCCTCGGCATACCAAAAGAGCAGGAGTTTGACCTCGTGGTCTCTTTCAAAGAACTGGAAAGCAAACTGATGAGAGATCAGATTCTAAGATATAAAAAGCGTATAGACGGTAGAAAAGAAACGGATATAAGACCTATAAGCATAGAGATTCATCCTTTAGAAAGACCTCATGGTTCAGCGGTGTTTACAAGGGGACAGACTCAGGCTCTTGCAACGGTGACCCTTGCTCCAAAAGACGAGGCTCAGCTTGTGGAGACGATATTTGAAGGCGAGACCTTCAAAAGGTTTATGCTTCATTACAACTTTCCGCCTTTTAGCACCGGTGAGGCAAGACCCTGGGGACCACCCAGAAGAAGGGAGATAGGTCACGGGGCTCTGGCAGAAAGAGCATTAGAACCCATGCTTCCAAAAGAAGAGGAGTTTCCCTATATCATAAGGGTGGTGTCTGATATTTTAGAATCAAACGGCTCAAGCTCTATGGCTACAGTCTGTGCTGGTTCACTGGCGCTTTTTGATGCTGGTGTGCCTATGAGAAAACATGTAGCCGGCATAGCGATGGGACTTATAAAAGATGGTGATAACTTTGTGATACTTACAGATATACTGGGGGATGAAGATCACCTTGGGGATATGGATTTCAAGGTGGCCGGCACAAGAGACGGTGTAACGAGCCTTCAGATGGATATAAAGATAAAGGGGCTCAGCAAAGATATAATGACAAAAGCCCTAAACCAGGCTAAAGAAGCTAGGATGTTCATACTGGATAAACTATATGAAGCGATACCAGAGCCAAGAAAAGAGGTATCAAAATACGCTCCAAAAGCTCAGGTGATAAAGATTCCAGAGGATAAAGCGGGGCTTATAATAGGACCTGCGGGTAAAAACATAAAATATATGAAAGAGCAGTTTGGTGCCAGCGTGTGGATAGATGGTGCCAACGCATACATAAACGCCCCAACGTTAGAAGCCATAGACAAGGCTATAGAATACATAAACTCCCTTGTAAAAGAGGTAGAAGTAGGCGGTGTTTACGAAGGTAAGGTCATAAGGGTTGAAAACTACGGTGTGTTTGTAGAGGTGTTGCCGGGTAAGGTAGGACTCTTGCA
>CAYFGH010000091.1:0-4471 GCA_964342735.1 uncultured Aquificaceae bacterium
TTATGGAGAATTTAGACTGCATTTTGAAAGATGAGCTTGAGAAGATTATAAACGATTATCTAAACACAAGGGTTATAGATGAGGAGTCTTATGAAAAGATAGGCCATAAAGCCTATGGTAAAACCCATATATCTTATCTGTTGCACAATCTGGAGATTATAAAGAACAACGTCATTAAAAAGCTCCTTAAAGAGCAAAAGCTGACGGAAGAAACGTATGATGATATAAGCGCATTTTTTAATACCCTTGAAAACGCTATAGCAAGAGGTTATGCTATAAGGTGTTCACAGGAATCCGATGATCTTGAATCCACTTTGTATACAGAGGATATACTCCCAGAGATTCTAAAGCCAAGCGCACATTTTAAAGATGCTATTAAAAAAGATTACGTAGAGCTCAATGAAATCCCTTCCATATTCTTAGATCCCAGAGCCTGTTCGGTTTATGAGGAGATAGAGAAAGCTCCGGTGGAGGATTATGTAAGGAAAGATATACACAAGGCTCATTATACCCTTCATTATATAGCTGTTTACTATTATAAGCTTATAAAAGAAAAGGATGTTAAAAATCTTTACGGCATATACTGGCGCATGAGATATTTAAATATATTGATACTCACCGCCATAACCTTATACAGCTTAAAGCATGAGAGGGAGTTTTACAGAACGCTGATGGAAAGCCACAGCATACCCATCCTTCTACTGGACCCAGAGACTTACCAGATAGCAAACGCCAATACATCAGCCCTTGAATTTTATGGATATACCAAAGAGGAAATAACATCCTTAAAATGCTGGCAGATAAATACCCTGGGCGAGGAGAAAGTGAAAAGCATCGTATCAAAAACCCTGGAAGAGGGTATAAGCAGGTTCAGGTTCAAACACAGGCTTAAATCTGGCGATGTGAAGGATGTAGAGGTTTACATGTCCCCTATTTTTCTGGATGGTAAAAGATACATTCTTTGCATGGTTTACGATGTCACAAAAGAAGAGCTTACAAAGAGTTTTTTAAATCTTTTAAAAGAGCTTGAAGACGCATCAGCTCAGGTGCGTAACGAAGATGAGTTTTTAGAAAAAGTTTTTGAGCTTTTAAAAAAAGAAGGTATATCAGAACATATATGCCTGGCGATAAACAAAGAAGGTAAAACCATGTTGAGCTCCCCTTCAAAAAGCTGTTTAGAACATTCTGATGAGCTACAGGAAGGTTTTCCAGTGTTTGATGCTTTTAATACCAAAAGCCCGATACATTATAATAAAGATATAAAAGAGATAAAAAATGAATTTGTAAGAGAAAGACTGTCATCAAAGAATATCGTTTCAACTCTTTCGCTTCCCATATTAAAGGATGACAGGCCTCTTGGTGTGATATGCATGTGTTCAGGTTCAAAAGATTACTTTATAGATTATCAGTCTTTCATGATACAGCTTAGAGAAAGGATACAAAACGCCATAAAAGATATAAGCATAAGAAAGGAGCTGGAGTATAAAAACGAGCTTTTCAAGGATGTGGTGGAAAACACCCAGATAGGGGTTTTCGTATTTGATATGGACAGCGTTTACTATGCCAACAAATACTTTTTTGAGCTTTTAGGATATAAAGAAGAGGATATAAACAAGATAAGCGTCTTTGATATATTTTCACCAGCACACGCAAAAGATATTATAGAAGTCTTCACAGACAGGAAATCTCTTATCTTGCAGGAGTTTAATTTAATAGATAGTAAAAATCACATAATAAGCGTCAAAGGCTCTTTAATTGTAATAAAAGATATAAACGATAAAGATGTGGCGATATTTAGCTTTATAAACATAACACCAGAAAAACGGATGAGGGATATGCTCATTCAGGAGAACAAAATATTAGAAAGCATACTGGATAAGGCAAACTTTGGTGCCATAATGTTCAGGGTGAAAAACTTAGAGGCTTTAGAGATTGAAATTACATATAAAAATAGATACTTTGAGGCCATGACAAAAAGCGAGGATATAAAAAGCTGTAACGATTTCCTTCTGTTAGATGAAAACCAGAAAGAGCAGATAAGGGAATATTTTAGAAAGATTATATCAGATGAAGGAAGTTTTTACACGATAGGCAATGTAGCACTTAAAAACCATGACAGCGTAGCTCTAAAACTGAGTATGGACAGGATAAACCACGGCGATGAGATTCTCATTCTCTGCACGATGCAGGATATCACCGAAGAAGCAAAGATAATAAAATACTTTGAAGAGCTTTCCACAAAAGACCCGCTTACGGGGGTCTGCAACAGAAGATGCTTGGAAGACAAGCTAAAAGAGTATATATACCTTGCCAAAGCCTACGATAGACCGCTCAGCGTTATAATGTTTGATGTGGATTTTTTCAAACATATAAACGACTCCTACGGGCATGATGTGGGAGATATGGTGCTTAAAACCGTGGCAAAGATAGTGTCTTCAAGTATAAGAGATAAAGATATATTTGCAAGGTATGGCGGTGAGGAGTTTGTTATAGTGGCACCAGACACCCCGTTAAAGAATGCAGAAGCCTTAGCCGAAAGGCTCAGAAAAAATATAGAAAACTATACTTTTGAGCAGGGTTTGAAAGTGACGTGCTCTTTTGGTGTAACGTCTTTGAAAAAAGACGACACGGAAGAAACACTTTTAAAACGAGCGGATGATGCTCTTTATGAAGCAAAAAGAAGCGGAAGAAACAGGGTAGTGGTGTTATAATAAAAGAGGTTAGTTATGGATAAAACAAAGCCGAAAGATTTGGTAGAGAAAAGTCGCTTCTTAGAGATATCAAACAGGATATTTTATGAGTTTTATTCCAAGCTTTTGAAAGATTATCATGCCAGCGATTTTTTCAAATCCCATCACACTATCCAGGGTCTTGTTAAAAGACAGAGCGAAGTGCTTTATACCATATTAAACGATATACAGCATAACAATATCGCAAGCGGTTTCAGGGCTCTTGATGAGATAGCAAGAAGACACTGGCTTTTGGGTATAAACCATAGAGCGATGTTTGAATCTATAGATATCTATACGAACCTTTTAAGGGAGTTCAAAGAAGAGCTTGGTTTGGAGGAGTTTACCATCTTGAGTGTAAAAGAGCTTTTAGAACAAACCACCGCCAAAGAGTATATAAAGGGAATCATAGATTCCGTTTTTGATTTTATATCAGTTGGAAGGGCGTTGAGGTTTCGCTCAGCCTACGACCAGTTCTTTGAAGAAGGCCTCACCAGAAAGCTAAGAAACCTGATTGATGTTTTTGAAAACATATGCGCCTATTGCCGGATAAATAACGATGGTGACTTTCAATGCTATACAGACAAGTCCCTTGAAACTCATATAGATTGCATGATAGGTAAGCTTCTTCAGGGAATCGGTTTTGACATAATGACATTTGGAAATGAGGCTCTGAAAACAGAAACGATGGCCATTCACAAGGTAGTCCACGATTATATGGACCAGCTGATAAGATATTATCAGTCAAAGCAGTACTCCAGAGCAATATCCACCGCAACTGCTCTGGTAAATTCTCTTTACAAGATGATATACAATTATCAGCTTGCTTCCAAATACTGGGAAGACAACAAAGAAAGGCTTTTATCCGAGGTTCTAAAGAGCAAAAAACACAGACACAAGGTGTTTCTTATGACAGTCTCTTCATCAAAAGAGATTACCAAAAACTACGAGTTCATAATGGCCAGCTTGAGAGATATCCTTATGAAATACTCAGCCGATTTTGACTTTCTTTATTTTACCGAATCTGAAAATGTTGTTTACGCTTTTACAAACAACGACGAGCTCTATCTTTACAGGGAAAAATATGAAAACCTCTTAAAAGATATAGAGGCTCTATCAGAGAAATTGAGTATGGAAGTACTAGACTTAGAACGAAAGACAATATTTCACATATACAAGTTTGAACCTGAAGATCTGTTTGAGCTGACACAGGAAGAGATTGCAGAGATTATAAACATATTAAAGGAAGAGGCAAGGGCAAGCTCAAAGGCGGAAGGTTCTCCTTTAGTGGTTGTAAATGTTAGCGAGAGAAAATACGAAGTGTTATTAAGAGTAAAAGAAGAGATAAGCATAAAAAGAGCCGTGCTGGAAAAAGTTGCCAGCAAAGATATAGATCTTTTTATCCAGTGGATATACGATGCTAATTTAAACAAGAGATTTTTTGAGATACTGGCAAGGGTAAAGCGCGGTGATGAGTATGTACCCGCTTATAAGTTTATAAACATCCTCCAGAGAGAACACAAGATGATAGAGCTTGATATCGCTGTCATGACAAACATAATAAAAAATATAGATAAAATAAAAGCCCTGACAGACGAGTTTTATATGAACATATACCCACCTTCTCTGTCTAATGAAACTGCGGTAAAACTCTTGAAAGAGCTTATAGTCCTTTGCAACGAGAAAGGGATAAAGCTAAACCTGGAACTTACCGAATACGCCATTACCACCCAAAAAGAGGT
>CAYFGH010000092.1:0-4460 GCA_964342735.1 uncultured Aquificaceae bacterium
AGACTTATGTCTTTCAGTAAAACAAGGACATCGCTGGGTGGCAAGACGTTTATGGTATAGTCTACGTTCTCCTGATAACTTAATATCTCAAAAGAGTCTTTTAGCTTTTTAAGGAAAACTGACTTATCTAAGTAAACACCTTTTATAATCATCTAATCATATTTTTTGTCAGACCTTACTCTTACTACAGTGTGAAGGTTTCCCCTCGGATGAAAATCTCCTATCACCTCTAAGAATTTTGGTTTTAAAAGCTCAAAGAGCTTGTTGTAGATGGTGTTGGTGGCTGCTTCGTGAGAAATGTATTGGTTTCTGAAGGAGTTTAGCCAGAGTTTTAGAGATTTTAGCTCTACTATATACTCGTTTGGTATGTATCTGATCTTGATGGTGGCGTAATCTGGATAACCAGACCTTGGACAGAGACAGCTAAACTCTGGAAAAGACATCTCTATGATGTAATCGTTTTCTCTGGCGGGGTTTTCCCAGGGCTCCAGAGAGGCTTTTTCTATCTCAATCTCACCGTACTTTTTCTCTTGTTGCATAATGTGAATATGATAATACAATCAAAAACCTTTGTCAATCTTATACATGTAATCTTTTTTGTAAAAGCCCCATACGGTAGGATAAAAGTTTTTCATATAATCCTTTGAGGCGATAAAGCTTTTGGGTGTTGCTATGAATATCATGGGTTCGTAATACTGGATAAGGTAAAAAGCAGCTCTATATATATCTATACGCTTTTTTATATCCGTGGTTTTTACCCCTTCGTCAAAGAGCCTGTCAACCTCTTTTTCCCAGATGGTGGCTGGGGTTTTCTCCAGAGGATGCCATATGTGTAAAGACCCGCTTGAATACCAGACGTTTTTCCCATCGTTTGGGTCGATGGAGCCAGTAAGCCCGATGAGCACGCTTTCCCATTTGTAAGGTGGGGTGGTGAGCTTGGATACCAAAGAGTTAAAATCAATGGGCTGAAATATCACCTTTATACCGATTTTCTCAAGATCCTCTTTTATGATAGCACCTATATATTTTCTGTCCTGAGCATCTGAGTTTGTGATGAGGCTAAACTCCACCCTGTGGCCATATTTGTCGTAAAGCTTGCCATTTTTATAATAAAATCCCGCTTTCAAAAGAAGTTTCTTTGCTTTTGATAGATCAAAAGGATAGGTCTTAAATAAACCCTTCTTATAATAGGGCCTGTTGGCGGGTGTGATGGGGCTGTAAAGGGGGCTTGCCATGTTGTTATAAACCATAGAAACTATAGCCTTTCTATCTATAGCGTAGGATATAGCCACTCTGAATAGCCTATTTTGAAACCATCTTAATTTGTATTTTGGTATATCAGCGTGAGGGTTCTGGTTGAAGGTGATAAAGGTCGTAGTGGGCGTATCCCCAAGGTCATACACCACCACAGGAGTTTTTGGTTTACTGAGGGCAAAATAAGAAAGATCGTCGGGGGACAACCCAACATAAGCGATATCCCCTTCTAAAAACTGCATGAGGGATATATTTCTATCTTGGATTATAAAAGCCTTTATACGTTTTATGTAAGGGAGGTTTTTTGAGCTTTTATAATAAAAGGGGTTTCTCTCATACTCCACATA
This sequence comes from uncultured Aquificaceae bacterium, assembly GCA_964342735.1. Classification (GTDB taxonomy): domain Bacteria; phylum Aquificota; class Aquificia; order Aquificales; family Aquificaceae; genus Hydrogenobaculum. The sequence continues at coordinate 1,602 of CAYFGH010000092.1, forward strand.
CTGACCTTTTACGTATTTTATCAGCCTGTAAGGACCAGAACCCACTATCAAAGAAGGTTTCTGGGATACGTTCCAGAAGGTGGTGAAGGTGTTGTCTTTTACAGGTTTTTCCAATATATGCTCTGGCAATATGGGAGCGCTTATGGCCTGCAAAAAGGGTGCAAACTTATGAGGCAAATCAAACTCTACCGTATATTTGTTTAGGGCTTTTACCTTAAAGGGTTTTCCATTCACCGAGAGCGTATCTTTTATGGAGTTTGGAATGTGAGGGTTATAATATATGTCGTTGTAGGTAAAGACCACATCGTAGGCGGTGAGAGGTTTTCCATCAGACCAGCGTAAGCCCTTCTTAAGATAAACTATGTAAGTTTTACCATCGTTTAGCACCTTCCAGGAGGAAGCGAGTTCCGGTTTGACGCTCATGTCTTTTAAATCAAGCTTTGTAAGGCCGTTAAAAAGAGGGGCTATCACATCCGTAGAAGAGGTCTCCTGAGCAAGCACGGGGTTTAGCGTTTTGGGGTCTGAGGATAAAACGGTGTAGATGATATCTGTGGTTTTACCCTTTTGTGGCGCAACATTTCTTATATCTACCTTTTCAAGCTTTATACCTTCAAAGGTTTTTGGGCTTTTAGAAAGATAAATGGGTAAAAAGCATAAGACTGTAAATAAAATAGCGTTTAGATAAGGGTTTTTAAATATCCTAAAAGCCAAATACATAGAAAAATTATATTATAATAATTGCTATGTTTAAGGATTTTAACTTCAGCATATATTTAGTGACAGACGATGCATTTTTTATAGACAGGGATGTGGTAAGAACCCTGGAACAGGCCATAGAAGGCGGGGTAAGCGCCATCCAGTACAGGTTCAAAAACAAGCCCTCCAGACAGATGTATGAAGAGCTTTTAGTATTAAGAGACATCACACGTCAAAACAAGGTGGCTCTTATAGTAAACGACAGGGTGGATCTGGCCATAGCGATAAAGGCAGATGGGGTGCATGTGGGACAGGAGGATTTGCCACCAGATGTTTGTAGAAAGATAGTCCCAGAGGATATGATAATAGGGTATTCGGTAAACAACCTAGAACAGCTAAAAGATGCTATGAATATGCCAATAGACTATATAGGCTTTGGTTCTGTTTTCCACACACAGACCAAAAAGGATTACAAATACGCTGGTTTAGAAGCGCTGTGTAAAGCTGTAAACCTCACCTCTATACCCATCATCGCCATAGGTGGCATCACACACTACAACCTTAAAGATGTGTTAAAGTGCAAGGTAAAAGGCGTAGCTGTGGTATCAGCCATACTTGGTTTTGAGGATGTAAAAAAAGCTGCAAGCGATTTCAAACAAATCTACAAAGAAAGCCTTCAGATGATGATATGAAGATTATAGAGCTTTTAAAAGAAAAAAGGGGGGTATCCTTTGAATTTTTCCCGCCCAAGAACCAAAAAGACAAAGACATCCTTTTAGAGACCGCCAGAGAGCTTTCAGGCTATAACCCCATTTTTGTATCGGTAACCCATGGTGCCAGTGGATACCAGAACGCACAAAAACCACCCATAGAGTATACGAAAGAAACGGTGCTGGAGCTAAAAAACACCCTGAAGCTAAACGTTATGGCGCATCTTACCTGCATAGCTCATACAAAGGATGAGCTTTTAGAGTTTTTAAGCTTTTATAGAAAAAACGACATAGACAACATACTTGCCTTAAGAGGAGATATACCAAAAAACGGCGAAAGAAGAGGATGTACTCACGCAAAAGAACTCATAGAGCTTATAAAAGAGCATTTTGATGAGGAGTTTTGTATAGGGGTAGCCGCCTATCCAGAGGGCCATCCAGAATCCCCAAACATGGAATGGGAGATAAAGTATTTCAAACAAAAGGTGGAAGCTGGGGCAAGCTTTGCCATCACCCAGATGTTTTTTGACAACAGTTACTACTATGAGTTTTTAGACTTATGCCACAAAGCAAACATAGATATTCCTATAATCCCGGGCATCATGCCCATTACAAACATAAAACAGATATCTAAGTTTGCAAGCATGTGCGGTGCCACAATACCCTCTTATATCACAGACGCCTTAGAGAATTTAAGCGAAGAGGATGTGATAAAAAAAGGCGTTGAAATAGCCATAAATCAGTGTGAAGACCTTATAAAAAACGGCGTTAGACATATTCATTTTTACACACTAAACAGATCAAAAGCCACCCTCAATATACTAAAAGCCCTGAAACTTTAAATTTTTTAAGCTTTTGAAAGCCTCATGGCGTTTAATACCACGCTCACCGAAGAAAATCCCATCAAAAGCCCGGCAAACTCCGGCGCTATATAAAGCCCGTACTTTGAAAAAAGCCCCGCTGCAAAAGGTATCATAAGGGTGTTGTAACCAAAAGCCCAGAACAGATTTTCCTTAACGTTTTTCATGAACTTATCAGAAAGATCCAGCAAATATATTATCTTTTCAAGACCACCAGAGGATATCACTATATCTGTGCTCACTTTAGCAGCATCAAGAGCCTTTGATACAGCAATACCCACATCAGCCAGAGCCATGGCCTTTGCGTCGTTTATACCATCCCCTATCATACAGACTATATGGTTCTTGGCTTTTAAATCCTTTATAAGGTTTGACTTGTCCACAGGGCTCATAGAGTGATAGTAAGTGTCTATACCGAGGGTTTTTGCAACACTTTCAACGTTTGATTTTGTATCCCCAGAACAGAGTATTATCATTTTATGTCTTTGTTTCAGGCTTTTGATAAAATCTATCGCATAATGGCTCAAAGCATCCTCAAGATAGAATACACCCATAAGCTTTTCTTTGGTGCCCACACCTATTGCCTTGGAATG
>CAYFGH010000093.1:0-4202 GCA_964342735.1 uncultured Aquificaceae bacterium
ACCACCTCCACCACCAGCTACCGAAACTCCACCACCCCCACCTCCACCAGTAAGCAAACCTGTAGTAAGACCACATGCCATGTATGGCTACTACAGAGTAAAACCATGTGATACTCTATCCACAATAGCTCAAAAGATTTACGGTACTCAAGTGTACTGGCCGTCCATATACGATCTAAACAGAAGAGCTATAGGTAGAGACCCATGGATATTGAGAGTGGGTATGAGACTAAGATACTTAGTACACCTCACACCAGCCGAAAGAGCAAGGGCAAGACGCGAGTTTGTTTACTGGACACTCAAATACAAGGACAGAAAACGCAATCCTCTATGTATACTGAACGGCAAACCAGTAGAAACCCACTCACATGCTCCTCACCATGCTAAGAAGGCTGCTGCCAAAACAGCCAAAAAAGCCCACGAAAAAGCTGCTGGTAAGAAGAAGTAATTAGTATTAAAAATCATAGGCCGCGGCGTAAAGCCGCGGCTTATTTATGATTTATATAACTGAAGAAGAGCTAGACAGACTTATAAAAGACGATTTACCCTACTGGGATATAACTACAGAGCTATTAGATATAAAATCTGAGGCAGTTATTACCATATCTAGCAGAAAGGATAATTGTGTTTTGTGTGGTACGGAAGAGGCTTCAAGGATAGCTAAGAAGTTAAACTTGGATGTAAGATATATAAAACCTTCCGGATCAGTTATAAAATCCAATGAAATATTTTTTGAAGCTTTTGGCAATGCAAAAGATGTACATAAAGCCTGGAAAATCTGTTTAAACCTAGTAGAGTATATGTCTGGAATAGCTACAAAAACATATGAGATGGTAAGTAGAGCAAAGAAAATAAGAGAAGACATAGAAGTGGTCACCACAAGAAAGCTAATAGGTTTTAACAAAAGTCTGGCTATAAAAGCCATCATAACAGGTGGAGCATTGCCACACAGGCTTGGACTTTCTGAGAGTGTATTAATCTTTGATCAACACAAGGCATTTTTCAAAACTACCGACGATTTATTAACAGCGATAAAAAAACTAAAGCAAAGGGCTAAAGAACAAAAAATATCCATAGAAGTCTCATCTTTAGAAGAAGCTCTCACATTTATAGATGTAGTTGACATGATACAGTTTGATAAATTAAGCCCAGACACTTTAGAAAAAGCTGTAAAACATATTAAAAGCATAAGACCAGATTTGATAATTTTAGCTGCGGGTGGCATAAATATATCGAATGTAGAACAATATGCTTCCACCGGTGCTGATATACTGGTTACCTCAAGCCTTTACCAAGCTCCGATGATGGATTTTAAAGCTGATATAAAACCTCTATAAGCTTTTACTTTGTAAAGCGTTATATTTCATCATATATATAGTTATTGACTTTTTAGAACAAACGTAATATAATAACATATATTACGGTTTGGATTTGCTAACTCTCATAAGAGGTGAAATATGGTAAGGCTGGCTTGTGCACCAAATTTGGAAGGCATAATTGATAAGGTAGTGCTTAGATCAGGTATAGCAACTTCTATTACGATAGGCGATAACTGTTTAATCTATAAAAATGCACTCATTAGTTCAGGTGAAAAACCTTATGACATATTTTTATCAGCGGATGTTGAATCAGCAAAAGAATTAGAAGATTTAGGCATAGGACATGATTTAAGAATATACGCCAGAGGAAGGCTTTGTCTGTTTGCTTTTGATAGAAAACCATCCATGGAAGATATAGAAAAATCACAGCTTATAGCAATGCCAGACCCAAGCGTTGCTCCCTATGGAAAAGCAGCTTATGAGTTCTTAAAGAATACAAATTTATACAATGAAAATAAATTAATATTCGGCAAGAATCCCAAAGAAGTTGTAGAAATATACAAAAATCAAAAAGCAGATATAGCTTTTTTACCCCTTTCCTTTATAATTGCAAACTTAAAATCTACAAACTATCTGGAATTACCTACAACCTATTATAGACCAGTAGAGCAAGCTGGAGTAGTTATAAACAAAACCGAAGAGTCTAAACTTTTGTTTGATTTTATAACAAACAGCGAAGAATCCAGAAAAATATTCAAGGAGTACGGATTATGAATTTCAAGAAAATATCCTTTGTATTAATACCATTTGTCATAGCAGGCTGTTCCCAAAAGCCCGAAACTCCATCAACCATGAAGCATCATAAAACACCACGATACGCAGTTTTGTTTCCCATGGCACTTCCATTTTGTTTTATGATACACGCTCAAAAAGGAATAGTGGGATACCCCGGTATGAACAGAAAATCTGTACCGTTTTTTGCAGGAAATCTAATACTCAAAGAAGAGCCAGACTTTATCAATAAAACAACAGACATAGGAAATCCTCATGTTACAAACTTAGAGGTCATAAAAGCTCTAAACCCCTCGTTAGTTATTACTGCCCCTTTTGGCATATACAACGAAAAACTACAGCATATGGGTATTAAAACTATAAGCTTTTGTGGACAATTCTGCACTACAAATAGACTTTTGAAAGATGTAGATACTATAGGCAAAGCTCTGAACCACGAAAAAGAAGCAAACACATTAGAAGAGTTTTATACAAAAGAAATAGACTATGTTAAAGAACATTTAAAAGATGTAAAGTCTAGACCCAGAGTGCTCTATCTCACTCAAGAAGGGCCTTCTGGTAATGCTCTTACTGCGGGTGGAGGATTTGCAAAGCTGGATTCTGAGTTGATAAGTTTAGCCGGTGGGATTGATGTGGCATCCAACGTAAAGGGTATGTTCGGGCAAATTTCCAAAGAGGATATCATAAAGTGGAATCCGCAGTATATCTTTATAGGGGCTGGTGGAAATGCGAAAGAAATTTACAACGATAAAGATTTAAAAAATGTAAGCGCTGTGAAAAACAAGAGGGTTTATGTGGTACCTTCTTTCTGTTCTGGAGAAAAGTCTGTTTATTCAAACTTCTATTCTTCAGAGCAGTTTCCTCTTGGACTTCTATGGACAGCTTATATGCTTCATCCAAAACATTTTAAAGATTTTAGCAACTACTTTGATAAAGAACAAAAGTATTATCTCAATACGTTCTGGAACATAAATTCTATGAAAATCTGTAATCTTAATTTGAAAGGAGATAAATCATGAAGAGATTGATACTTCTTCTAGCTTTGTTCTCAGCTGGGGTTTCTGCAGAACCAATCTACACCTTACCCCCTCTTAAAGTGAGCGGGGTATCTGGCTTTTCTTCACAAAGTAAAGAAACATATCTAAAACGTAAAGTTTTAAACTTTTTTGTAAACTATCAAAAGCATAAAAACAACACATCAGAAGTTTTTTCCGTACCAAGAGCATCCTTTAAAGCCACCAGCCCTCTTAACTTTGATGCTTTTGATATGGTAAAGATACTCCCTTCTTTCAACGCGGAAGGACCTGATTATGTGGGTACCGACGAAGTGATAAGGATAAGGGGATTGAATGTAACACACGCTGGTAATACAGAGATAGAAGGCGTGCCCATGCCAAACGGTCCCGCAGCCGGAGCTTCCGTATCAATATTTGACCCTGACAACATAGAAAGCATAGATACTTATCTAGGAGCTGTTCCACCAGAACAAGGCTTCAACGTTTTTGGAGATTTTCCCGGTATTCTTGATATCCATCTGTTAAAACCCTCAAACACCTTTGGAGCTAAAATAAAAGAGTATTTTGGAACACATGATCTTACAGATACGTTCTTTAGAGTTGATTCTGGCAATCTAGACAATAGATTCAAATTTTTTATATCTGGATCTTATCTTTACTCTCACAAGTGGAAAGGACCAGGACAGATTAAGAGAAGCAACATAACTTTTGATGGAGAACTAAAAGTAGGAGATGCGCTCTTTATAAACCTTTTAACGGGCTATACAAAAAATAAACACAACAATTATTTCCAATATACGTTTAGCCAGCTAAATCAATATGGATACGATTATGATTACAACACAAACCCAAGGTCGGCACTATATTATAACTACAACTTAGAGGATGTTAGCTACTTTTACTTTTTACCTGCTTTTAATATAAAACCAGACAACAACCAGAGAATAGTTTTCAAACCTTACTGGTGGACCATAAAAGGCTACAATGAATATGGAACAATGCAAGGACCCATTCAAAATCCCCAGCAAACGGTTTCACTATTCTCTTTAGACAGCAAAAGATACGGTTTTATTAC
>CAYFGH010000094.1:0-4112 GCA_964342735.1 uncultured Aquificaceae bacterium
AGCAAAACTCTTATATCACAGGAGATAGAAAGGCGTAAAATGCTTCTGGAGAAGCTTAAAGGCGCTTCTAAGAGTGATTTTGAAGATGTCTACAGGCAAGAAAGAGAAAAACTTGAAAATAATAAGAAGTTGATGTAAAATATTCTTTTGTTAGGGGTCGTAGCTCAGTTGGGAGAGCGCCGATATGGCATGTCGGAGGTCACGGGTTCAAGTCCCGTCGACTCCACTTAAACTTTAATTTAAAATATCTACAACAAGCTTGGATTTTCAGGTATAATAATATACATGTCAAAAAGAAAAGCCGGAATAAGATTAAAAGATTTTGTGGAAGCCTATGGTTTAGAGGATAAGGTCAGCGATATTAAAAATGTGCTCAAAGAATGGCGCCAGAAAAACATATCCCAGATAACCCAGTATATAGATGAGGAAGATAAAGACTTTCTCATAGAATATTACGAGCTTTCAGAAAAAGTTTCACTGGAAGAGCCTCAGAAAGTAGAAAAAGAACCTCCTAAATCTACTAAAAGCCAGAAACCAGCCCCCAAAAAACAAATCAAACCCCCTTCAACACCACCAAAAAAACCAGAACCCATCGTTAAAAAAGAAGAACCTAAAAAAGAGCCAGTGGAAGAAAAAAAAGAAGAAAAGCCAGAAGAAGAAACGATGATGAAAGAGGAAGCTATCCACAAGCAAGAAGAACAAAAAGAGATAAAGCAAGAGCCCGTTGTTCAGCAAGAACAGCCAAAGCAAGAACAGCCAGAACCAGAAGATAAACTCGAAGAAAAACCTGTGGAACAAAAACAAGAGATTCACATGGAAAAAGCTGTGGAAAAAGAACCTGTAAAAGAAGAGCCAAAGGAACAGAAAGTTGAAAAAGAAGAGAAGTCTGAGTATAAAAAAGACAAAGAAAAGACAGAATCCTTGGAAAAACAGATAAAAGAAGCTATACTATCAAACTTTGACAAAAAAGAAAAACAGGCTCCAAAACCAAAAAAAGAAGCTCCAAAACCTCAGCCAAAAGAGGAGCCAAAAGAAGAAGAGATAAAAATAGTAGAAATACCAGAGGTAATCTCCGTAAGGGAGTTTGCGGATTTAATAGGTGTCAGTCCAAACCAGGTTATCAAAGAGCTTTTTCAAGAAGGAATACTTATTACCATAAATCAAAACATCGATCCAAACCTCGCTGTCAAGATAGCCGAGAAGTTTGGATATCTAGCAGAAGTTAAAAAGCCAGAAATTGTGCTTGAAGAAGAGGAAGAAGAGATAGAAGATCCTTCAAAGCTAAAGCCCCGCCCGCCGGTGGTGGTGGTGATGGGTCACGTCGACCATGGTAAGACGACACTTCTTGATACCATAAGAAAGACGAACGTGGCGGCAAAAGAGAAGGGTGGTATAACCCAGCATATAGGCGCTTCCATGGTAAAAACCAAAGACGGCAGGATGATAACGTTTCTGGACACACCTGGTCATGAGGCTTTCACCAGCTTAAGGGCAAGGGGGGCTCAGGTCACAGATGTGGCTATACTGGTGGTGGCGGCGGATGACGGGGTTATGCCACAGACTATAGAGGCTATAAACCATGCTAAAGCTTTTAACGTGCCCATAGTGGTGGCGGTAAACAAGATAGATAAACCCGGGGCTGACCCGGCAAGGGTAAGAAGGGAGCTTTCGGAAGTGGGTATCATACCCGAAGAGTGGGGCGGAGATACGGTGTTTGTGGATGTGTCTGCCAAAACCGGCAAAGGCGTGGATGAGCTTCTTGAGATGGTGATGCTGGTGGCAGACATGCTTGAGTTAAAAGCAAACCCTGATAAAAAAGCAAAAGGCACCATCATAGAATCTAAACTGGACAAGCAAAGAGGACCTGTGGCCACCGTGCTCATCACAGAAGGTACGCTGAAAGTGGGAGATATATTTGTAGCAGGAGCTACTTACGGAAGGGTGAGGGCGATGGTGGATAGCCTTGGTCAGAGGCTAAAGCAGGCCACCCCTTCAATGGCGGTGGAGATCATAGGTTTTGAAGAGGTCCCAGAAGCTGGGGATATACTAAAAGTCGTAGACTCTGAAAAACAGGCCAAAGAGCTTGCTGAAAGAAGAAAGATACTGAAAGAGCAGGAGAAGAACAAAGATGTGGGTATATCCCTAGACGATGTTTTCAGGAAGATTCAGGAAGGCGAGGTCAAAGAGCTAAAACTCATAGTAAAAGCGGATGCCGTTGGTTCTCTGGAAGCCATCAAAAAGTCGCTGTCTGATATAAAAACTTCAGAAGTTAGTATAAAGGTAATACATGAGGGTGTTGGTTATATAACAGAAGGCGATGTGATGCTGGCAAAAGCTGCAAAAGCCATCATCCTTGGGTTCAACGTAAGACCCGATGCCAAAGCCAAGGAAGCCGCCGAAAGGGAAAAGGTGGACATAAGGGTTTACGGTATCATATACGAGCTTTTAGACGATGTAAAAAAAGCCATAAGCGGTATGCTATCTCCAGTAAAGAAAGAAATAACCCTCGGTCTTGCACAGGTAAGGGCCACTTTCAAGATAAAAGGAGCAGGCACGGTGGCTGGATGTTATGTGTTAGAAGGTAAGATGGTGAGAAATCAAAGGGCAAGGCTCATAAGAAACGGTGTTGTGATATACGATGGGAAAATAGAATCTTTGAAACGTTTTAAAGAAGATGTGGCTGAGGTGGCAAGAGGTTACGAGTGCGGTATAAAGCTTGAAAACTACAACGATATAAAGGTAAACGACGAGATAGAGTGTTATGAAATAAAAGAAGAAAAACAAACTATTTGATGCTATGGTTTAAAGATATATCTAGTTTTAGGCTAAAACTCATCACGCTTTTTAGCGTGCTGGTGATACTCAGCATGGGTTTTCTGGCGGTGAGCACCTCTTTTTTTCTTCATAAAATCCTGATAAACTATATGTATACGTATCTAAACAACCAGGCAAAACCGGTTATAGAGTTTTACTCCATATACTCAAACGACCTTGCCAAAGAGGCAAAGGATATGATAGATGATATCACATCGGAAAACATCACCGCTGCGGTCTTATCCTCAAGCGGTAACCTCATAAGCGTTGGTTCTTTTGAAGACTCTGAAAAGCCCGTACCTCTAAACAGCTCTATACTGAACCTGTTCTTGAAAAAACCGATGGGAACCTTTGAAGAAAACGGCGAAGATTACGCTTACATAGTAAAAAAAACCAAAGACGTTTACTTTGTGGTGATAGGAAGGCTAAGGGAGATAAATAAGGTTATAAAACGATTTATCTACATACTCATACTTCTTACCATAGGTGTTGTGATATTCTCTGTGCTTAGCATATACGCTATTTTAAACAAGATACTGAAACAGCTTGATGATATCACGAAGATATCCCTTGAGATATACGCTGGGAATATGGATGTAAATATACCAGACAGCAACTCACACGATGAGTTTGGTATCATGTTTAGGGCTTTTAAAAACATGGTAGAGAAACTAAACAACACCATAAAAATCCAGAAAAACTTCATAGCGGACGTATCCCATGAGTTTAAAACCCCCATAAGCTACATAAAAGCCCAGATAGAGTTTATACTGACAGGGGTTTATCAGGAGGATGAGGTGTTTGAGGTTTTAAAAAAAGTTTACAAACAAACAGACGTCCTCAGCAAGTTCACCGAAGACCTTCTGGCTTTAGCTAGGCTGGAATCAAACATACCTATATCCAAAACCGAGGTGGATGTGGTTTCTATCCTCACTCAGCTAAAGGATGAGTTTTCCATTCAAAATAGAAATATAATTTTAGATGTTAAAAGCCAGGATACATGGATTGCAGACCAGCACTATCTTAAAATAGCCATCAAAAACCTTTTAGAAAACGCCATAAAATACTCGGACAAAGACATAATCCTTGGATACACCGGCGATTGCATATACGTCAAGGATTTTGGTCCTGGTATCCCAGAACAAGATATACCCTTTATATTTGAGCGCTTTTACAGAGTATCAAAAGACAAAAGAGGTCTTGGTCTTGGGCTTTCCATAGTAAAAGCCATAGCCCAGATACACGGGTTCAGCCTTAGAGTAGAGGTTAAAGAGGGAACGACGTTTTATATATGTAGA
>CAYFGH010000095.1:0-4063 GCA_964342735.1 uncultured Aquificaceae bacterium
AGTACTCTTTATGATATAATAACTATATGTTAGATGCTAAGAAAATAGCCAGTACTGTGAAAGAGCTTGTGAGGCCTATCTCAGAAAATCTCGGATTCAGACTGTTTGATGTGGAGTTTAAGCCAGAGAACGGATGGGTTTTACGCATCATAATAGATAAAGAAGGAGGGGTTACCATAGATGATTGTGAAGAGCTTTCAAAAAGAGTAAGTGCGCTTCTGGATGTAGAGGATGTGATACCTCAGAGTTACTTTCTGGAGGTGAGCTCACCGGGGCTTACCAGAGAGTTAAAAGAAAGATGGCATTATGATTTCTTTAAAGGCAAATATGCAAGGGTATTTCTGAAAGAGAAAGTAGACAACAAGCAAGAGTATGCGGGTTATATAGAGGACACCACCGATGATAAGCTTGTTTTGAGGCTTTTAGAGAAAACTGTAGAAATACCTTTTGATAAGATCGCAAAAGCAAGGCTGGATGTAGAAAAATGGTAAAAAATATTCAAAAGCTCATAGAAAGCGTAGCCAAAGAAAAAGACATTCCAGTAAAAATAGTGGAAAATGCCCTGAAAAACGCTATAGCTTACGGCATAAGGAAAGAAAAACACATAAGAGGAAAGATACTTATAGACTTTGGAGAGGATGATACCATAAGCGCTTACATAATATCCGGTAACGACAGGACAAAGCTTGATATATCCACAGAGGATTTGAACAGAATAGCCGCTTACGCTGCTAAAGAAGAGTTTTTAAAAGAGCTTGAAAACGCAGAAAGAGAAAGAGGATTCTTGGAGTACGTGTCCCAGGAGGGCAACATAGTACACGGCATAGTAAGAGAGATCACCAAAGACCAGACTGCCATAGTGGATCTTGGACCCATAGATGCAGAACTTCCAAGAAAAGAACAGATTCCAAAAGAAACTTTCAAGAAAAACGACAGGGTAAAAGCGCTTCTTTTTTCTGTTCAAAAGCAAAGAAACAAACCCGTTTTGCTTCTATCAAGGACCCATCCGAAGTTTTTAAGAAGGCTCTTAGAGGCCGAGATACCGGAAGTGGCAAGTGGTCTGGTAAGGATAGTGTCTGTGGCCAGAGAACCCGGCGAAAAGGCGAAGGTGGTGGTGGATACCGATGATAAGAAGATAGACCCTGTAGGTGTGGTGATAGGTATAAAGGGCTCCAAGATAAACCCCATATCAAAAGAGCTCGCCGGAGAACATATAGATGTGGTAAGGTATTCAGAAGACAGAAAAAAGTTTTTAGAAAACCTGTTTTTCCCCGCCAAAATCCTTGATATTAGAGAGACCAAAGACCAGATAGAGATAGCAGTAGACAAAGACCAGATCTCTCTAGCCATCGGTAAAAGAGGCATAAACACAAAACTGGCTTACAAGGTAATAGGCAAACATATAGATGTCATGTCTAAAGAAGATTTCGACAGATTAAAGAAGCTAAACTGATGATATTGGAGATTGAAAAACTGGTACACAGTGGCTACGGATTGGCCAGATATCAAAACAGAGTTTACTTTGTGCCTTTTGTGTTGCCGGGTGAAAAGGTAAAAGTAAAAGATGTTATAAACAAAAAAGATTACTCTATAGCAAAACCTGACGAAATAATAGAAAAAAGCCCTCACCGTATAGAACCTGTTTGCGAGTACTTTGGCAGATGTGGAGGATGTCATTTTCAGCATATCGAATACGATGAACAGCTAAACCAGAAAGCATCAATTCTAAAAGAAACCCTAAAAAAGATTGGAAATGTTGATATAGAATCGCTAAATGGTGTTGTGTCAGATGATCCTTATTATTACAGAAACCGTGTTAAGTTTAAAGTTAGCAACAAAGAAATTGGATTTGTGGGTATAGATGAGGATTTTGTAAAGATAGAACACTGTCCCATAACATCAAAAGCCATAAACGACATAATACCCTTTTTAAAGGAGTTTTCAAAGCATTTTAACCCATCCTGGATAAGCGTATTTTACTCAGATACCACAAAGGAGTACCTTTTGAAGTTTGCTTCATACGATTATATAGATAAAGATAGGCTAAAGAAGTTTAAAGAAAATCTAACCCCTAAAAGTGTGGTGGGTATTACCCTTGTAAAAGACGATAAAAAAGAGGACAGGGTGATATTTTCAATAGGCACACCCTTTACGTTTTTAGAGCTTTTAGGAATAGAATATAGAATAAGTATAAACAGCTTTTTTCAGGTGAATATAAAAGTTGCCAAGAAGCTCATAGAGACGATAACAAAAGATGAGCCAGTATTTGATAGGGTTTTAGATGATTACGGTGGTGTGGGGCTTTTTGGACTTTACATGGCAAAGCGCTCAAAGGAAGTGGATATTGCGGATATCAACAAAAGCTCTATAAACGATGCCGAGTATTCCGCCAAATTAAACAAATTAGACAACGTATCTATTTATAATCAAAGTAGCTATGTGTTTTTGAAAAAAAGCCTGTCAAAGCATGCTAACCTTCTCATACTGGACCCTCCAAGAACCGGTCTTACAAGGGAAGAGATTGAACTAATCCTTCTTGGAAAACCGGATTACATCTGGTACATATCCTGTGAGCCATCTTCTTTAGCGAGGGATTTAAAGCTTTTAGGAAAAAGATACAAGATAAAAGAGATATATATGGCGGATATGTTTCCCCAGACTTATCACATAGAAACCGCTGTAAAGCTTGAGCTTGTATGAATGACGCTTATCTTTTGATAGAACAATCAAAATACCTTAAAGGGACACTGGAAGTCTCCGGGGCAAAAAACGCAGCCCTTCCTCTCATGGCAGCCACCATTTTGACAGAAGAGCCATGCATCATAAGAAACGTTCCAAATCTCCTTGATATAAAGCATATGATAGAGCTTTTAAGAGATATGGGTAAAAAAATATATCAGGAGAAAAATACTCTATATATAGAAGGTGCCATTACAAACAAAGAGACGAGGGAGGATATAGTCCGTAGAATGAGAGCCTCTGTGCTGGTGATGGGGCCACTCATCGCAAAGTACAAAAGCGGAAAGGTCTCGATGCCGGGAGGGTGCTCTATAGGAGCAAGGCCCATTGACCAGCATCTTAAAGCTGCAAAGAGCATGGGTGTTAATATTGATATTGAGCAGGGTTTTATCAATCTAAAAGCCCAGAAACTAAATCCAGTGGATTTTACATTTGATATGATAACAGTTACTGGCACAGAAAACGTCCTCTGTATGCTGAGCACCGTAGAAGAAGAATCTATTTTACGAAATATAGCCTTAGAACCAGAGGTGATAAATTTAGCACAGGCTTTACAAAAGATGGGTGTCAGTATAGATATAGACAGCGAGCATAGAACAGCCAAGATAAAGGGCTCAAGGGATTTAAAGGGTTTTGATATAGAGGTAATACCAGACAGAATAGAGGCCGGCACTTTCATGGTCTTAGCGATGGCCACAAACTCCTCTATAAAGATAACAAACCTCAATATAGAGCATCTTGAAAGCGTGATAGAAAACCTTAGCTTGGCTGGAGCCAGTGTGGATATCCTGTCAGAAGATAGCATTCTTGTATCTTCTAAGGATGATGTTATAAATCCGCTTCATATAGAGACCATGGAGTATCCGGGGTTTCCTACCGATATGCAGGCCCAGTTTATGAGTCTTCTTTCGGTGGCAAATGGAGAATCTATCATAGTAGAAAACATATTTGAAAACAGGTTTCAGCATGCTCAGGAGCTTGCCAGGATGGGAGCCTGCATTACGATACACTCAAAAACCGCCTTTATAAAAGGTGTAAAACGCTTAAAAGGTGCTGAGGTGTTCTCCACAGATTTAAGAGCATCGGCAGGGCTTGTGATAGCGGGGCTCATGGCAGAAGGTACATCCATCATAAGAAACATATACCATCTTGATAGAGGTTATGACCACATAGAACAAAAACTTGAAAAAATAGGCGCCAGGATAAAAAGGGTTAGTGTATGATATTAAAAGCCCCAAAACGGGGCTAAATATGTTTTAGAAATCTACACCTATAAGAGCGTAAGGACCTTTGACCTTCACATCCGCATAGACGCTACTTTGAT
>CAYFGH010000096.1:0-3930 GCA_964342735.1 uncultured Aquificaceae bacterium
CGTTCATACAGTATTATTATACAGTTTTTTGGCTTTTAGTAAGAAAGTTTAAATCATAAAATATTTTGGCGGGTTTTATGGTATAATAATGGTTTGAGATTTTAAGAAGGAGGTAGCATGAGCTCAAAGCATTATCGTGCACACAGGATGTACGAAAGTGTGGTGGTGTTTAAGCCCACACTTACCGAGGATGAGTATAGGACAAAGTTAAACGAAGTCAAGGACTTCATCGCCAAGAAAGGTGGCGTCGTGGTGAGCGAAGAGGACTGGGGTACCAAGAACCTCGCTTATAAGATAAGCGGGTTTGGACATGGAAGATACTATTTCTTTAAGATAGCTTCAAGCAATCCACAGCTTCCAAACGAACTTGACTTTTACTACAAGATAAACGAAGATATCATAAGATGGTTAAATATTCTCACTAAAGAGGTGCCACCTTTGGAACAAAAGGTGTCTTAAAACGAGGGGGCTTTTATGATAAACAAGGTTATCATAATAGGAAGGCTGACAAAGGATCCTGAGATAAGGATACTTCCTTCTGGAAGCAAGGTGGTTGATCTGTCTTTAGCTTACAACAGAAGATATAAAACAAGCGATGATCAGTGGCGAGAAGAGGCTCATTACTTTGATATAAAGACTTACGGAGCTCTGGCGGACAGGCTTTCCACTCAGGTGTCAAAAGGTTATATGATACTTGTGGAAGGAAGGCTTGCTCAGGACAGGTGGACCTCTCAGGACGGTAAAAACATGTCAAAGGTGAGCATCGTGGCTGAGAGCGTTAGAATAGTATCAAAGCCACAAGGAGCCCAAAAGTCTATGTCAGAAGAGTCTTCTGACAGTTTTTATAGCGATGAGATAAACGGTATAGACGATATAAGGGCTGATATAGAAAAGAGTTTAGAAGATGACGACGATGTACCATTTTAAAAACTTTATAAAGGAGTGTGTATATGGTGGAAACTAAGATGAAAAAAGCTAAGATTTGTAAGTTTTGTGCGGAAAAAAGAGATCCAGACTATAAGAATTACAACGAATTAAGAGAGTTTATGTCAGAGCATGGCAAGATACTTCCAAGAAGGATGACTTTTATATGTGCCAAACACCAGAGAAAGCTTGCCAACGAGATAAAAAGAGCCCGTCAGCTGGCTTTGTTGCCATACGTCATAGTTTAAGGAGGACATTATGAAGGTGATTCTTTTGGAAGAATTGGAAGGACGTGGAAGCTTCGGAGATATAATAACTGTAAAAGATGGTTTTGCCAACAACTACCTCATACCCAGAAAGTTAGCTTTGCCAGCCACCGAAGGCAACATAAAGCATATAAAGAGCATCCTCGCTCAAAAAGCCAGAAAACTGGAGAAGATAAGAGCCCAGGCCGAGGAGTTAGCTAAGAAGTTAGACGGTGTGGAGATTACCATCAAAAAGCCGGTGGGTCAAAATGGAAAGCTTTTTGGTTCTATCACCACATCAGATATAGCTAAAGCCCTTCAAGAAAAGGGATTTAATATAGATAGACGCCAGATTGTGATAAGCTCACCCATCAAAAACTTGGGCTTATACACCGTTAAAGTTAGACTTCACAACGACGTGTTTGCCAGCATTAAGGTAAACGTAGAAGAACAGGAAAAGTAAGAAAAATCTATATCCACCAGCCATCCTTGGCTGGTTTTAAAATTTAATCAAGCATCAATCATAGAAATATTTTGATTTATAAGTTATTATTCACTTATGAATGTTTTTGTGCTTTTTATACATATAACCTTTGCCTGTTTATGGGTGGGTGGCATGCTTTTTATGGTGTTTGTCTCTTCTCCTTACATAAGGAAAACACCCTTCAAAGACGAAGCCTTTCAAAATATAGGTAAGAGATTCAGCAACATAGGGACGCTTATCGGTCTTCCTGTGCTTTTTATAACAGGCCTTTTGAATATGCACTTTTTATCAATACCATATAGCGCCATCATCCACCCAGTGTCAATATATCAGAAAACCCTTCAGATGAAGATTCATACATTTTTTCTGGTGGTGATTGTATCTATGCTTCACGATTTTTACTTCAGTCCAAAAGCCAGAAACTCTGTGAGATATGCCAAGATTTCAAGGGCTCTCGGGATTTTAAACCTTGTCTTGAGTCTTGGTATAGTGTTTCTTGCCAGCGCTTTAAGATACAATATGTGATAAAATATCTTTATGGAAAAACATACTTCAATATTTTCCATAGCTTTTGCTATCCTTTTAGTTTACTGGCTTTTAACAATAGCAATTAACGCTATAAAAATAAAGATAGGAAACAAAGAAAAGCTCATACAGAAATATCTGACCGAAGATGAGAAGATATTAATAGAGGGTCAGATGGTATATATTAAGGAGATAATATCTGCTATTGTAGCTGGTGTTGTGGGTTTTGTGATAAGCGTTTTTGTATTTTTGATAAAAAAAGAGTTTTTAGATTTTGTAATAACTTTTTTGTACGCTTTGAGTATCAGTTTGTCTATACTGGTAAAACCTTATGTTTTAAAAAAGACCACGAAGCTTATCATTACCAATAAAAGGCTTATATTGATGTATGGGACATGGAGCAACAACGTTATAGATTATAGCCTTGACAAGATTTCAAACATAGCTTTAAAACAAAGTTTCTTGGGTAGAGTGTTTGGTTTTGCGAAGATAGAGATTATAAGCACATCTGGAGCAGTGCTCAGAGTGTGGAACAGAGAACTTCAATTAAAAAACGCCGAAGAGTTTATAAAAGCCTTCGTTTCAATGAGAGCCTGATTATTTACATATAGTTTCTTTTGTCGTGGAATCTGGCACTTTTTGACCCTGTTTAAAATGTGATTTTTCTAAGTTTATACAACCGTTTTTTATTAGGCTTAGTTTTAAAAATCCGTTGTGGTCTGTATCTGTATAAAAGCTTTTAACAGAAGAAGCTGGGCATATTCTCTGAACTGTTTTGTAATCCGGTATGTGCTGACCGTAGGTATAATGCTCTGTGGTTATCGTTATGCAATCTCCATACGAAAAGCCAAATACCAGACATCCTAAGAGTAAAATCTTCCTCATGATACCTCCTCTTTATTTATATTCTAACATGTATAGCGTGTTCTTTTAGATATGTTTTTAACTCCGGTATTGATATCTCTTTGAAGTGAAATATAGAAGCTGCCAGACAAGCGCTTGCTTCGGTGAGTGTAAAAGCTTCTAAGAAATGTTCTTTAGTACCAGCTCCGCCTGAGGCTATCACCGGTATGTTTACAGCTTTTGATATGAGATTTGTGAGTTTTATGTCATAGCCAGATTTTGTGCCGTCTTTGTCTATTGAAGTAAGAAGAATTTCACCAGCTCCAAGGGATTCTACCTTTTTAGCCCATTCTACGGCGTTTAAACCGGTGTTTATCCTTCCGCCGTTTATATAAACATGCCACAAATCTCCTTCTACGTGCTTTGCGTCTATCGCCACCACTATACACTGAGAACCAAACCTTCTGGCACCTTCATATACAATATCAGGGTTTTTAACAGCGGCAGAGTTTATAGAAACCTTATCAGCACCGGCTTCTAAGAGCTTTCTTATATCCTCTAAGTTCTTTATCCCTCCTCCTATCGTAAAGGGTGTAAATATATTCTGAGCTACATTTTTTGCTAAATCTATCACCGTATCCCTTTTCTCGTGAGAGGCTGTGATGTCTAAAAACACTATTTCATCAGCTTTTTGAGATTCGTAAACTATGGCGTTTTCTACAGGGTCTCCGGCATCTTTTAAATCAACAAAGTTTATACCTTTTACTACCCTGCCATCTTTTATGTCAAGACACGGGATAATCCTTTTTGCAAGCATTATCGTAGCCCCTTGTCAATATCTTTGGTTTTCTCATCTATCTTTTTAGATTCTTCATTTATCTGTTGTATTACTTTTGGTAGTATGCTGTT
>CAYFGH010000097.1:0-3820 GCA_964342735.1 uncultured Aquificaceae bacterium
GGAGGGAGGGAGTATCTAAACTCACCTTGCTTTTTTAACTTCATCTCAAAAGCTTATATATCTATTATAAGTAAAGTTCGGCAATATGTCAATATGAAAAGAAGCATATAAAGATATCATGTTTTTTATGAAAAATAGATGAAAAATAGGTTGAAAAGTGAGATTGTAAACCCGCCTACAGGCGGGCGTATAAAGGGATTATCTCTTTCCTTCGTAAGGTTTGAATCCGTAGAATTCAAATACTTTTAGAGCAGCTGGTGATCTTAAGAAGTGCAACCAGTCCTTAGCAGCTTGTGGATGTGGAGCACCTTTTACTTCGGCAGCGGCGTATATTGCTTCATAGTTACATTTTGCAGGAATTGGCACACCCTCTAGCGGGTTGTGGTATTGCTTCATTTGAGCCTCTACTTCAGAGTGCCATACCACACCAGCGTCAGCTATATGTTCCATTATAGCAAGAGGTGTTTGTCTGTGGTGGATTTCAGTAAGTATGGCTTTACCGTGAGGACCAAATATGGCATCTTTTAGCTTCTTGCCACCGCATTTTTCAAGGGCGTCCTCTATTCTTCTGGCAATACCTTCAAAAGCTGGGTTTGGCATTATCACCTTTACATCTGGTCTTGCCAGATCTTGAAGGCTATGTATATGCTTTGGATTGCCTTTGTATACCTCTATAGCAAGGGTATTGGTTACATAAGGAGTAAAGGTAGAAGCTTCACAGAAACCATCCTTTATACATTTTTTTACACCAAAAGCACCACCAGCATATATATCTGGCTTTGCTGTGAATGTCATATCACCTATAGTGAACGTATCGTGATAATGCTCTATGGCTTGTAGAAGTTTACCTGGAGGTATCGTTATTATAAAGACCTTGCCTTTGTACTGAGGATATTCTTTTTCAAAGGCTTTTACAAGTCTTGTGGCGGCAAAATAGTAGTTACCACCCACATATACCACCAAACCGTCTTTGTTGGCGGCGTTTAAATCACCGTGGAAATCCACTACGTTATCCACCGGTGGAATGGTAAAGTCAAAACCCTTGTAAGTGGCAGGATTGTTTGTGCTGTGTACATCTGGGCTTACGATGGGTTTCCTGCTCCAGGGTGGTGTGTGGGGTGGCATCTCGTATGGGTTTAAATCTGTGGTTGCAAAAGCTGTGACGCCAAGCGCCATTACACTTAAAGCCAGTAGTGCTTTTTTCATACTGCTAACCTCCTAAAAATTTATTTTGGAAAATCTGCCGTGCTTATGTAATGGAAGCCTCTCATTTGAAGCTCTGGTATAGTTGCCACCACACCCGGGGTTACTATAGCCTGAGGTATTATGTGATTTGTCAGTTCTGCTGAAAGCTCATCGTGAGTGAGTTTATGGGGATTTATACCCTTCTTAAGTAAAAGACCCGCCATTTCCCAGGTTTGGTTGTGACAAGCCAAGAATACAGCACCTCTTTCTATAAGAGCCTCTATGCTGTTATCCGCTGGTGAGAACGCTCCGGATTCATCGGTAGGGCTATTCTTTTCAAGCATGCCCGGTTTCATCTTAAGCCATACGTTCTTTTTCAATTTGCCTTTTGTAAGGGGGGTTATATAGGTTTCCCACACATAGTCATCGTATATGGCAAAATGTGCATTACCGTGAGTAGCGCTTACACATAAAAAGTTTGGATTCTTGTAAGACCATATTTGAGCGTTCATAGCATTTCTCATAACATTTAGCCAGGCACTGTGTATATCGTAGTTATCCCATACTTGCTTTGGTCCGCCTCTGTAGTTGAACACCTCATCCAGAGCTTCCCAGTCCCATTGATTTTTATCTGTCAAAACCATCGGAAGAGATTTGAAGTTTCTTCTTCTTGGAGCCTTTGCCAGTCTTTCAGCCAGTTCTTTTAAGGTTGTAGCGCCTCTTGGTATGAGGGCCCCTACTTCTTCAGCCTTAGCAGTTGCTGGGCTCAGGGCTGATGCTACCATTCCTGCTCCTACACCCAATATAGCGCCCTTTAAAATGTTTCTTCTGCTTTGATCCATAACGTTTCCTCCTTTCCAGAAAAGTTATATTCTAGTTTAACCCTCACCTTGATTATTATACTATAGATTTTTCTTAAATGTCAATAAGATATAGTTATATATTTATAAAGTTTTCAAGATTTTAAAAGCCAAAAACAGCAAAATAAAATAATATTCATTTTTCTTTATACAAACTAAGCACAAAAAATCCCCCCAGCAAGAACATTATGACAAGTATGCCTATCAGAGCCTTTATGTATATCATTCCATCTTTGTGAATACGTATATAAATCCAAATACAATAGGTATAAATATAGGTGCTATCACAAAAGCCCAGAAACTAAACTTCTCCATAACAGACCTCCTTAGCTTTATTATAATATTACATTGTGCAAATTTCATAAATTTTTGTGGTATAATCTTTAACTATGGATATAATAAACATGATGAAACAGCTTAAAAGCCTGGAGTTAGAATACGAAAAACTAAAAACGGAGCTAAGCTCTAAAGAACACATATTAGAACGCGCCGGCATAACCATAAAGTTTGATGGTCTTGGTAACATAAAAGATTTCATCATCTCCCAAGATGTGTCCTCAAAGCCTATAGCGGATTTTAAAGACGATTTAAAAAGCCTCATAGAAGAATATCAGGATATGGTAAAGGAAAACCTGACCAAAGCTATAAAAGACAAGTTTATCGGGAGCCTACCTTTTGGCTTTTGAGGATTTCATACCAAAAAACTTATTAAAAGCTTTAGAGGATATAAAGAATATACCGGGATACGGCGAAAAGAATGCCTCAAGGTTCGTTTACGGCTTTTTAAAATTAGATGAAAACACGAAAGAAAATATAGTAAAAAGCCTGGAAAACCTTTTTTCAATAACCCACTGCAAAGAGTGTAACATACTGACAGATCAAGAAATCTGTGCAATATGCTCTAATCCAAAAAGAAGCAAAAAATATATAGCCATAGTAGAAGATTCACAGGATGCGTATAAGATAGAAAAGCTGGAGCGATTCAAAGGCGTTTACCACATCTTAGGTGGCAGGATAAGCCCTTTGGAAGGTATAGCTCCAGAGGATCTCAGTATTGAGCTTTTAAAAGAAAGAATTAAAAAGTATGCTCCAAAAGAGATTATAATAGCCACAAACCCAAACCCAGAAGGAGAAGCCACAGCCAATTATCTTATTAAAATACTAAGACAGTACAATGTAAAGATAACCCGCATAGCCACAGCCATT
Organism: uncultured Aquificaceae bacterium; assembly: GCA_964342735.1. Taxonomy (GTDB): domain Bacteria; phylum Aquificota; class Aquificia; order Aquificales; family Aquificaceae; genus Hydrogenobaculum. The sequence goes on from CAYFGH010000097.1 coordinate 3,252, forward strand.
CAGTTTGGAACGCTTATAGAATACGCCGATGACCTATCCTTAGAAGAAAGCATAGAAAAGAGACTATAAGCTTATTGTTCTACATAGCTTATCCCCAAGAGTCTCGCCAGTTCTTTAGGATCTGGGCTAAACTTCAGCGCATCCTCTTTTGTTATAAATCCCATATTGTAAAGCCTTTGCAGGTGCTGATTCATGGTCTGCATACCCGTTTGAGCCTGGCCTGATTGCATCAGTGCATAAGCCTGGGCTAACTTGTTTTCTCTTATGAGATTTCTTATACCAGCGTTTGGTATCAAAAGCTCATACGCCAGGACTCTCCCGCCACCTATCTTGGGCAAAAGCCTCTGGGATATGATACCCTGAAGCGAGATAGAAAGCTGTGTTCTTACCTGGTCTTTTTCTTCGGCACTAAACACATCTACAATCCTGTTTATGGTGGATATAGCTGTATTTGTATGAAGCGTTCCAAATACCAGGTGTCCTGTTTCTGCTGCACGAAGGGCCATCTCTATGGTTTCTCTATCCCTCATCTCACCTATCAGTATGACATCCGGGTCTTCTCTTAAAGC
>CAYFGH010000098.1:0-3766 GCA_964342735.1 uncultured Aquificaceae bacterium
AGGCTGTTTGAAATCTTTTTGGAGGTTTTGCTACCATCTTCAAAACCTCTGGTTCTGAAATAGGTTATAAGCTCCTCTTCCAGAATATTCCAGATTATATCCTTTGAGTATTGTATTTCTTTGATTTGAGCGTTTATATCGCTCTTGTTTTCTATGTCTGGTATATTCTTATAATCTTCTATTATATCCACTTTTCCATAGCCTATATGGGTTAGCTCTCCCAGTCCTTTTTTAAGAAGCTCTCTTATCCTATCCTCTTTTACAGATTCTACATGTATTAAAAAGCAGGAACCTATATCGTAAGCTAAAAGCCTCATGGACTTGGTTTTCCATACATCTATATATCTTTTTATCTCTGTGGGTTTACATATGGCGTTTTCTATGTCTACAGTTGTACCAAGCGCATCTTCCAGATAGCTTTTTAAATGCTTTATATTGACAGAAGGATATCCAGCATCGTTGTATATCACTATAGGGCTTAATGCGTATAAAACAAATCTGCTGGATTGGGGTATCCTGGTTTCTTCGCTTTTATCATAAAAACGTATAATAGCCTTACCGTATTGAGCTGTCCTTGATTTGCCTATGTGGATTTGCCTGTTGTCAAGCTCGGTTTTTATATGCTCTAATATGGCTTTATCTGATACTATATAGCCTCTAAAGGTTTGCCCCTCTTTCAAAGCCTGATAATAGAATATGCTACCCTCTAAGCTATGATGAAAATAAAATACGTATTCTGGTCTTGTAAAAGCGATTTTATTATGCTCTAACTTGAAAAACCCGCGCTTTGGTTTTGCGTCAGCCACTTCCTTCGGGTCTTTACCGAAAACAGAGAGTATATTACCGTTCTTATCCTCCTGGATGAAATAAGGCATGGGTTTGAAACCATCAAGATAAGCATTTGATATATAGGTTCTTTCCATATATGCGTTTACGTCTTTATCAAAGATTTTAGCAACGACACCCCTTAAAGTAGAACCAGGTATGTAATCAAGGCTTCCTACCGTACTCTGATCAGATCGCTCTGAAACAATAGCAGGCTCTTTCAGGGTTATCTCAAACTCAAGTATGCCCTCTTCGTTTGAAAGGTTTATATCCTTTGCTACAACATTCTCTTTGGCGTATGTTCTGTTCTCTTCTTTTAAAAGCTTTATGGCTTTTTCTATGTCTAAGGCTTCATCATCTAGCTTCATACTTATCTTTCCATAACCGTTGTGCCTTGATGTGCCCATATATCTTGTATGAAGAACGCTCAGATAAAGAAGGGCCTTTTGTTTTTCATCAAGACGGTCTATATCTATATCTCCTTCAAATTCGAGATTTTCCCTTAAAACTCTAAACACCCTCAAAGATTTGTCTTTTGCGCTTTGAGTATCCTCGTCAATGGCAGTATGATACCTGATATCGGAGAAGCTGTTTTTTATCTTCTGGGGCTGTATGAGGTTTTGGTATTTAGTAGTTTGTTTTAGTGCATTCAGCTCTTTTTTTATCTCCTCGTAGTTTTTAAGATAGAAATTTGATATGTGTAAAACTGATGGGGTCTCTCCTTTTTTGCCAAACAAAGCATCTACCAGATCGCTGTCCATGCCAAACATGCTGGCGATTTCCAGTGCGCTTTCTCTTAAAATACCCTTTATCCTTCTGGAAGGAATGTAAGGTATTCCAAATTCATCAAATACTGAATCGCTATCTATTATGCCTTCTCCCTCACCGGAAGCCACGAGGGCGTAAGATAGTGTTTTCAGTTTAATCTTCATGGCAGTTTACCTCATGAGATGATGGTAAAAAATCAATAATTTCTATTGCATCAAAATAAGGGGTTTTACCCTCTTTCCATATTTCTTTTTCATATCCTTCGTACTCTGGCAGTTTTAAGCCAAACTTCATTTCCTGCTCTTTTACAAAGTTTAGCACCTTCTCTTTTTTGTCAAACAAAAGCTCCTTTAGTTTGTGAAGCTTTGAAGATGGCCATTTTTTGTCTTTATTTTCTTTGAAGTAATAACTGATTTTAAACAGCTCATTTAGCTCATCTACGCTGTAAGGGCTGAATCTTACATTCCCCTCTATCCCTTGATAGTAAGACCTGGCAAAATGCTCCCAGTCACCGGTAAAACCACCGCTTAATACAGCAAAACTTATATAAGAACCTTCTTTCTCCCGGGATCTTTTCTTGGCCTCTTTTATAAGATCTTCTACCACCATGTAAGCCCTGTAGAAAGGATACTTAGCCTTAAATATAAACACACCAGCACAGGCGTTCAGGGGTTTGTTGTCAGATACGTTTGATTTTGAGAAGGTTTTTATAAAGTGCTGTGTGAGCTCAAGAGCCAGCTCTGCATCGCAAACAAAGGTTATATCATCCCCACCAAGCACTATAGGTCTCATGGGGATTACATATTTTCCGTCATCATCTTTTTTAAGGCATATATGATTATTTTTATGAAGCTCTATAATTCTTCCTAACATACTCTCCAGAGATTTTTCAGTAGCCCTCTTCACACTATCTGATAGATTTCTTACCTCTTCCAGAGAATTTAAGCTTCTAAATCGTTCTCCCATCCTGTTGCCATCTATATGCACAAGCCCCACATAAGGGTTAAACTCCCTCTGTTTTTCAGGGTCATATTTCATAGAGCATCTACTTAGCTCCATAGGAAATTTATAAGATTTTCTGTTATCACCCAGATATCTATCAAACTGGTCTTTGGCTTTTTCTGATGCTTGCTCTTTTGCTAGTACGCTTTTTGAGATAAAATCATCGTCTTTATAAACTTCTGCGCTTTCAAAGGTCTCAACGCAATCTTTTGTAATACCCCAGTGTTGCAGGTTTACATTTGGAAAATACTTTGATTTGTTTGCTCTTAGTACTTCGTGAAGCCTTGCCAGAGAACTTCTGGTGTCGCCATCATCAAAATCCTCTATCATCCCAAAAGCCGGTATCAAACCGGGGAAATACTCCATAAGCACCAGGGAATACTCTTTTATAAAATTAACAGCACCTTCTTTATCCTTAAACAAAATAAGCGCATTACCCCCGCCCTTATACACAATCGTAAAATCTTTACCTTCTTCTAAGCTTATTTTCTTAAAAGCCTCATACATCGGATCCTCGTACATTTTATACACTATGAAAGATGCACCGATGTTGTGCTTAAGCCTGTTGCTTTGAAATATGTATTTCTGGATAGATACCACATCCACTATAACAGCAGCTTTTGTTGACATATACCATCTCCCTCAATCAATTATAACATCTTATATTACCAGTCGTTTCCGAAACCACTATCCCAGTTGCTACAAAAATCATCATTAGAAAAGCTATCATGATAACTACCAAACATATCGTTACAGGCTTTCGTAACATCGTTAAAGTGGTGTATATCACATATATCATCGTGATGTATGCAAGAATGGTGAATATCATCTGAAAAAGTATAGCAATGATCATGACGATAAGATGAATCATCAGAATATGAACAATTTATAGAAGATGGACTGGTGTTATCGTCGTATATCAAATCATGATATATGTTGCATGGAAGATATGCATAGGCAGGATCGGTACATATATCGTCAGCGTGATGATGCAGAGAATCATCATCTGAATAGTGATAAGCACCTGCAGACTGATCATCATCCATATCATAGGTGTTTCTGGGTGTATTATCTGTGGTATCCTGGCTTTTATTAAGGTTATCCTGGCTATTGCTGAATATCATTATTATAAATAAGCCAGCAAGCATTAAATAAAAAACTGATATCTTCG
>CAYFGH010000099.1:0-3709 GCA_964342735.1 uncultured Aquificaceae bacterium
AATCTTCTTTGGTATTGAGCTTTTAAGGATAAATTTGAGATAAAAAGAAATAGGTTTATTGCCATTATTATCAGGAACAATGCCAGCCCACCTAAGAAGATTAACAAATTCTGATTGGATAATAGCTGATCTGTTTCTATACCTATAGGAAGTTTGCTTATGCTGGTCAGTATAGTAGATTGCCCTTTTAACCTTGCTTCTAGCAAATTTATATCTAGCTTTTTTAATTTCTTAGTGCTTTTTGGCATTTTCCCCTCCTTTTTCCGGGGATATTTGAACTTTTGATATGCTTGCAATCACATAACCTGACATGCATATGTTTATAGGTGAAAGGATTACTGGTGTGTTGCCGGAGACACTTATATAATTCTCTAAAGGCGCACCGCTACAGCCGGTGTTTTTACCAAACCCAAAAGATAAATTCTTAATCAATACGAAAGGATATATGCTGTTTGGAGTATTAAAATTGTTCAAGAAGCTAAGCGCTTTGTCTTTACTTGTTGTGACAACTAGTTTAACGGGTAAAAGTTCAACTTCAAACATATTTTCTCCCATAGCTTGTTTCGGGTTTTTAGATTTATTTTTAGCTTGTGTTGATACTATACGAGACTCTTCTCCATCTTTGTCTATAGTAATCCTTGTTGGATTACCCTCTTCGAAAGATGTTATATAAGCTCCGTAAGAGTTCACTTCGTTGTTTAAAATGATAGGTATTTGATTTAGTTGAGTATTGTAGGCATAACTTACAGACGGGTTTAGTAAAGTAGCGTTTAATTTTGATATCTGCTGTTTGTAAAATAATCGCTTTTTCTCCAAGGTTAATATTTGAGATTTCAATTGATTTATTGTTGGTAGAGAAATTAGTTTCTGCTCTAACTGTGCCCTTTCGTTTATCTCCTTTTTGTATATATAAAGAGATAAAGCTGGTAGCAATATGGATATAAATATAACCAGTATCTTCTTATCTCGTTCTGTGAGGGAATTATACCAGTCTAAAAATCTACCCTTTATTTCTGATGCCATGTTAAACCTCTTTTACGTAAATTCTCATAACATACTATCGGATCTAAAAATGTTTCTTTTAATGCTTTTTGGATAAAATTCTTCCGCTATATCTACCCCTGTTTTTAGTTCGTATAAGTAATCCAGCAAATGTCCTACGTATTCGTCTTTATATAAGTAGCCATGCTGGGGTGCTATAATGCTTGGATTTAACTCTTTCACCAGATTTACCCATAACTTAAGTGTTTTATTAGAAGACATATATCTTGTGTGGAAAGGTGTTATACACTTGCTGTATTTATCCCAGTCTTTTACCCATATATCATCGTGCGGACAACCTGTGGCACCTGCTCCTATATCCCCGGAAAAAAGTATTCCAGAAACCGGATCGTATAAGTTTATATTGCCCGGAGAGTGATTGAAGTATGCTGGTACCACTATCAGTTCTAAATCTCCTAATTTTATAGTACCTCCTTCATCTGGTAAGGATACAAAACAAGAAGGATCATCTATGTTGTAATGAGGTATAAATCTATGCCATACATGAGACATATACACCTTTGCATTTGTAAACATCTTTAGCCATGTGCCAGTACCTGCTGCTACATCTGGGTCTTGATGTGATAAGAATATCCCTACCAACGATTCTGTGTCATGCAAATAATTCATCACTCTTGATAGCAGCACGGTATAAAGGCCAAATCCGCCTGGGTCTAGAAGTATTGCCTGGTCATTGTGTATTATTAGATACTGGTTTGTGGGTACATCATCCTCTCCTTTTGTTTCTTGAAAACCGATTAAGACGAACTTATGATTTTCATTTTCAAATAAAACTCTATCCATGAATCATCTCCTATTGTATACCTAAAGGTTTAATCAACATATTCCATAGATTTACATTTTCCTGGAATACCTGTAAGAATGGAGCCAGTTCTGTTAAAGCCATCTTGGCTTTCTTAGAATCCTCTTCTATGTGATTTTTAGCCAGCTCTAGCTGTTCTTTTGCAAAAGAGTCTATCTGTTTTACGTTTTCATCCAGTTTAGACTTTAAGGCTGTCATAGTTTTTTGGGTGTTGCTTTCTATTACAGTAAATATCTGATGTATGTGTTTTTTTATATTATAAGATATATCAACTATCAAGGAATCCAGGTCTCCTATAGAATATACTGTCTTTTTAAAGAATAGAAAGCCTTTCTTTTCTTTTGCTATGTACTCATCAAAATCAAGAGAAAGCTCTGTTGTAGATTTTACAAGTTCGTCTAATATGCTTAAAAGATCATCCATTTTTATCTGAATATCTAACCTTATCTCTGGCAATAAAGAATCTACATCAAAATCTGACTTTATTATTTCGTTGATACGCCTTATCATTGTATTGTACTCGTCTCTTATATATGCTAACTTTGCTTGTGTTTCTGATACACTTTTATTGAAGATCTCTCTAACTTTATCCACTATTTCTTTCAACTTTTTTTCAAACATGAACAGTACATCCTCTGTTATTTTAGATGTTTTATTTTCTAGCAAAAGCTGTATATCATCTTTTGAAGATGATGTTATTTTATCTACCCTTTCCTTAAGCTCCTCGAAACTTTCTGCGATCTTTTTTTCTGTTTCCTCTACTATATCTTTTTTTATACTGTTGATGTATGAAGAAATTACTTGGGCGTCATCCTGTCTTGATAATATATACTCTTCAACGTTTTTGCTTATAAGAGCCACGCTGGTTTCAAATATATTTAGGATAGTTCTCAACCTTTCTTTATTTTCGGTTAGTTGAAGCTTAACAAATGATAAGCCACTTTCCATTGATACTCTGTATTCTTCTATCTTGTATATGGAATTCTTTATCTTCTCAAACATTGCTCTGTCTTTAGCTACAGCGCTTATGTAATTTAGAGCAAATGGTATACCGCTTAAGTTTTTTAGTTTTTCTAAGCTTATATCTAATTCTCTTTCTATTCTGACATATCTTCTGGCCATTTCGTAAGCAAAATTTACAAGAGAAACATCGTCTGTATCAGCAAGGTTGTAAGTAAGTTCGTCCAGTTTGTCTATCAGCTCTTTTCCTTTTAGGTGTTTACACTCTTCACATATTCTTTCTGCAATAAGTGCTGCAAAATACTGCAACGCCGAAACCCCAAATACTACAAAATCATGATATCCTAACAGTGTCAGTTTATATCTTATATAGTCCAATATTCTGGTAATACTCCTGTTAGCATCTTCAGACATAAACCTTTGATCCATTTTATTTACGATTATTACAAAAGAATGAACTTTGCCATATTTTTCGAATTCGGCTTTTAACTGTTTCAAAAACTCTTCTTCGTCGCTTTCTAGATGTTTGGTATAATCTATTAAAAATATTGCAACATCACTTTCTCTTATAACTCTTTCCGTTATCTCTCTGTGTTTTGAAGCACCGGCCAAGTTAGGTCCTGGTGTGTCTAAGGTTTCATAATTATAATCATCGCTAATAGGTTTATAGTATATATCCATATCTTCAAGGCCTTCATTTTTATCCCTGGCCTCTATGAATATTTTTCCTACATATTTACTCAATTCTTTAGGGGTTGAAAATTCTGTATCTTTTCCCTGATATCTTAAAATTATTTTGTTGTTTTTTGATGGAATAAATCTAACTACATTTGGAGTTGGTAGCTCTAAACTTGTGGGAGAATACCAGTCTTGAAGCAAAGAGTT
>CAYFGH010000100.1:0-3667 GCA_964342735.1 uncultured Aquificaceae bacterium
CCTATTTTGACCCAAACATAGAACCACACTCTCATTTCATATGTGAACACTGCGGAAGCATATACGATTTAGAGCCCGTGTCTGTAAATTTGAGCGACATAAAAAATGAAAATATAGCTTATAGCACTGGTGTTGAAGTCTTTATTCATGGAGTGTGCAGCAAATGTGCTAAGATCAGTAGAAATTAAGTTTTAGGTTTTATACATATAAAATCTTTTTCTATCTTAATGTCTATATCTAAATCGTATAAGCTTGATATGTTATTTTCTTTAAATATGCTATATTTATCATTGAAAGCCAATATTTTACCATCTTTCATAAGAATTATAAAATCACTGTAGTAAAAAGCCATTTCTAGCTCATGAATGGTCATTATGCATATCATGTTGTTTGATTTTACGTAACTTGTGATAAATTTCAAAATATTATGTTTGTTTTTGAAGTCTAAGTGGTTTGTTGGTTCATCCAGTACCAATATTGGTGGATTTTGTACCAAAGCCCTCGCTATTAAAATTAGCTTTTTCTCACCACCACTTAGCTTATCAAATTCTTTATGAGCTAAATTTCCTAGTCCAAGTATGTCTAGTATGTGCTTTGCCTTCTCGTAGTGTCTTGAATTTGGATTAGAGCTTATATCAGATAGCATTCCCATAACTACTATATCCAGGGCTTTTAGCGCATATCTAGAAAGATGCTCTTGGCCTAGGAAAGCTAAATATTTTGATATGTCTTTTTGTCTTATAGTTTTTAAGCTTTTATTTGCTATAAAAATATTTCCAAAGTTAGGTTCTATCAATTTTATCAAACTTTTTAAAAGAGTACTTTTACCGGCGCCATTTGGCCCCACTATAGAATAAACAAATCCATTTTTAAATTCTAAATCTATATTTTCCAGGATGGTTTTATCTTTTACGCTGTAGGTTATATTATTTATTCTTAACATAGTTTATCTTATATAAAAAGCCAAACAAAGGAGCGCTTATAAAGGAAGTAATTATACCTATTGGTATTTCTCCAGTGGTTAAACTTCTGGCCATATCATCGCATAAGATCAAAAATATAGCGCCTGTTATAAAAGATGCTGGTACAAGATGTTTACTGTCCGTGCCAACTATAAGTTTTGTGAAATGAGGGATCACCAATCCAATCCATCCTATTATTCCTACAAGCGATATACTTATAGATACCATCACAGTAGACAACATTATCATCAAAACTCTAAATCTATCTATATCAAACCCAAGCGCTTTTGCTTCTTCATCCTCTAAAATAGCGACATTTAAAAACCATCTTTTATAAGAGATGTACAGAAAAGGTATTATAGACAATAAACTTATATAAACATCTTTCCAGGAAGCATCAGAAAAACTACCCATAAGCCAGAATGTTATAGCTGGGAGTTTATTGTCTGGATCGGCAAAATATTTTACAATACCAAGCAATGATGAGAAGAAAGACCCTGTTATTATTCCATATATCACAAGCGATAAAATATCTATGCGATCATCTTTCTTTGCAACATAAAAAGTTATAAATGTAGCTAAGATTCCAAAGAAAAAGCTAAGCATCTGAATAACAAACATAGTTTCCCCTAAAAGGATACCAACAGAAGCTCCAAAAGCACATCCAAAAGCACTGCCAAGCACATCTGGAGAAGCTAAGGGATTCTTGAAGATGCTCTGATAAACAACACCGGCTACACTTATACTGCCGCCGACCATACAAGCTAGTATGATGCGAGGCACCCTGATATCGTATATTATGCTTTTATCTAAAGAGTAATGCCAAAAATCAGCAGGTACAGCTACTGGACCGATGAAAACCGATAAGGCAAAAACAATCACAAGCAATACAAAAAGATAAAAAATCCTCAGGTTCATTTTTTTAGCATAATCCACATGCCAGAATCATCGTTGATAAGTTCAAAAGGTAATCCTAACCTGTTCAGGCTATTTAATATATCTGGTATTGATTCCATGCGTTTCTTAACATACATTTTCCATTCTGGATATCTTGATTCCATGATATTGGTAATTTTTTCAGCTAACTCCCCATTCCCAAACCCACCTCCTATATACGTAAAACCGCCTTGTTTCAATACTCTATATATCTGTTTAAAAGCCAAATATTTATCTTTCCAGAAGAAAACAGACCCTCTACTGATGATAAGATCAAATGTATCATCCTCAAAAGGCATATTTTCTACAGATGCATTTACGATTTCAATACACTTGTTTTCTCTTGCTATGTAGTATCTAGCCGCTTCACACATGTCTTTCTTTGAATCTATGGCAACTATATCAAAATCACCAAGTTCATAAATAGCCCTAGCAAGAGCACCGGAACCAGTACCTATATCTAAAACTTTACCCTTCGATATGCCAGTTTTTACTACTATCTGACTGGCTATAACAGGATATATGTCTTTGAAGATGTTTTCTGCTATATAAACCATATCATCTTTTTGATGATTAAAATTCATATCCTATGCTTCCTATAAAAGTAAAAGGTGCACCTACTTGGTATGTTGGCTGGCTTAATGTAGCCTGATTGGAGTTTGGGGACCATACTGTGGATACGTAATGCTTGTTAAACAAGTTTAAAAAGCTAACGGATAGGTCTAGGACGTGACCAGCCAGAGGCTTTTTATAATCAAAGGATAAATTGGCTATTATATAAGGAGGTACTTCTTGGGTATGCGTAGAATCTCCCCATCTTCTACCGATGTAATAAAGACTCGGAACTACTGACAAACTTTTGTATTTATAAACTACACCCATCTTTACCATGTTTTTTGGTGTATCTGGTGCTTGATTACCCTCTATATTATAACTCTGGGATGTGATACCCGGAAGGTTAACGCTTATGTTTGATGTGTAGTAAAATTTGTTGTAAGAATAACTTATAAAAGTTGATAGATTATCAGTCAAAGCATAAGAGGTTAAAAGCTCCAATCCATAAGATTTTGCGTTTGCTATATTAGCTGGAAGATATATGGGTCCATTTTGAGTGTTTAAAGGTACGAAGGCCCCAAAATGCCTTAAAAAGCTGTAAAATAGCGTTGGGCTTATGTAAAAGTTGTCTTTTGTATATTTAAGCCCAAGGTCTATGTTATCAGCGGTGGTGAGGTTGAAAAACCTACTCCATAGATAATTTAAATTTATTTGCTTACTTGTAAAGAATTGTTCATTTGATGCGTAGAACGGCCATAGATTTACGTTGGCTCCAGCGTAGGTTTTACCGTAATTTGCAAAGATGTTGAGGTTTTTGTTTATATTACGATTTAAACCTATATAAGGAAGCGGTTTATTGAATACCACAGAAGGAGCTTGCTCATTTTGATTTTGACCCGATATGGCCACACTCTTGTAGTTCAGCCATTTAAAGCCAGCTTCCAAATGTGTATCGTTTATATTCCATTTAAAAGCCAAAAACGGTTCGTTGGTAGTATGATAATTATGAAGGGCTTTTATAGGATATTTAACAAAAACTAAATTTCCGGAAGTAGGATTAAAAGCTGCTATAGAGTAAGGGGGTCCTGGCATTTGTTGCCTATCGTACCAGTAGCCAAGTATTAGTTTTCTGCTTTTATCAAAAGTATATATGTATTTGGTAATAAAACCGTATCTTTTGCTGTCTAAAGAGAATAGTGAAACCGTTTGCTGGG
>CAYFGH010000101.1:0-3638 GCA_964342735.1 uncultured Aquificaceae bacterium
TCTATGTTGTATTGCTCCGCTTTTGATCTTACATAAGAAAGCGCTGCCTGAGCTGATTCCTTCATCACATCCCCTAAAGAACCTGTCAGTATGAGAGCGCCCTTGCCTTTTAACTTTGTTACCTCTATATACATTATCTCACCACCCACTTCTGTCCAGGCAAGACCGGTTACTAGACCTATGGCTTGCTCTAGCTCTTCTTTTTCTCTTATAATGCGAGGAACTCCAAGAAGCTCTTTGACGGCTGCTTTATCGACTATAAACGGTGGTTTCTGGCCTTTTAACTTCTTAACGGCTAACTTTCTTAATATAGAGGATAGTTTTTGTTTTAGATTTCTTACACCGGCCTCTCTTGTATAGCTTCTTATAACCTCTAATATCGCCTCATCTTCTATCTTTACCTCATCCTCTTTAAAACCGTGGTCTTTTATTATGGCAGGAAGCAGATGATTCTTCGCTATATGTAGCTTTTCTTCTTCGGAATATCCAGAAAGGTATAAAACCTCCATTCTATCTAAAAGGGGTTGTGGTATTGTATCTACTCTATTGCCAGTGGCTACAAAAAGTACCTCCGATAGGTCAAAGGGATGCCCTATATAAAGGTCTGTGAAGTTTTTGTTTTGCTCTGGGTCCAGCACTTCTAAAAGTGCGGCAGCTGGGTCTCCCTGGAAAGAAACCGAGAGCTTATCAATCTCGTCAAGCATAATGAGTGGATTTTTGACACCTGCTTGTTTTATAGCCTGTATGATACGCCCTGGCATAGCTCCTACATAAGTTCTTCTGTGCCCCCTTATCTCTGCTTCATCTCTTATACCACCAAGAGCTATTCTAACAAACTTTCTGCCTGTGGCTTTTGCAATGGACTGTCCCAGAGAGGTTTTACCTACACCCGGAGGCCCTATAAAGCACAGGATTGTGGATTTAGAACCCTTTCCTTTTGTAAGTTTCCTGACAGAAAGATATTCTATAATACGCTCTTTTATCTTTTCTAAGTCATAGTGGTCTTTGTCCAGAAGTTTTTGGGCTTTTTCTATGTCGAAAGTATCTTTTGTCCTTTTATTCCAGGGAAGTTCAAATATCCAGTCAAGCCATGTTCTTATGACGGTGCTTTCTGCGGATTCTGGATACATCTTTGAGAGTCTATTTATCTGTTTTTCTACATCGGCTTTTACAGATTTCGGAGCTTTTAATTTTTTGAGTTTTTCTAAGTACTCTTTTACCTCGGCCTGCCTGTCGTCTCCCTCTCCAAGCTCTTCCTGTATGGCTTTCATCTGCTGTCTCAGGTAGTATTCTTTTTGTTCTTTTTCCATTTTTTCTCTGGCACTGTTTTTTATACGATTTTGAAGCTCTAAGATACCTACCTCTGACAAGAGTAAATCATGGACTTTGACGAGTTTTTTCTTTAAATCTGTAATCTCTAATATACTCTGAGCATCCTGGGCTTTTAAATCAAGTATAGATGCCACAAGGTCTAAAAATTTATCAAGCTCTTCGGTTTCTCTTATGATACCTATGAAGTCTGGTATTATCTGTTTACCAAGGTTGACCGCCTTTTCTATTAGATCCTTTATAGAATTTACATAGGCTTTTTCTTTTGGTGGTAGATCGTCTATTTTTATCGTCTCCTCTTTTATGGGTAATACATCGGCCACATACATGTTGTTTATCTTTTCAATATTCTTTAGTTCACCCTTTTCTATACCCTGGGCCAGTATTTTTAATCTTCCGTCTTCAAGGGGTACAGCTCTTAGTATTTTTACTATAGTACCTATTTTGTAAAGATCTTCTAAGGAGCTTGGTTCTTCCTGATCTCTGTTTTTTTGCAACACAAAAAACATAAGTTTGTTGTGTTTAAAAGCATCTTCAATGGCTCTTACCGAGAATGGCCTTCCTACAAAAAGAGGGATTACCATCCCGGGGAATATCACTATATCCCTTAGAGGCATGAGATTTAACTTTTCAACAGTTTGGGTCTCTGCTTCCATAATACCTCCTTAGCTCTTCAGGCTATAAGGGAATGCCAGATTTTTAAACCGTCTAAACCACCCAAAATATCTTCAGAGATGCGTTCTGGATGCGGCATCATACCAACCACGTTACCCAGCTTGTTGGAAATGCCTGCTATGGCGTTTAGAGAGCCGTTTGGATTTTCTCCATGATATCTGAAAACCACCTGGTTGTTGCTCTCTATCTCTTCGAGGATATCTTCTGGAGCGTAAAACCTGCCGTCGTGGTGGGCTATCGGAAGCGTGATAACCTCTTTATCTTCTATCTTTCTTGTAAAAGCGGTAGAAACGTTTTCCACAAGTATGTTTACCCTCTTACATATGAACTTATCGTTTTCATTTGGTAAAAGAGCTCCTGGAAGGAGTTTTAGTTCCGTTAAAATCTGAAAACCGTTACATATACCAAGCACGTATCTTCCTTTTGATGCAAAGTTTACTATAGCCTCCGCCAGAGGCGTTTTGGCAGCAAGCGCTCCAGGTCTTAGATAATCCCCAAAGGAAAATCCACCGGGTATTATAACAGCGTCAAACTTATCAAGGTCTTTGGTGGTGTAATCTATCATCTGGGCATCTTCCTGGAGTATATCCCTTACTATGTAGTAAGTATCGTAATCGCAGTTAGAACCCGGAAAAACGCATACACCTATTTTCATAACACCTCGTAATCTTCTGTGAGTGGATTTATTATATATTCTTTTATGATTTTATCAAGATTTTCCAAGGATTCTAATTCTATCTCTATCGCTTTTCCTATCCTAACATCTTTTACATCGAAACCAGCTTCGTTCAAGACATCTTTTAAGGCTCTTCCTTGAGGGTCTAATATACCTTCTTTTGGCATTATGAGTACTTTTTTCTTCATGCTTTTATTATAAATCATTTTAATCCTTTTTACAATAAAAGCCCTTAAACGTTTTTAAGAAGCTCTTTCTCCTTACACTTTGAACAGATACCACACTCTTTGCCATCTTTTGGATTCATACAGCAAAAAGCTTTATCAAACAACTCTTTTATAAAATATCTGTCAAAAACCTCCCTTTTGCCCATGCCAAGAAAAGGCGTTTCTACTTTATAATCTCCATACATTGAAAATAAGTTGTTTATGGCTTTTATGAAAGACTCTGTGTTGTCTTTAAAAGCCACAAGACCCATTATACCTATGGCTATACGACCAGCGCCTATCGAATAAGCATACTTCAAGGCGTTTACCAGTAAATCAAGATTTCTAAAGGGTATCTCCACGTCCTCATCCTTTATAAAATCTCTTCTGTTGAAATCCTCTGAAAAGTCGTTTGATATGCTTATTATCTTAAGTGGATAAATCCCTTTATAATAATTTCCCATATAATCTAATATATCCTTAAGATGCCTTATCTCATCCTCTTCCCACTTGAAACCGCTTTTTATGTAAAGAGGATATATATCATAGGAATTTTTTATATAGTAGTTTAAAAGCGAGATACTATCAAAACCAGAACTCACAAGCGTTACAATTTTCATATAAAAGACCTTGCACCCGAGACGGCAGGCTTACCGTTGCTTCCTTCCGGACCTGGCGGGGTTCACCCTGTCCCGTTGCAAGGTTATTTATATTATAGCATAAATCAAAATTTACGTATGAGTTCATCGCAT
>CAYFGH010000102.1:0-3612 GCA_964342735.1 uncultured Aquificaceae bacterium
CATATCTTCTAGCAGTTTAAGCCTGTCAAGCTCCCATACGCTTTTGATGTTTTTGTTGAGTTTTTTACTTAGAAAGCTTTTAAAAGCCTCATAGAATTTTTTCTTGTCTTCTTCTTTATCTCCGAGATACCAGTTATCCCCTTCAAAAAGTCTTTGATATCTTGATTTTCTATCGGATATAAATAACTTAGTTGTTATCTTAACGCTTCCAAGCCCAAGAGGTTTACCCATACCTATCTTATGGCACAGGTTTTTATCGCTTGGCAAATCCAAAGCAAAAAGAAGAGTCCCAAGCTCGTAATCTGTAAGGTTTTCAAATCTTATACGCCCTTTGAATATGGCTCCGGGTTCTAAAGGTACCACAAGCTGGTGCTGTAGCTTGTTGCAGTTTAGTATCTTTGATAGCTCCTCTTCCTTGTAAGTGTTTGGGTCTTTGTAATCAACATCGCATCTTTGTTTTAGCTTCAATTTGTTTTCATCTTTTTCTTCAAAATCGTAGTTTCCTTGTTTAGCTGTATCTTTGTGCCAGTAGAGTTTATAGCCCCTTATTTTGGCTTCGTCATCCCAGGTCTTTAAATGGTCTTTGTTGAGCTTATAGGTGGGTTTACTGGTGGATTGCTCTAAATAAAGCTGGAAAGAGTTTGGTTTTGGAGCACCAAGGGTCTTTAAAAATACTCTTTTGTATGGCTTTCCAGATACCATGTTGGCATCCTCAAAAGATACCCTTGAAGCAAAGCTCTCTTTGTTCCCGATCCTTCCAAACACAGCTTCTGTGAGATCTATAACGTTTTCATCAAGAAGCTCTGGCGGTATATGGTCTTTTATAGATTTTCTATAATGCACTCTCATGTTTTTAGTGAACCCTATTTCGATGATTTTGCCGCCTTCTTCTATATAAAAACAGGGAAACCCTTCAAACATGCGCCTGTCATCAAGGCTTGGCATCTCAGATCCCTTGGTTTTGTCGTATTTGTAGGTTTTTATGATATCTTCAGGTACCTTTATCTTCTCTGTGTTTTTATCGTTTTTATCAACATCGTATATCAGATATGCTGTGTTTTTGCCATTCATATATCCAGATACCAGTATATAAGCGTTCTCCTTTTCTATTTTTTCAGGCTTGAACACTATGTAAGATTTTCCGTTGTATTTAAAAATGTTTTTATTATCTTTATCATAACTTCCTTTTACTGGTTTAAAGCCAGTGTCGTTTTTTCTTCTTAATATATAATACTCTTTCCCTTCTCTTACAAGAATACCAGCTTTTACACCGTTGTTTATGATGTCGTGATAGTGCTGCCTCAGGGCTTTTATGTTTCCTGCCACCGTTCTGAAGCCAAGCCTTTTATCCTCAAAAAAGTGAAACTTGCCATAGGTTATTATTTCAAAGATGTTTCTTATAAGCCCTCTCAAGGAGCTCCCGGGTATTTTAAAGGTGTCTCCTATTTTGAAAAAGTCTAAATCGTTTTTGGCTTTTCTTATATAAGTATATGTAAGCGTTTTAATCTCTACATCTATATACCCTGTGAAGCGATCATCGTAATATTTGTTAAAAGGCTCTGGTTTTTCAACCTTTATAAGCTTATCGTTTAGCGGTATGAAATTGTAAGGAGCTTTTGCCGGTTTATCAAGTATTTTATTTTGATTTGCCTGTCCTTTTTGGTGGTACTGGTTGTAATATGGTTTCATATATTCCCTCCTAAGGGCTTTACTTTAAAACCTAAAAACCTGGCATCCTCTATGCTTGCCTGATAGTTGTCCAGAAAATCTATATAGTTTCTGGTTCTTAGCACAAGCATATGTTTATTGTCTTTTAGGTCTAAAATATTCTCTACCATATCCTTAGGAAACAGAAATTTTATACCCCTTTCCTCAAACACCTCTATCTTATCCTCTTTTTCTTTTGCGTTTGTGCCCCACATTATCTGATCTGCATCAAAACACTTCACATCGTCTCCTGCGCCGTCTTCTATCTTCCTTAGCTTATATGCATTTTTTGTTTTGTATATAAAAATCTCTTTTTCTTCGTTAAATATCCTCAAATTTATAAGATTTTCCTTTAAATAATAAGAAATATCTTTATCAAAGATATCAAACAGCAACCCATCCTGATACCATCCTACCACGTAAGCTTTTAAACCCTCAACGTGCTTTCTGATATCTTCATTTTTTATATCTATATTATAGATTTCTTTTGTTGATTTTATCGTTTTTATATGCCTTATTTTCTCAAACATAAGCTCTCTCCTTCAGCAAAGATTTCACAAACCCTTCAAGCTTGCTTTTATCCCCTTTTATAATAAGCTTGTTATCCTTTTTCTCTATCTCATAAACATCGTTCCCAAGCTCTATCCTCATATATATCCCGCTTAAAACACCCCTTCCAATGCTTTTTTCTCCACCAATGGGAAGGTCTTCATTCCATAGGTCTTTAAATATCAAAAGCAACAACCCAAGTTCTTCATCCTTTGGATTTTCAATTAAAAATTTAAATACGAGCCTTTCTTTGTTATGCCATATGGGTTTTGAATCCATGAGGGCTGTCTCTATCACCCCTCCTGTAAACCTGTCTATTCTTATCCTGTGCACTAGCTCTTTTAAAACATCATCATCTTCTATATAACACTCATCTATTATAAGTTTTGCCTTCTTGCTCTTGTTCTCTTTGCTCTTTTCAACACCGAAAAGCTCTTTTACAAGATCATCAGATAGCCCCAGCGTATTTAAAATCCTTTTAGCCCTAAACCTCAAAGCTCCTTTGATGGAGCTTCCGCTTATCGTGAGCCTGCCCTTTGTCCGAAGATGAACCGAGTCAGCCTCTTCTTCAATGCCCCCGTAAGACCTTATGATAAGTGAGTTTTTTATCTCGCACTGAAGCTCTATCTTGCATAAGTTTTGTAATCTTTCAAGCTCTTCTACATCTTCTAAGCCATCTTCCAGATCATCGTAGAGCTTTTGATTGTCCATAAACTCAAAGTATTTGAAAGCATCCTGAGGTAATTTAAACCTGTAGAGTTTTATATCCTCTACTTTTAAAAGCCCAAAACCCTTTGATGTAAAAGCCCCTATCCTTACGTTTCCCTCAAGAAGCTCTTTTTTTATTGTTTTAAAGATTGACCTTATTTCATCCTCGTTGTCTTTGGCTTTTAAAAAGATGTTTAGCTCAAATATAGAGCCAGGAGCCAATATTTCATAATCAAACTTAGCCCTGTCTTCTGCCACCATGTAATCGTTCAGTTTTATACCGTCCCTTACCTCTATAACCTGCTCTGATGATATCTTGAGGTCTTCAAAAAATGCCAGAGATTCTGACTCTTCGCTTCCAAAAAACTCCTTTATAAACTCTTTTTTAAAGTTTCTTGCAAAGTGATGTTTCAATACCCCTTTGAAGGAGCTTCCTGGTATGAAAAACCTCCCCTGTGTATCCTTTAAAAGCTCTATATCCACAAACTCTCCTTTTGATTTTTCTCTGGCTATTAAAACCGGTGATACGTTTTGAAGCCTACCTTTTAACAGAAACACATTCATATCATTCCCCTCTTTCAGTCTTTTGATTTTTTAGCCTGAGCGAGCCAAGATAGTTTAACCAGTAAAACCTTGCAAGTTCAAAGC
>CAYFGH010000103.1:0-3568 GCA_964342735.1 uncultured Aquificaceae bacterium
TAATACCTTACATATTTGTATTGAACCTTCCCTATGTGGGAGAAGAGGCAAACTGGGTGATACCCTCTTTTGAGATGAGTTACTTTAAAGAGTATGTCCTTCAAACTATTTATAAGACGCCTTACTACAGGCCTCCTCTTTTTAACTATCCTACCATAATATTCTCAAAGCTTTTTGGTTGGGAGTACGCCAAAGCCATACAGAGGCTTCAAACTATCACAATGACTATACTCACCGCTCTTAGCATAAGATACGTTTTAAAAAGAGTATATAAGGATGAAAAACTAGGATGGTTTGGTGCACTAATCTATCTTAGTCTTGGAGATGTGATGATCCATGACGGATGGCTTGGGTATGAGGACGGTGTTTATATAGGCTTTTCCTCTATGTCTATGCTATTTACCATGCTTGGGGTCTATGAAGAATCTTACTGGTTAATATTTTTCGGTTCTTTGCTTGCTACAGGTGGATTTCTTACCAAAGCCCTTACCGCTTTTGTTTATTTTTACGCAACCCTTGTTATATCCTTTTATATACTAAAAGCTAAAAAACTAAACGTTTATAAAACTGCCCTTATAAGCTCTGTTGTTCCGATATCTTTTTTAATCCTTTGGTATGGGTTTGCTCCAAAATCAAACGTCAGCGAACACGGTATGCTGTGGGATATAATAAACAAGTTTAGATTTAAAGGTATAATACCATATTTGAAGCAGTTTTTTGGATATCCTGTACAGTTTTGGCTTAACATGTCTTTAAACTCTTTAGTGTTTTTGTATCTGGCTTTTAAGAAAAAAATTGATTTTGATATACTAAAAGAGGATAGATTTTTATTAAACGCATGGGTGGTTGGTATCGTAAACTTTATACCTTATTGGCTTCCACCTTTTAGCGGTATAAGATATGCTGCTCCTTTGTATAGTATATTTGCTCTGTGTTTTAGTATCATGCTATATCCTAAGTTCAAAGATTTGATGCTAAAGTTTATATACTTTGCTATAGCCTTTAAATTTATAGCTCTTGGTGTAGCCTTTCCAATATACTATGGACACATAAGAGAAAATACAAACAAGATTGCAAAGGAAGTGTATGATCTTACCATAAAAAGAGGTATACCACTTTATTGTGATGATTATGGCTGGGTAGGGTTTTCTGTAATAGCTGATATAGATGTAAAAACGCACAAACCAGTGCTATATCCTCCTAAAAACCTTAATTATGGCTGTGTTTTCACTGCAAACTTGTCAAAGTATAAGGATTTTAAGATAATAAGAAACTATCAAAACTCGGATTATCTGGTGTGTAAATTCTAAAGATACCTTTCAACCACATACTTTGCTATCCTGACGCTTTCTGAAAAGCCTCTATCTTCTGGATAGTAATAAGTAGTATCAAGAGCGTAAAAATCCTTTGCCACGTTTATAGGTGGTAATTTGTAAAGATATAGGGGACTATAAATCCCCTGAGCGTTTTTGTAGAGGTTTATGCTAAAGTTAAGAAAATCCTCATCTTTTAAGTCTTTGTTTATCTTTTTAAGATAGCTTTTGCACAGGTCTTTTATAAAATTTTCATCTTTTTGTAAAAGCTCGTGGTCTTTTGGAAGATAAAATGGGATATAGACTATGTGAGATTTTATATCCTCTCTTAAGGCGGTGTAGTTTATAATGCCTGGTATTTTTATCTCTTCGTCGTTTATGTTTATCCAGAAGTGCTTTGAAAAGGGCTTTCTTAGCTTTATCACCACACACATCACATCAAGATATGTAAAATCCTTATACTTGTTTGCTGTGTTCTGGTCGGTGATAATGTGTGAGAGTATGTTTATAGGTACTGTGCTTATTACCTTATCGTATTTTATCGTCTCATCTTTTATGCCTATTCCTTTTAAAGCGTTGTTTTCTATTATTATTTTATCAACTCCTTTGTTCAGGTATATGTTTGCACCATGCTCTTTTAGATAATTGGCTAAAGCGTCTATTATGGTTTTTACGCCTCCTTCTACATAACCAAGGATTTCTTTGAAGGCGTTTTCTCTTGAAAGCCCCACTCTTTTTATCCTGTTCCATATCCAGGCTGCTGAGATGTCATTCTGATACTGATAAAACTTTAAAGAGAAAAGCTTGTCCCACAAAACGCTGTAGCCTTTTTCACCTATTATAGATTTTATCCAATCTATGGCATATTTGTTATCAAGATGTGTCCAGTCTTTTAGTTTTATGCTGTAAAAAGCCAAAAACCCATATCTTATCTTGGATATTATATCAAGCCCATCAAACTTCAAAAGGCTTATGGGATCTCCGAAAGGTTGTAGTTTACCCTTATAATAAAAACCCATCGTGGTATGTTTCCATCTTAGTTTGTTGTATATGTTTAGCTCCTTCAAAAGCTCAAACAGAGGAAAATCTGTCTTACAGAAAAAGTGATAATACTTTTCTATGATATCTCCACCAAAATCAAAAGAAGCGCTCATACCTCCCAGTACTTCATCTTTTTCATATATATCAACGCTATATCCTTTCTTTGTTGCATAATAACCAGCGGCAAGCCCCATCGGTCCACCGCCTATTATAGCTATTTTCATCAGAACTCCAGCACCACTTTAGAATAGACAGGATGAGTAAAAGTTTCTTCTATGGCTTTTTCAAAAGGGGTTGGCGTTACACCAAATATATTAGGCCAATCTATTACTTCAAAGATGTCTCCAGCCACCAGAGCTTTCAACTGATCCACCGTAAAAGGTGGGTCTGGGTCAAATATACCCCATATGTATAAAAGCGTATAAAACAAAGAATAAGGGATATTCAATATGATAGATTTTGCTTTTGTGTATTTCTTGATAGCTCTTATAATGTCTATATAATAAACCCTTTCTATGCCTGTGATATCGTATATGCCTTCTTTTTTTGTTTTGATAGAACTTATTATGATGTTACAAAAGTCTTTTACATATAAGGGTTGTCTTATATATTTTCCATCTCCTGGTATTGGAAATATTGGTACTCTTTTCATAAACCTCGATAACCAGCCAAGATGTTTTCTGTCAAACCAGCCAAACATAAGAGTAGGTCTTAGTATTACATTTTTTATACCAGATTCTAAGACCATCTTCTCCTGGAGTTTCTTGGTTTCTGTATAATAGTCTTTTGCCACTGAGTTTACCACAGATGAGCTTATATGCACTATATAACCCACGTTGTATTTTTTACAGGCTTCCAATACGTTTTCAGTGGATTTTACAGTATTTTTATAAAAAGGTTCATAGGTTTTTGCCCCTATCTGAGCTTGAAGCATGACAAGAGTATCAGCACCTTCTATATACCTTTCCCAGTCTCCTTTTTCTGATAAATCTCCATATATAGCCGTTATATCTTTGTGTAGTGATTTTAGTATATCTAAATTTTTCTTATGCTTATCAATTACTACTATATTTTTATAACCAGCATCTTTCAAAAAAGCCACCAGATTTTGCCCTACAAGGCCAGCACCACCGGGAAGGATTATCTTCTTGTCAAATTCCATACGAAAAATTATATCAACTTTAACTCTTACTTATTACATTTATATACTGATA
>CAYFGH010000104.1:0-1365 GCA_964342735.1 uncultured Aquificaceae bacterium
AAAACCCCTATTCAGCTGTTGAAGTACGACCTCTGAGGAACAACCCCTCAGAAAACCACCTTGCTAAAATATATTATAACAATTTTTTTTGGCTTTTATTATAAAAAATCACACATAGTGTTATAACAGTTTTTAAAATATCTATATGTGATAAAATGAATTTAGTGAGGGTTAGAGATGGGTTTTTTATTTAGAGAACACAAGGAATTTGAAAGATTGTACGAATCTATCTTTCATAAGGAAGCGCCTCTGGTTAAAAGAGGAGATTATTGCATAATAAATATCAGCGAGCACCTTAAATTAACGAAATTTTTATTAAATGGAAAGCAGAACACCCTATCTCCTAAGAAATCAAGACCCATTATAATATTGCTGGTAGATCTTGATAAAGAGCTTGTAAAATTTGTAGCCACCACTACAAATGAATCAGTCTTAGAGAGAAGACCCAAGATATCTACAGAGGGTTGTAATATAAAACATGATGATGGCGAATGTGATGGCTTTAATCTAAAGAGAAAATACGCATGGTTATTTGCCAAATTAACCAAAAAAGCAAAGAGATGGAGGTTTTTCTACGAAATAAAAATTCAAGACTTAAGATATCTGTATGAGAATGGTAAGTTCAAAGTGTGTGGGACCTGTAACGAGGGTGTAATAGAAGAAATTTTACAGAGGATAGAAGAGTTTGGAGAGTATGTATGATAGATACTCATAAGGAGATTTATCTTTTTTTACAGGGAAAATCAACGAAGGGTTTAGGTATTATAACTAATATATTTTTTAAGCAGCTTTACAATAGCTCTTACAAATATTTACTCAACAGAGAAGACCCAGAAGACATGTTTATGGATTTTATTGCTAAAATCTTTGAAAAAAGGGAATTTTTGATAAAGCGCTTCGCCGATCAGGAGAAAGGTTTAGCTTCATATATAAGGGAGATGGTGAAAAACTTTTTAAAAGACAAGATAAAAGAGATGTCAGAAGTTTATCTGGAATCAGTTAATGATTATGAATGGAGTTTGACAGATGAAAAGGAAACTCCGCAGGATATTGTAATGAGAGTTGACGCTTTTAACTTGAAAAGGCGGCTTGATGAACATTTGAAGAAGGAAGAGATTGTTATGCTTTGTTATATGCTCAGTGATGACAAAGAAGCTTTTGAAAATAGGTATTTTAAAGAGCTTAGTAAGGACGCTCTTTATAAGAGGGTTCAAAGGCTAAAAGAAAAGCTCAGGGAGCTTCTAAAGGATTATACTCAGGAAGCTTTTAGATATTATATTGAATATATATTGCCTGCACTGTGTAAAGAGGTGAGTTGATATGGAGAAGAGATTGTTGGAGATAATTTACGAGGATTATTTGGAT
>CAYFGH010000104.1:1465-3527 GCA_964342735.1 uncultured Aquificaceae bacterium
CTAGCATACAGTCTAAGTTTCACGAGAAAGAGGCAGAGCTTGTAAGAGAATATGCTTTTAGATTGCTTAAAGATCTTTTTGAAGAACCGATTGTGCTTGATATAGCTCCTGAAAAAGAAGAGGAAGTCATTATGCCTCTTGCAGCTGCCACAGAGAAAAAAATTGTAAGAAAAGATACATTTTTATTAAGAAAAGCCAAAGACCAAAATATGTTAGAGGTTATTTTAGATCAGGATCTGGTAGGTAAATGTGTAAAGGTTTTATACTTTGATGATGTGTTAGAGTTTGAAAGCGCTCCAGAAGAGCTTTATATAAAAACCAGTAAAGATCTGGACGTCATAGACATAGAAAAGCTGGCTCAGCATATAAGGGTGGAACCTTGTTAAGCTTGAAAGATATTTACAACAAAGACAGGAAGATATTTTTTGAGCTTTTAGAAGATAAACAGATAAAAAAAGAAGATATACCGTTTTTGTGTGAGGTGCTTGGCTCATCAAAAAACGAAGAGGATATATACCAGGTTTACAGGTTTTTCAGAAACAACCCCGAATACATAGATTACGATGCTATTTCAAAAACAACGGGCATAGATAAAGATGTACTTGTAGAGATTTTTACAAAAAACCCCGTAAAGAGCTATTTTCCAGTGGCAAATAAAAATGATGCTGATATTATAACCGCCTATATTTTTAAGCTCTCTAAGAAAAGCCATAAACACGCTTTTATTGAAAAAGATGGTATAGATAACGTAAGAAGTCTAATAGACGATGGCAAGATACCCATAAAGGATTTCTTTGTGATATTTGATAAAGGTTTCACCGGAAACTCTTACCTTCTTTCTGTGGTGGCCGGGCTTTTGCTGGATGATAAGGTGTTATCAGATTACGCTTTTACCGGAGAGGTGAATAAAAAAGGGGATATAATACCGGTAAACTTCTTAGAGGCAAAGAGAAAAGCCTGCAACGAAAAAGGGTTAAAACTCATAAGCCCTCAAGAGGTGCAGAATATAGATGAACTTACATTTTTCATGGGTTCTAAAGAGATGGATGTGCCGTTTCTGGTTTTAAACAAAGACAAAACTGAGATAGAAAGATCGCTGGAGAAGATAGAGCAAATTATAAAAAAGACCAAAGCTCAGTACTCGCTGGACAAACTTCTTAAAATATTCTCCCTCGAAAAAGAGGATTTTTATGTGGAGACTTCTAATGTGGCGCCTCAGGAAGAAGTGTGGATGTCTTTGCTAAACAGAGTAAAAGATAAACTTCAAAAGATATATAGCTCCTTAAATCATCCGAAAATCACTTTGCATATAGCTACAAGTATAGCAAGCCTCAGCGTTGGAATAGGTGTTATACTGGGTATCAAAAGAAGCTACGTTATTTATCACTTCCAGAACGAAGAGTATTTTCCTGTACTGCACCTTGATACTCCTCAATCTCTTAGAAGCCTGAAACAGACCACAAAAGACATCTTAGAACATCAGGAATTT
This sequence comes from uncultured Aquificaceae bacterium, assembly GCA_964342735.1. Taxonomy (GTDB): domain Bacteria; phylum Aquificota; class Aquificia; order Aquificales; family Aquificaceae; genus Hydrogenobaculum. Next base: position 2,955 of record CAYFGH010000104.1, read on the forward strand.
ATAAATATAGATATGCATATAGAAAATAGTGAAAGTATAAACCTTATCCTTCATCTGGCCAGTCACAACCCTGTTGCTGATGTGGTTTCTTTTACCAAAAACCAGAGCTATGTTTATATATCCGACAAACGCTCCCAGGGGAATCTACCCCTTGACGAAGAGCTCTGGAGAGGTTATCTTTCGGAAGTTTACTCTCTTATAAACATTCTAAAAGCCAGATACCTGATAAAGAGATTTGATCTTTTTATAAGCTGTCCTTCTGCAATGGCTCTGGCTCTTGGTATGATAGTGGGCAATTACTTTGATATAAACGTTTACAACTACTATAGAAACCTGCCCGAAAAGTATTTTAGAGTTTTTAACATCACAGAACTAGAAACACCTTTTTAGTCTATTTTTCTTTTCGTATGTCCCTGTTCATAGCTTCTTCATAGGTATAAGGACACCATCGCCATAGATTTCGCCTCCTCTTTTACAATATAAGGTGAATCAGTATAAGCGCAAGCGTCTTATAAGCTTTTGTAAAGGTTTTTTTAAAGTTTTTATGCTTTTAGCAAACTCTATGATAGCTTT
>CAYFGH010000105.1:0-3511 GCA_964342735.1 uncultured Aquificaceae bacterium
AAAAGCATGGCAGACTTGATGAGATTAGAATATATTTAAAAATATGGGTGAATTTGCAAGCATTGAAGAGGCGATTGAAGATATAAAAAATGGCAAGATGGTGATAGTGGTGGATGACCCTTCCAGAGAAAACGAAGGGGATCTGGTGATGGCTGCTGAGTTTGTAACTCCAGAGGCCATAAACTTTATGGCTACCCATGGAAGGGGTCTCATATGCCTTACTCTTGAGGGTAAAAGATGCGATGAGCTGGGACTGCATCCGATGGTTAGCATGAACACAGATCCAAGAGGGACAGCTTTTTGCGTATCAATAGATGCCCATCCAAAGCACGGCACCACCACAGGGATATCTGCTTTTGATAGAGCCACCACCATAAAGCTTGCCATAAGCGAAGGGGCAAAACCCTCAGATTTTGTAAGACCTGGACATGTTTTTCCCATAAGGGCTAAAGACGGAGGAGTTTTAGAAAGGGCGGGTCATACCGAAGCTTCAGTGGACCTTGCAAAGCTTGCCGGCCTTTATCCAGCCGGGGTTATATGTGAGATCATGAACAAAGACGGCACGATGGCAAGGCTTCCAGAGCTTCAGACCTTTGCCAAAGCCTTTGATTTAAAGATTATCACCATTGAAGACCTTATAAAGTACAGGTTGAAAAAAGACAGAACCATAGAAAAGGTGGCAAGCGCTACACTGCCAACCGCTTATGGGCTGTTTAAGATTCATGCTTATAGAAATAAATTAAACGGCGAAGAGCAGGTGGCTCTTACCATGGGAGAGTGGAGCGAAGACGAGCCTGTACTTGTTAGAGTTCATTCTGAATGTCTTACCGGTGATGTGTTTAAATCCCTAAGATGTGATTGCAGGTCTCAGTTAGAGGCTGCCCTTGAGGCTATAGCTAAAGAGGGAAAGGGGGTTCTGGTGTACTTGAAAGGACATGAGGGAAGAGGGATAGGTATAGCCAACAAGATAAAAGCCTACGCTTTGCAGGAGCAGGGATACGATACGGTGGAGGCAAACGAAAAGATTGGTTTTCCGGCGGATTTGAGAGAATACGGCACCGGTGTGCAGATACTCCTTGATCTTGGTGTTAGAAAGATAAGGCTACTTACCAACAACCCGAGGAAGATAGTGGCTTTAAAAGGCTATGGGCTTGAAGTGGTGGAGAGGGTGCCAATAGCCATAAACCCAAACGAATGCAACAGAGTATACCTTGATACCAAGAAAAACAAGCTGGGTCATATGTTGTGAAGCATATCCTGAAAGCTGTCGTTTTATTCACATTCGTAGCGGGCCTTAGCATATTTTACGTAGTTTATAAAACCTTCAACAAATACACAATAGATATAATATATAAGCTAAACATCCGCTATATCCTCTTTGCTCTGTTTCTTAGCTTTTTGTATCAAACCTTTGATGTGCTTAGACTCCTTACTCTCTCAAAAGCCCTAAACGTTAGATATCCCATGTCCTATGGATATATGACATCTTTTATAAATACCTTTGCAGCCACCGTCACACCACTCCATATAGGAGGTGAACTGGCAAGCGTCTACATGCTAAAAAGAAGAGGCACTCACCTTCACAAGACGATGAGCATAGTAACCATGAAAACGCTCTCTGGTATGTTCTTTTTTGTGGTGGCTTTTCCAGTTACAGCTTATTATCTTTATCAAAAACCAGAACTTGGTGTAGATGTTCTTAAAATATTTGTAATATCCGTTGGTCTTGGGCTTTTAATATACACAGGCGCTAAGGTTTTTTTTAAAAGCAACATACTAAGCCCCAAAAGAAAACTAAACATCAAATACACCCTGAGAAAATATGTGGCGACGCTGAGGATTTTTTTGAGGGTTAAAAAAAGTAGCGTGTTTCTGGCGTTTTTTTATTCTAGCATGCTCTATATAACGTTTCTTCTGATAGCACCTGTTTTGATAAGGGCTTTTGGCAAAAACGTTGACATACCAAGCACGATGCTCAGGCAACTTGGGCTTTTATACGGCATATATATGAGTCCTACGCCGGGTGGGGCTGGTGTTGGAGAGATAGGGGGGCTTGATGTGTTTAGGCATTATCTTAGCACGTATGAGCTTGGGCTTTTTGTAATCCTGTGGAGATTTGTAAGCCAGTATCTATCCGCTTTTATAGGCTGGATTCTCTTTCAGATTATCCTTATAAAGGACAATGAAAAACAGACTTAGCTTTTATCTTGGTGCAGGCTTTATATACTCTATCCTCTGTTATTACTGGATTTTTTACACACTATATAGATTTGGCGATATGAACATATTCCTTGTGATAGTCTTGTTTTTTCTTTTTATCGTATCTGTTGATATACTTCAGTTTGGAAGCGTTTATCTTCTTCAAAGGCTTTACAACTTCAACATATACATGTTTCCTGTATCCTGGATAAGCGTAGAATATCTCAGGGAATTTTTCCCTTTTGATGGGTTTCCCTGGTATCCGATAGGGACTTTAATTGTGCATGTGCCTATTTTAAAATACTCTCTGGCGTTTTTTGGCGTATACGGGGTTGGGCTTTTTTTGCTTTATTTTCTTATTAGTTTTAAAAGCAAAAAACAGCTTTTATTTTCAGCTTTTATTGTCTTGTTTTTAACTTTGCTGTGTTATAACTACAAATCTTATGTATCGGGCTTTTACAAAGATAAACCTTCTATAAAGGTAGCCACCATTCAGCCAGACATAGACGAAAGCATAAAACTGAACTACGAGCAGTTTGAAAAAGAATCCCTCGTTTATTTTCCCCTTATTAAAAAAGCCATATCAGAAAATGCTGATTTGATAGTGCTTCCAGAATCGGCTTTTCCGTTTTTGTATTCTGATTACGATGACCCTGTAAGAGAGCTTTTCATATACTACACTTATTACAGGCCTTTCGTGGTGGGGCTTGTGGATATAAGATATAAAGGCGAAAAAATACTTCCCACCAACAACGCCTACTCTTTTTACGAGGGCAACATGATAGATTATTACTCCAAGATAAAGCTACTTCCCTTTGGTGAGTACATGCCCTATCCTTTTAAGTTTGCCAAAAAGCTCTTTGCTGCCATAAACGGTATTGATTTTGTCCCCGGTAAAAGCCCAAAACCAATAAACGTAATAATAAACGGCAAAACCTACAAAGTGGCTACTCCCATATGCTTTGAGCTTGATTTTTCTTCTTACGTTAGAAAGCTATCTTTAAATAGCGATTTTATTATAAATTTAACAAACGATTCGTGGTTTGGCCCAACGTTAGAACCCTATGAGCACAACGACCAGGCTGTAGCAAGGGCCATTGAAAACGGAGCCTATCTTATAAGGTCCAACAACTCTGGCATATCCGCTATCATATCACCCCTGGGCGATGAAAAAACCCTTCCCTTTGGAGCTAAGGGAGTGCTCAGTGGTCATATAAAACCCTACAAGATAAAAACACCCTTTGATATATATGGATATAAACCCCTTGTTTTTACCATCATCCTTATAAACATCTTCTATTTTTATAAGTTT
>CAYFGH010000106.1:0-3469 GCA_964342735.1 uncultured Aquificaceae bacterium
GGAGAGAGAGGGATTCGAACCCTCGGTGGGCGTGAACCCACAGGTGATTTCGAATCACCCGCTTTCGACCACTCAGCCATCTCTCCTAAGAGATATTATACAAAGTTTTTTGGATTTTGATATAATAATAGATTAAACTGCACTCTAATCAAAAAGGGTCGTCGGTGAAAGCTGGCGCTTGGATTAGAGGAGGTTAAAACCCTTTTGGAGGTATGTTATGTCAGTAAGTATGAAGGACCTTTTGGAAGCTGGTGTTCATTTTGGACACTCTAAGGGAAGATGGAACCCGAAGATGGCACCTTATTTATATGGTGTCAGGAACAACATCCACATTATAGACCTCGGTAAGACGGTGCTGTATCTTGAAGAGGCTTACAACTTCGTATCCGATGCTGTATCAAAGGGCGCAGAAGTGCTTTTTGTAGGTACGAAAAAGCAGGCAAAAGATGTGATTATGGAAGAGGCTCTAAGATGTGAATCTTTTTATGTGAACGAAAGATGGGTGGGTGGTCTTCTTACAAACTTCAAAACTGTAAGAAAGAGTATAGCAAAGCTCCGTCAGCTGGAGCGTATGGAAAAAGAGGGGGTTTTTGAGGTTTTACCAAAGAAAGAAGTGGTAGCTATGAAGAGGAAGATGCAGAGGCTTCAAAAGCTTTATAAAGGCATCATAGAGATGGACAGGATACCGGATATAATATGGGTGGTGGATACAAACAGAGAGCATATAGCTGTAACGGAAGCCAGAAAGCTTGGAGTAAAGGTGGTGGCTATAGCAGATTCAAACTGCGACCCAGATGAGATAGACTACCTTATACCGGGAAACGATGATGCTATAAAGTCTATTAAGCTTTTAACATCAAGAATAGCCGATGCTGTGATAGATGGAAAACAAAGAAGAGACGCCTCTGCTGTATCTGAAACATCCAGAAGGAGGGTTGTGGTGGTGGCAGAGGAAGAAAAAGAACTCTTTGAAAGAGCTATGGCTATGTCTGAAAAGTATGAAGATGTGGATAAAGATAGTGTAGACTATTAAGGAAGGAGGAGATTTATGGCGATAAGCTCTAACGATGTAAAGCTTTTAAGAGAGATGACAGGGGCAGGGATGCTTGATTGTAAAAAAGCCCTTGAAGAGGCAAACGGTGATATAGAAAAGGCCAAAGAGATATTGAGGATAAAGGGTCTTGCAAAAGCTGATAAAAAAGCTTCAAGAGAAACAAAAGAAGGTCTCGTGCTTGCAAAATCAAGCCCTTCTAAAGGGGCTATGATAGAGCTTGCCTGTGAAACGGACTTTGTGGCAAGAAATGACTCTTTCAAGGAGCTTGCTAATAAAATCCTTGATTACGTATTTGAAAATGTAAAAGATACAAACGGCGAGTCAAGGGATAGTTCTATCCTTCAAGGTAAGATAGACAATATCACCATAGAGGAGCTTCTAAAAGAGGCCATAGCCAAAATAGGTGAAAATATCCAGCTAAAACGCTACTGTGTAATAGAGGGTCCAAACTTTTCTTACATACATGGTGGTGGCAGGATAGGGGTATTGCTTTCTTACGAGGGTGATAATTTGGATGTGGTAAAGGATGTGGCTATGCAGATTGCAGCCATGAGGCCAGAGTTCTTATCCCCTGAGACTGTACCTCAAGAGGTCATAGAGAAAGAGAAAGAGATATACAAAGAACAGGCCAAAAAAGAAGGAAAGCCTGAGGATATGGCTGATAAGATAGCTCAGGGTCGCTTGAAGAAGTTTTTTGAAGAAAAAACGCTTTTAAATCAAAAGTTTATAAAGGATGAGAAGAAGACTATTCAGGATTATATAAAAGCTCACAATGTCAGTATAAAGGGCTTTTGCAGATTTGAAGTGGGTACATGAGATATAAAAGGATTCTTCTAAAGATATCTGGTGAAGCTCTGGCAGGAAGCCAGGGCTTTGGTATAGATAAGGATGTTATAACAAGTTTTTCTAACGAGATAAAAGAAGCTTATGAGCTTGGTGTTCAGATGGCGCTTGTGATAGGTGGGGGGAATATATTCAGGGGTCTGAAAGCCCAGGCAAGTGGTATGGATAGGGCCACAGCTGATTATATGGGTATGCTGGCAACGGTTATAAACGCTCTGGCGATGCAGGATACGTTAGAAAGGATTCACAACATACCCACAAGAGTGCTTTCTGCTATAGAGATGAGGCAGGTGGCAGAACCTTATATAAGAAGAAGGGCTGTGAGACACCTTGAAAAGGGAAGGATAGTGATATTTGCCGCCGGAACTGGAAATCCATTCTTTTCAACAGATACCGCTGCTGCTTTAAGAGCTGCCGAGATAAACGCAGACGTGATGATAAAAGCTACAAAAGTTGACGGCATATACACCAAAGACCCTGCCATTTACAAAGATGCAGAGCTTATAAGGGAGATATCCTATATAGATATTATAAATAAAGACCTAAAGGTTGTGGACCATACAGCGATAACCCTCTGTAAAGACAACCACATAGAGATGATTGTGTTTAATATACATCAAAAAGGTGCTTTAAAGCGAATTTTATCCGGGGAGAAGATAGGGACGGTGGTAAGAGACTGATGTCTGAAAAGCCTATAGCCCTTGCTGTAGGAAACTTTGACGGTGTTCATCTTGGTCATCAACATCTTTTAAAAACCCTTATATCAGAAGCCAAAAAAAGAGACCTTGTCCCTTCTGTTTTGATGTTTGACCCGCATCCTTTAGAGGTCCTTGAAAAAGAAAGCGCCCCATGTATCATATCCACCATAGAAGAAAGAAAAACTTATATAAGAGATATCGGTATTGAAAACATCTTTGTGATAAACTTTACAAAAGAGTTTAGTCAGATACCGGCAAGGGATTTTATAAGAGATTACGTTTATGAAAAGCTAAATACAAAGCTTTTGATAGTGGGATACGACTGGCGATACGGGGCAAAAAGAGAAGGCGAGTTTGAGCTGGCAAAGGAGATGGGACAAACCCTTGGATTTGATGTGATACCTAGTGAGCCTTACAAGGTGGATGGTCATATAGTAAGTAGCACCCTTATTAGAAGACTTTTAAAAGAGGCAAAGTTTGAGGATGTTAAAAAATACCTTGGCAGAGAATACTCCATTAAAAGGGAAGTTGTGAAGGGAAAAGGGCTTGGGGCAAAGATTGGATTTCCCACAGCAAATATATCAAACACATCAAACATGTGTTTAAAAGAAGGTGTTTACGCTGTAAAAGTTGATAATCACTTAGGAGTTGCAAACTACGGCAAAAGACCCACAGTGGACAATGCAAAAGAAAACGTGTTAGAAGTTCACATAATAGATTTTAACGCGGATTTGGTGGGGAAGGTTTTAAATATAACGTTTTTGGGCTTTTTAAGAGAAGAGAAAAAGTTTAACTCTATAGATGAGTTAAAAGCCCAGATACAACAAGATATCAAAGAGGCCAAAAGGCTATTTTCTGATTAAACCATAAAGCC
>CAYFGH010000107.1:0-1089 GCA_964342735.1 uncultured Aquificaceae bacterium
CACATATTCGCTGTTTTTAATTATAGTCTTTTTAGCGTTTTCGGTTTTTGATAAAGACTCTTTTGTCTCTTCTACGATGTTTTCTATGAGCTCTCTTATGCTCACTGCGGACTTGGAGGTTTTTTCTGCTAATTTTCTCACCTCATCCGCCACCACCGCAAAGCCTCTTCCTATCTCACCAGCGCGTGCTGCTTCTATGGCAGCGTTTAAAGACAGCAAGTTCGTCTGCTCGGTGATATCCATTATCACTTCCACAATCTGGTTTATGGAGTTTATGCTTTTTCTTAGCTTGTCAGAACTGCTTGACACCTCTTCTATGGCTTTTATTGATATATCTATATTTTTAGAGGTTTCATCAAGCTTTTGAAATCCTACTTCTACGTAGTTAGAAACCTGTTGCTGTACCATTTTTATATCGTGGATGGCTCTTGAGAGGTCTGCTATACCCTGGTTTATCTCAGTGATAGAGTTTATTATCATCTCAAGCTCTTCTTTGAAATTGCTGACCTGAATTTCCACTCTATATCTGTATGTTTCAAGCAAAGACAAAGTGTGGTAGAGTTTGGCAACTACTGGCATAGTATTGTAAAACATATCATCTACAAGTCTTTCATAAGTGGCATCCTTCCAGACGGAGGCGTAGTTTATAACGTTGCCGTTTTCATCGTATATGGCTGTTCTGTAAGATTCTATGATGGTGTTGCCCATGTGTATATCTGCGTTTTTCAAAACTTCACCGGGCTTTAGAGCTTTGAAAAGCTCTTTTACGCGCTCTGGGTCTTTGTGAAACTTGTGTATTGATATGCCAAGAGGGTTTGACCAGTCTATGTTGTAGCCGTATGTTTTGTTCATCAGCTCTCCATTTTTCTTTAAAATCTCAATACCTCTTTTATTTATATAGACAAGCTCATTTCCTTCTTTACCCGGTTTGAAATCGGGGGTTACCACAAAAACGCCCTCTGATTGCAAGGCTTCTAAGAGGTCAAAACCCAGTTTTGCTCTGGCTTTAAACTTTTCCAAATCTTTTTGCAGGTTTTCAAGCTTTGACATGAGATTGTCTTTTTCTTTTTCTATAACCTCAAACTTTGC
>CAYFGH010000107.1:1189-3467 GCA_964342735.1 uncultured Aquificaceae bacterium
TTTCAAGCTTTGACATGAGATTGTCTTTTTCTTTTTCTATAACCTCAAACTTTGCCATGTAGCTCTGATTTTCTTCTTTTAGAGCTTTTAGCTCCTCTTCATACTTTTTAGAAAGCTCCTGATTCTCTCTTTCAAGCATACTGACTTTTGATTCTAAGTTGTTTATGTTTGTCCTCAGATTTGAGTTTTCTCTTTCAAACTCTGATGCTTTGCTGGCTAGCTCCTGTTTTTCCCTTTCGAGCTCAGATACCTTTTTGGAAAGCTCTTGTTTTTCTCTTTCAAGTATGCTGACTTTTGATTCTAAGTTGCTTACGTTTGTCCTCAGGTTTGAGTTTTCTCTTTCGAGCTCCGATGCTTTTGATTCCAGTTTCTGGCTTTTCATAAAAAGCTCTTCGTATCGTCTCAAAGCTTCTTGTTTTTCACGCTCCAGAGCCTCCAGTTTTTGCTTTAGCTCTTTGTTCTCCTCCAGTACGTCTTTGCAAAAAATTCCCTTCATACAACCTCCTATTTAAATATTTTTTCAATCTTTTCTTTTAAAATCTCTGCGGTGAAAGGTTTTACTATATAGTTGTTTACACCGGCTTTTAACGCCTCAAGGACGTTTTCTTTTTTAGCTTCAGCGGTCACCATAAGGATGGGTAAGTCTTTAAGGTTGGGGTCCTGTCTTATGGCTTTTACAAGCTCTAATCCATCCATCTCTGGCATGTTCCAGTCCGTCAGAACAAAATCATAATGAGATGACGAGAGCTTGGAAAGGGCATCCTTGCCGTTTTCGGCTTCATCAATGTTTGAGTATCCAAGCTGGTTCAGTATGCTTTTTATAACCCTTCTCATCGTTGACATGTCATCAACTACCAGTATTTTTATATCTCTTGGTGGCAAAGGCATATCTATACCTCCTCTACAATCCGAATTCTTTTAAAAGCTCATCCACGTCATCCTGGTTTATACGGTCACCGGTCAGAATCTCGGTGGCTTTACCTATGATTTTTTCTTTGGTGCTTTCGTCTTTTTCACTTGCTTCAATGGAACTTACCACCATTTGTAGAAGTCTTTTTTTGGTATCTTCTATGGCCTGGATAACTTTTTTTATCTGCTGAGCTGTTATATCCTGAAATGACATCGCTGTATATATCTCTATAATCTTGTTAAGGTTATCCTGGTTTAAGGCTTTTATATCTTCTAAGATTGTGTTTATCGTTTTGGTAGGTCCCAATTTCAAAAGAGTATCAACATCTTCATCTATCTTTTTAGAGTTTGCTTCTATAGCATCTAAGAGGCTCATGATGTTGTGAGTGCTTTTTTCGGTAAACTCTATGACGTCCTGCAAAGAAGCGCTGGCGGATGGTAGCAGGTTTGATGTTTCTTCTATTGGAGCTTTTATATCTTCCACCTTGGTTTCTAAGTTTTTAATCTCTTCTAAAAGCTGTTTTACTATATTGTTCAAATCATTTACTCCCATTTATTTCACCTCTTTTGCATCAACCTCTTTTTCTTTCACGTCAGATTCACCAGAAAGGGCCTTTTTAAAGTTTCTTATACCTTCTCCTAAACCTCTGCCCGCTTCCGGGAGCTTGTTTGCTCCAAAAAGAAGAAACACTATAAAAAGTATGACTATTAGTTCAGTAATATTTGGCATATGAAACATATAATGACACCTCCATACAAAATTATATCATAAAAAATTTGTAAAAATTATTTTTTTACTGGCTCGTTTCTTTTGGTTTCTCTTTCTTGTTGCTCTCCTCCGTTTCTCCAGCGAGGGCCTTTTTAAAGTTTCTTATACCTTCTCCTAAACCTCTGCCCATTTCAGGTAGTTTGTTTGCTCCAAAAAGCACCAAAACTATAGCAAATATAAGAACGAGCTTCAAAGGATTATCAAACAAATCTCCAAACATAAAAACCTCCTATATATTTAATATAATCCTAACTGGCATTTTAGAAACTATTTTATCTGGTGATGATTTGTATTATGATGTTTTTTATGATAGGACATGGTAAAATATTGTGATGATTGGGAGATATAAAAAATCCAGTTTATTGCAGATAGAATATGTATATTTTACGATAGTAAGCTTAATAGTGATATTTATATCTTATCAGCTTTATGTTTTGCAAAACAGGCTATCGCAATCTATCGTGAAGGTGGTTTATAATCAAACATATGCTACGCTTAAAAATATATCGCAAAAAGTGGAGGACAAACCTTATGAGAAGCTAAGCGACTATCTTCAAATCATACTGTCTCAGGATATAAAAAGGGTTTTTGTGCTTTTAT
>CAYFGH010000108.1:0-3453 GCA_964342735.1 uncultured Aquificaceae bacterium
TTTCCTTGTCATAAGGAAATTTTAGCATAAATCTTTCCTTCTTAGAAGGAAAATATTACAGCATCAAAAATATATATCTATAATCATAGTATTTGGCTTTTAATGGGATTATCATTGTTAGGATGGGTGATTTTGAAATAAAGAAAGAGCTTGATATAACCGGTGAAATATGCCCTTTTACCTTTGTAAAGAGCAAGCTCGTATTAGAAACGATGGAAAAAGGCGATATATTAAGGGTTATAGTGGATTATGAACCATCGGCGGTGAGCGTGCCAAAGAGCATGAAAGATGAAGGACAGGAAGTGCTTGCCACTAACAAAATAGACGACAAAAGATGGGAAATCATCATTAGAAAAGTCCGATGAAAGTGCTTATAATTGTAACATCAAACCCTTTCTCAAAAGACTTTGACAGCGTTTACAAGCTATCAAAAGCGCTGGTGGACAAGGCGGAAGTGACAATATTTTTAAGCGGAAACGGCACATACTGGCTCACCTACGATATGACAAAGAGCTTTCTGGATATGGGTATAAGGATAATATACTGCGCTCATTCTGCCCGTCAGAGGGGTGTGGAAGAGTCCATAAAATCTCAGAGTTTTGAATCAAGCTCCTCTTACGATATGTTTAGAAGGATATCGGAGTTTGATAAGGTGGTGAGCTTTAACTGATATGATAAGCTTTATACTTAAATCAGAGCCATTTTCCTGGAAAGCCCACGAAGGGCTGAGGCTTGCTGCTGCAAGCGGTATAACAAACGATACAAACGTAATATTCACAGGAGATGGAATATACGCCATCACAAAATGGCACCCAGAAGCCCTTGGCATCGCAAGCTTTGAAAAGATGTTAGAACAGATGGGCATGCTAAACGTAACCTTTTATGCGGAAAGCTCCTGCATAGAGTCCCGCGGGCTAAAGACCTTTGATTTTGTAATAGAACCAAAGATTATATCCTCAGAAGAGGTAAAAGATATAATATCAAGATCTAAGGCGGTATTGCTATGGTAGAAAATCCAAATACCGTTTGGCTTGTAAGAAAGTTTGGGGATTTTAAAAGCAGTCTGCCATCCGAAGACGATGTAGTAATACTGATACAGGATGCGGTTTTAAGAGCACCCAACAAAAACTGGTATCTTTGCAAAGAGGATGTATCCGCCAGAGGTCTGAAAGTCCAGGATGAGTTTTTGCTTAGCTGGGAAGATATATCTAAGCTCATACTAAAAGCCAAAAACGTGGTGGTGTGGTAATGTGGTATATATCAAAAACGTTTAGATTTGAAGCAGGTCATAGGGTCTGGAAGCAAAACCTCTCCTGTTCAAGGGGTTCAAATCTTGGGTCTGATTGCCAGGAGAACAAATGTGTAAATCTCCATGGACACAGCTATGAAGTAGAAGTGGTGCTTTCTTCAAAGGTGCTTGACAATCAGGATATGGTGATGGATTTTCATCATCTTAAAAGCGCATTAAACCCCCTCATAGAACAGTTTGATCACAGTTTTATAATAGATAAAAACGATCCTCTTTTTGAGGCTTTTGATAAGCTGAACAAAGATTTTGGACTGAAGCTCACCGTAGTGGATTTTTGCCCAACGGCAGAAGCCCTGGCTCAGTATATATACAACTATCTAAAAGACAAATTTGAGAAAGCCGGGCTTTTAAAAGAGGTGAGCATATATAAAGTAGTTGTCTGGGAAACAAAAACCTCAAAAGCTGAATATATAGGAGAAGGCGTATGAGCGTAAGACACAAGGTAAAAGAGCTTATAGATAAGAAATACGAAGAGCTAGAGAAAATAGATAAAAACCCTCTTAAAGTGTATGTGGTGTTCAGCCCAAAGGACAACATAGAGGAGTTTGACCCAGAGCTTGCAGAGGTTTTAGAATTTGAAGTGGATAAACAAAGTGAAGAATCCAAGAAAAAGTTTTTAGACAGACTTTTAAGAGAGGTGCTAGAATCGGAAGTAAAAAACATGGTATGGTGTGGTTTTGTGGTGGATACGAAGGATGAGCTTATCCCCATATTGGAACACATACCAGAAGATGAGATGGTAGAGTTTATAAACCTCAAGAAAGAAGATTAGATGCCCTCTTTGATACTGTTAGCAGCTGGTATTGGAAAAAGAGCCGGCATAAAAAAGCAGTTTATAAAGTTTAAAGACATACCCCTTTACGCTTTTACGCTAAGAAGGGTGGCGGATCTTTTCAGCGATATTATAATGACAGTACCTCAAGACGTAGAACCAGATATTCTGTACGATGCTCATAATCTGGGGGCTAAGTTTGTATATGGAGGCCAGGAAAGACAGGACTCTGTGAGGATAGCCCTTGAGCTTGTGAAAGAGGACATAGTGGTAATCCATGATAGCGCAAGACCTTTTGCCAGCAGGGAAGTTTTTAAAAAGGTGATGGAGTTAGAAGATTACGATGGCAAGATAGCAGCAGCAAGGGCAAGGGACACCATAAAGAAGTTAGAAAACGGCATTCTAAAGACCATCCAGAGGGACAACGTGTGGCTGGCTCAAACCCCGCAGTGCTTTAAAACAGACGTCATAAGATACTGCCATGAGAAAGCCTTTGAAGATGGCGTAAAAGCCACAGACGATGCTTATCTGTTAGAATATTATGGCTACAGCGTCGGTATAGTAGAATCCTCTTACTGGAACATAAAGCTCACATACCCGGAGGATATTCCGTTTTTTGATAAGCTTTTACAAAGATAAAGCTTTTATAAGAAAATCTTATTGACACTAAAACAAATTAACTTTATCATATTATTGTAATATTCTTAAAAAGGAGGAAATTTTATGGAACAAAAAGCACCAGATCTGGTAATCATCCTTTTAACAGGCCCAGAAAACCCTGCAAGGCTTCCGTCTGCATTTTTCCTGGCATCTACCGCCGCCGCAGAAGATATGAACGTGGTGATGTACTTTACAGGTCCTTCCACACAGCTTCTTAAAAAAGGCGTAGCCGACAACACATACCCTATGCAGGGAGGACAGCCCATATCCTACTTTATAAACCTTGCCCGTCAAAACGGCGTTCAGATGATAGCCTGCAAACAGTCCCTTGATTTAAACGGCATGAAAGAAGAGGATTTAGCTTATGACTTCCCACTTTTAACACCCACAGCAGCACTCCCAAGCCTTGGCATGGCAGGAAAAGTAGTAACCTGGTAAATTATAAAAGGGGCGTCATGCCCCTTAAACTGCTAAATTGAACAGAAGAAAGCATTTCAGGTTTTACACACATATAGAAACCCCTTACGGCATCATCAAAAACATCTGCTACGAAGGAGCAGCTTTAGAACTATCAAATCAAGACATTTTAAAAACACTCTTGGAGAGAGACGAGATTTCCATAAACATATTTGAAGAAGAGATAAAAGCAAAGATAGTATTGGACAATCTAAAACCGGAAGAAAATCGTATCGGGCTTTTATTTGAAAAACCC
>CAYFGH010000109.1:0-3450 GCA_964342735.1 uncultured Aquificaceae bacterium
GTGGTGGAGGTGGGGCAGGTTTATGCTCTTCTTTACCAAGAGCCTTAATCTTGTTGATGTCAATACAGGTTATCCAGTATGCTCCGTTGTTACAAGTGTCTGGTTCAGGGTTTGCGTAAACACCTGCACCTTCGTTTCCGTGTGCGCTAGCGGCATAGAGCATGAAGCCCAATCCTACGGCCGGCGCCAGTACTGTAAGCCATTTGTTCATAGCTTTCTCCTCCTTTACAATAAAGTATAACTCTCTCAAAAGCTTTTGTCAAGCTACATATATATTATATCGTAATTTTATAAAAAAAGTATAAATTTTTTACAAATATATTTTATAGTATCAATCATATTGAAATTATCATACTCTAAATAAGTGAACATTCTATAAACTCTTCTTTTGATAACAGTTTTTGATCTTCCACTGAAAATATAAAATCTGACAGTTTTACAATATCACTTACATCGTGAGCTACGAATATCGTATAACATTGATTAGATTTTGCAAATTCTATTATCCTGTCTTGTATAAAATGTTTTGTTTTTCTGTCTAACGCTGAAAAAGGCTCATCCATCAAAAGTACTTTTGGATATCTTGCTATAGCTCTTGCTATCGCCACTCTTTGGCGCTCACCACCGGATATCTTGTTTGGATATTTATCTTTTAAATGTTCTATATTAAAAGCTTTTAAAAGCTCTAAAGCTTTTTCTTTTGAAGAGGCGTAAGCTACGTTATCAAGCACGTTCATATTTGGAAACAGGGCAAAATCCTGAAAAACAAAGCCAATGGAGCGCTTTTGAGGAGGTAAACATATATTCTCATCAAGCCAAACTTCGTTGTCCACCACAATCTTACCCTTTGCTTTTTCTAAACCAGCTATTACCCTTAATGTGGTGGTCTTGCCGATACCGGAAGGCCCTAGTATTCCAAGTATCTGGCTTTTAGAAAGATTAATCTCAAACTTAAAAAATTTTGTTTCAATACTTATATACATCATCTTTCCTGAAGTCTCTTTAAAACCTGTAAGAATATAAGAGTGCTCATAGCTATGCCAAAGAGTATAAGGGCGGTGATGTTTGCATCTTTGTAGTTTAACTCCTGAACATAATCAAATATCGCTATAGAGGCTGTTCTGGTTTTATCAGGAATATCTCCACCCACCATCAACACCACTCCAAACTCACCTATGGTATGAGAAAATACGAGCACCAGAGAGCTTATGATAGAGTATTTGGCGTTTGGTATTATTACTCTTAAAAGCGTATAAAACTTCGATTTTCCAAGCGTATAAGAGGCTTCTATGATAGATTTTGGCACAGATCTAAAACCGGATACCACCGGAGAAACGGCAAAAGGCAAGCTGTATATTATAGACCCAAAAAGAAGCCCTTTAAAATTAAACACAAGCTTTATACCAAAATGATTTAAAAACTGCCCTATCGGGCTACCCAGTCCAAATATGTAGATTATATAAAACCCAAGCACGGTTGGTGGGAGCACCAGTGGGCTCATAATAAGAGGCTCTATGATATCTACCCATATACTTTTGTTAAAAGCCAAAAAATAAGCAATCAAAATACCCACTACACCAAGCACTAGCGTAGTGGACGAAGCTAGTTCAAAGCTTATTAGAAAGGCTTTGTAATCCATTTATTTTGGTATGCCGTATCCAAAAGATTTCCAGATACCTACAGCCTCAGGAGAATATAAGAAGTTAAAAAATCTCATGGCTGCATTTTTGTCTTTTGTGGATTTTATTACAGCAGCACTTTGGACAATAGGTTTATAACAGGCCTGTGGTATAAGATAAAGCTTCCCTTTGCCCTTTAATTGAGGAGTTAAAAGGAGCGAATAAGACACAAGCCCTACATCTGCATTTTTAGAGGCTACGTACTGAGCAGTCTGGATTATATTCTCACCAAATACAATTTTGTTTTTAACATCGTGATATATATGATAACAATGAAGCGTTGATATACCAGCTATACCGTAAGGAGCCACCCTTGGATTTGCTATAGCTATTTTTGAAGCTTTTAAGAGTGCAAGCTTTGGATTGTTTACATCTATATTGTTTTCTACACTAAAAAGAGCAAGCTTTCCTATGGCGTATGGTCTTGGTTTATAAGCCAAACCTTGTTGATAAAGTAGTTCTGGATAATGAGTATCAGCTGACATAAATACATCTATCGGATAACCTGCTCTTATCTGGTTGTAAAAATTACCGGATGCACCATATATAAACTTTAGCTTATCCTGAGGATACTCTTTTTCATAAAGCGCTGTCAAATCTTGCAATACAAACCTAAGATCAGCTGCAGCGGCTACCGTAATGGTTGCACCAAAGACTACTTTGCTTGCTAAAAGCCCAAAAACTAAAAATTTTTTCATAAAATCACCTCCATTAAACTACATAAATCATCACGTTTGAGGCTTTTATAATGACATAAATTGAAGAACCTTCTTTTACACCAAGCTCTTTTAAAGACTCTGTTGTGATTACAGAGCTGATTGTAAGCTCATGACCTATATCAACTTTCACCATGCTATTTACATCAGATTCTACTATTTGTTTTACTACACCTTTTAATATGTTTCTTACACTTAAATTGCATAACTTTTCTGTATCCTCTCCCACACCCAGCATAACATCAGAGGACTTTATAATAGCCACCACATCTTTACCGGGTTTTAGATCTAAACTATCAACCGCCTCTGTAGTAATTACCGATTTCACCGTAGCACCATTTCGTATTGAAATTACAACCTCGGACACCGCTTGACCTCTTTCTACAGAGCTTACCTTTCCCAGCAACTGATTTCTTGCAGATAGTTTCATGCATAATCTCCTCATGAAGTATAAGCTTTCTAACTCCTCTTCCTCTAAAAGCTCCAAAAACTTTTGATACTGCTCTTTTATGCGTTCATAATTTTTCAAGAGTCTTTTGCCATATGGTGTTAGAATGGTCTGACCACCATCTTTGCCACCGGTTTTGGTATAGACTATGGGCTCTTCGGCCAAGTTGTTCATAGCCTGTATGTGGTCCCAGGCTGCTTTGTAACTCATCTTCATCTCTTTTGCAGCTTTTGATATAGACCCGTATCTGTCTATAAGTTTCAGGAGCTTATAGCGTCCTTCTCCAAGAAAGCCTTCACCATCTTTGTTTAGAAAAATATCACCTTTAATCTCTATCATGACAGATATTATATTAGAATATTGTTCTCAAAGCTAACGTATAATCCCAGAATGGTTTAAGGGTATTGTTACCGTTAGCGGTAGCGCCGATTAAATTTGCGTCTGGTACCGTTCTTGTAGCTTCAAGCCCTACGCTTGCATTTAAACCAGATATGTAATAATCAATCGCTGCACTAAAAAGCCCTATTTTTGCATCGGTAAAATCATTTTGATTAACTGGGTTTACATAATAATTTTTATCCTCATCCTCTTCATATCTGAGGGCTAT
>CAYFGH010000110.1:0-3376 GCA_964342735.1 uncultured Aquificaceae bacterium
TTCCAGAGATTACAGAGTTCTCTGGCGTAGTTTGCATCCATCATTACGGTGGCGTTTGATATACCCACCACGAAACCAACTGCCAAAATGACTTTTTTCATAACATCCTCCGTTAAAAATTATTTATAAAGTTTATAGCAATTTCCCAAAATCTTTCTTAATTGTTTCTTATATATTGGAAAAGAGATAAAAATATAAGGATATTCTAATCAATCTTAGAAAAGTTTTTATTGCTTTTAGTATTAAAAAACCTTATAATATTTATGTGGACAGGAAAAGAGAGATTTTAAAGCTTATAAAAGAAGGTGAGCAAAATACCAAAAAGCTGGCCGAAAGGTTTGGCGTGTCTTTGATGAGTATATATAGAGACTTAAGAGAACTGGAAAAAGAAGGGCTCATCACAAGAAAATATGGCAAGCTCGAGTTAGCAAACAAAAATATAAAAGAATCAAGGGAGAAAGAAAAAGATTTATGCGCTTTCTGCCAGAAAGAAAACGACGATAGGTTGAAATTTACATTCCATCTAGAGCATGGAAAACAGATAAACACCTGCTGTCCACACTGCGGATTGTTGTTATACAAAAGCATCACAGAACCAATAGAAGCTATCACCACAAAGGATTTTATAACCTGCAACCTTTTAAGCGGTATGTCAGCTTACTATGTGCTTGGTTCTGCGGCAACTCCATGTTGTTCGCCATCGGCTCTGGCTTTTTCACGAAAGGAAGATGCTTATATGTTTAAAAATGGGTTTGGTGGAGAGGTGTTTGAATTTGAAGAGGCCACAAAGATGATATGGGAACTTATGAAGTATGGAAGCATTCTTAAAATTGGAAAATTTACAAAATAGGAGTTTAGGCTATGGCAGGACACAGTCACTGGGCTCAGATTAAACACAAAAAAGCAAAGGTTGATGCACAAAGAGGCAAACTTTTTGGAAAACTCATAAGAGAAATCACCGTAGCCACAAAGCTTGGCGGACCAGACCCAAACGCCAATCCAAGGCTCAGGATGGCTATAGAAGCTGCAAGAAAAGTCAGCATGCCATTAGATACCATAGAAAAGGCCATAAAAAGGGGTGCTGGTGCTGATAAAGAAGGAAACTTAGAAGAGATTGTCTACGAAGGATATGGACCGGGCGGTACAGCCATTATGGTGATAGTGGCCACAGACAACAGAAACAAAGCCACATCAGAGGTAAGACACGCTTTTTCAAAGCATGGTGGCAACTTGGGCTCATCTGGATGCGTATCTTACCTTTTCGAACAAAAAGGTGTTATAGAGATTCCAAAAGAATCCACCGAAGAGGAAAAGCTCATAGAAGCTGCCTTGGAAGCTGGTGCCGATGATGTTGAAAGCACAGATGATATGTTTATAGTATACACCTCTCCCAAGGATGTCTACGCTGTAAAGGATGCACTGGAATCAAGAGGCTTTACCATAGAAAGCGCAAAAACCACCCTCATACCAACAACTACTGTAGAAATAAAAGATCAGGACACCGCCAGAAAACTTCTAAACCTGCTTGAACATCTTGATGAGCTTGACGACGTTCAGGAAGTAATATCAAACTTTGAAATAGACAAAAATATCTTGGCCTCCATCGGTTAATGTTATAATAAAAGCCATGAAACTATCAATCGTTGGCACTGGATACGTAGGTCTTGTTACGGGTACCTGTTTTGCTGAAATGGGCAACGAAGTATACTGTGTGGATATAGACAAAGAAAAGATTGAAAAGCTAAAGCGTGGTATAATCCCTATATACGAGCCCGGATTAGAGGAATTAGTCAGAAGGAACACCTCACAGGGAAGGCTTTTTTTCACCACCAACATACAAGAAGCGGTAGAAAACACAGATATTATATTCATCGCAGTTGGTACACCGATGGGAGAAGACGGAAGCGCCGACTTAAAACACGTTCTTGATGTGGCACGAGAAATCGGAAGATACATGAATAGACACAAATACGTTATCAACAAATCCACTGTTCCAGTAGGCACAGCCATAAAAGTAAGAGAGGTGATAAAGGAAGAGTTAGATAAAAGAGGGGTTAACATCACTTTTGATGTAATATCAAATCCAGAGTTTTTAAAAGAGGGAGCTGCTGTAGAAGATTTCATGAAACCAGACAGGGTTATAGTGGGGGCTGATTCTGAAGAAGCCATAGCCCTTATGAAAGAGCTTTACGCTCCTTTTACCAGAAACCATGAAAGGTTTATAGCCATGGATGTTAAATCTGCGGAGATGACAAAGTACGCCGCCAACGCCATGCTTGCCACAAAGATAAGCTTTATGAACGAGATAGCCAACATATGTGAAAGGGTAGGAGCGGACGTCAACAAGGTAAGAATAGGAATAGGTTCAGATCCCAGAATAGGGTATCACTTCATATATCCAGGTTGTGGATACGGTGGAAGCTGTTTTCCAAAAGATGTAAACGCCCTCATAAAAATTGCTGAAAACGCAGGATACGAACCCAAGATACTGAAGGCTGTTGAAGACGTAAACGCAAGACAGAAAAAGGTTCTGGTGGAAAAAGCGATAAGGCGCTTTGGTGAGGATTTAACCGGAAAGGTCTTTGCAGTATGGGGTCTTAGCTTTAAACCAGAGACTGATGACATGAGAGAGGCAAGCTCTATAGTTATCATAAACGAGCTTACAAAAAGAGGCGCCAAAATACAGGCGTATGATCCTGTGGCTATGGAGCAGGCTAAAAACTTTTACCTAAAGGACAACCCAAACGTGTCTTACTTCAAAAGCAAATACGATGCTCTAAACAACGCAGATGCCATGTTTCTTATCACCGAATGGAAGGAGTTTAGAAGCCCGGATTTTGAGGAGATGAAAAAAAGACTCAAAAACCCCATCATCTTTGATGGTAGAAACCAGTACAACAAAGAGAAGATGCAAAGCTTAGGCTTTGAGTATTATCAGATAGGTGCTTAAGGAGGTTTTTATGCTTTTAAAAGCCAAAGACAAAGAGATATACGATGCCATAGTAGCCGAATTAAACAGGCAGAACTCTTATCTTGAGATGATAGCTTCAGAAAACTTCACCTCTCTTGAGGTAATGGAAGCCCAAGGGTCTGTTCTCACCAACAAGTATGCGGAAGGTTTGCCCCACAAAAGATATTACGGTGGCTGTGAGTATGTGGATGTAGTAGAGGATTTAGCTATTCAAAGAGCCAAAGAGCTTTTTGGAGCAGAACACGCAAACGTCCAGCCACACTCTGGCTCTCAGGCAAACATGGCAGTTTATATGGCGATGCTAAAACCAGGGGACACAATACTCGGTATGAGTCTAGCCCACGGCGGACACCTGACCCACGGAGCTACCGTGAACTTTTCCGGCAAAATATACAACGCCGTTTA
>CAYFGH010000111.1:0-3366 GCA_964342735.1 uncultured Aquificaceae bacterium
ACCTTGCTCTGATAGGATATCATATATCTGTTTTTAAAGTTTTTCATGATAAGCTCTACGGATTTTTCTATCTGGGCTTTGTAAGGATCGCCCTTGTCTATTATCTTCTGGGGCAGGCTGTGGGCTGAGAAGAGTATAAAATAATCATCGTCTATAGCGGTATCTTTGATGTTTTCTGTCCAGGCTTTTATAAAAAGCGGATGGTCGTGATAATCTCTTACCTCTTTTACGGGTATGTCTTTTAAGCTTGATTTTCTAAAAAGCCTGTAAAACTCTTTAAAAGATGAGCCTGTGGTAGTGGAGCTGTAATGTGGATAAAGGGGCAAAAGCACTATCCTTGAAGGTTTTACCTTTTCTAAATTCTCTATAGCTTCTTGGGTTAGAGGATGCCAGTATCTTAGGGCTATCTCCACCACAAAATCATCACCCAGAGCTTTTTGAAGGGCTTTTGCCTGAAGGATGGTTTGCTCTTTCTGAGGGGATTTTCCACCCATTATCTCGTAATAATAAGCGGTTTTCTTGGCTCTGAAGGTGGATATCAGAAAAGCCACAGGTTTTTGAATAGGCCTTGGTATCTGGATGATATCGTGATCAGAAAATAAGTTATACAAGAAAGGACGGATGGCGGACATAGAATCAGGTCCGCCCATGTTTAAAAGCACTACAGCGGTTTTTGACATCTTGTAAAATCTATACTTCTTTTCTTAACTTTAAAGCCATCTCCATCATGTTTTTTAAAGCGGGTTTTACCTCTTCCCATCTTCTTGTTTTAAGACCGCAGTCTGGGTTTACCCATAAAAGCGATTTATCAAGGACCTTCATCGCCCTTCTCATCACCACTTCCATCTCTTCTGGGCTTGGAATAGCTGGAGAGTGAATATCGTAGACGCCTATACCTATCTGCCTGTCCCATCTTCCAAACTTCTCAAAAGCCTCCAGTATCTCACCCTTGCTTCTGGAAGCCTCTATGGATATCACATCAAAATCCATCTCGTATATCTTGTCTATGATGTCGTTGAACTCCGAATAGCACATGTGGGTGTGTATCTGAACGTTGGGGCTTGCCTTTGAACAGAGCCTGAAGGCCTTTATAGCCCAGTCAAAATAACCCTCCCAGTCTCTTTTCTTTATGGGGACTCCTTCTCTGAAAGCGGGCTCATCTATCTGCACTATCTTTATGCCGTTTTTCTCTAAATCCTTCACCTCATCCAGTATCGCAAGGGCTATCTGATAAGCCACCTCTTTTTTTGGTATATCTTCTCTGTAAAAGCTCCAGTTTAGTATGGTAACAGGACCTGTGAGCATACCTTTAACGGGTTTTTGGGTTTTTGACTGAGCGTAAAGAATCTCGTTTAAGGTCATTGGTTCATCCCTGTAAACATCACCGTATATGATAGGGGGTCTGTAGCCTCTTGAACCGTAGGAGATGATCCAGCCATGCTCTGTGGTGGCCACACCCTTTAGCTTTTCGGCAAAAAACTCCACCATGTCTGTGCGCTCAAACTCCCCATGCACCAGCACATCAAGCCCTATCTCCTCCTGGAATGCTATGACGTTGTCTATCTGGCTTTTAATAAAAGCCTCATACTCCTCTTTTGAGATTTTTCCAGTCCTATAAGCGCTTCTTTTTTTACGCACCTCTTCGGTTTGGGGGAATGAGCCTATGGTGGTGGTGGGGAAAATGGGAAGGTTTAATATGCTCTGCTGGAGTTTTATGCGCTCTTTATAGGGAAGGTCTCTTTGAAAATCCTCATCTTTCAGGGCTTTTATACGCTCTATGACCGCCTGGTTTTTGCCAAATCCCGTGCCAAAAAGCTCTTTTGATGCTTCAACCTCTTTTAAGCTGTCCTTATCTCCCAAGAAGGCATTTTTGAGGGTTTTTAGCTCTTGTAGTTTTTGCTTTGCAAAGCTAAGCCTTTTCTTCAGCTCAGGGTCCATCTTCGTTTCAAGCTCTACGTTCACCGGAAGGTGAAATAGCGGGCTTGAGTTTGAAATAGAAAGATTTGGGGCTATCTTTGAGAGCTCATCTAAGAGCTTCAGCGTATTTTCCAAGTTTGCTCTCCAAACCTGACGACCGTTTATAACACCGGCTATTAGCTCTTTATCCTTTGGAAAACCGTATTTTCTGAGGTTTTCAAGGTTTTCTTCGTTTGAGCAAAGATCAAGCCCTATCCTCTTTACCGGAAGCTCTATGATATCCTTGTAGGCGCTTACGCTGTCGTAATAGGTGATAAGTTCTATATCTGCTACAGCGCTTAGCTCCTGATATATCTTTTTAACAGCCTTTATCTCGTAATCTTTCAAATCAAGCACCAGCGCCGGGTCTTGAAGGCTTACGATAGAAGCTCCTTCAGTTTTAAGGCTTTTAAGAATATCTTTGTAAACTTCAAGAAGGGGTTCTAAGAAATAATAAAGGGTTTTCTCATCTTCTATTTTGGAGGTTTCTAATATGTTAAAGCCATCTTTTGTGGTCTTTTTATAGGTTTTTGAAAGCTTTAAAAACGTGAAAGGGGATATGAGGTATGGTTTTGGGTTTTTTACATTCTGCTTGGCGTTTAGATAGCATCTTTGAGGTTTGTTCTGTAAAAGCCTGAAACTGTTTGATTCTAACTCCGGGACTATGTAATGGTAGTTTGTATTAAAATACTTTGTCATCTCCATGGCGGATTTGCCACGGGCCATCTCAAAGTAAGTTTCAAGCCCTTTATACTCTCCAAACCTCGATGGAATCATCCCCACCATCACAGCGCTGTCCAGCATAAAGTCATAAAAAGACAGCTCACCCACAGGGGTTTCATCCACGTTTTCAGCGTAGGCTTTTAGTCTCTGAGCTTCTATATTCCTCATCCCTTCGTAAAACTGCTCTTCTGTTATAGCTTTTTTCCAGAAGTTTTCCAGCACATTTTTAAACTCTCTTTTCTCGCCGAGCTTTGGATATCCATAAGCAAGCGCCTTCATATTACCTCCTGTCAATTAAATACCTTATTATATCATATCAAAGGTTTTCCAACACCCTTTTGGCTTGCTCGTACTCTTCTTTTGTAATCTCTCCTTTTAGATATTTATCGTTTAGGGCTTTTAGCGTATTGACCTTGGAGTTTCCAAACATCTTTGACATTATCCCTAAAATCCCAAAAACGAGCACCACCAAAGATAAAAGCCACAGCACCATCACAAGCATATACTTATTTTATTATAAATTTCGCTTTTAGCCCTGAGGGTGTTAATCAACCGCCTACTTCTAAAGCCTTATACTCCTCTTCCAAGGATCTTGGTTTGTGAAGATAAAAACCCTGGAAAAATACCTTATCGGGGGGTATTGCAAAATCGTTTGCTATATCCTTGAGGGTTTTTATGATATTTTCA
>CAYFGH010000112.1:0-3352 GCA_964342735.1 uncultured Aquificaceae bacterium
TAAAACTAACAGTATAAAGAGCTATCCACAGAGAAAAAGCCCAGATGGCTGGTTTTGTCCAGTTTGTGGTATAGTGTCCCCATATGTAGAAGTTTCCGTTTGCAAAATCCATCTTTATAAGATGGAAAACTGGAAAGACAATCAAACTAAGAGCGGAGACAATGTTGAAAGCAAGCCTTACCTTAGTAAACTTTGTGGCGTAGGGGTATTCCCCTAAAAGTTCTAAAAGCGTCATGGCAACCTCCTATCCTTGAAGTAAGTTCTAGCTTACTACAGAATTTATTATAACATATCCCACGTAAACGTTTGTTTATTTTTAAAGCATCAGACATCTTTTCTTTCTTCTTCTAAGAGCTCTACAGGTTTTCTTCCCATAAAACCCTCATCCAGACCATGCCAGTGAGTTATCGAATCTTCGCCCTCCAACCAGCACAGCCATATATCCTGATTACCCTTTTTGGATAAAAAATCTAAAAGCAACGGATTAAGACCCTTTACCACGGCACCGCTTTGGGATATTTCATAGAGCAGGTTGTTTAACTCGCGCTTCTTGTCTTCCAATACGCTTTCCATATACATCTTCTCAAGCTCATCATCTACGGTGGAGATGCGCTCTATTATATCCATCATCTCTTCTCTTATGTCTATAAAATCGTAAATGACCGGTTTTATAGATTCCAGAACTTTATTTGCCTCTTCCAAGTCAAAATATCTCATAGTATAAAAAGTAATCTGTAAACATGCTTTTACTATGAAAAAAATTAGTCAAGAAGCGCCAAAGCCTTTTCAAATATGAACTCTGGCTCTATATCAAGGCAAGGATAGGTCTTATACCTGCATGCTCCTTTGCCGTGCACATCACAGGGTTTACAGGGCATATCCTTTGACACTACAAACCCTTCATCCTCTTTTGGAGCAAAACCAAAACACGGGTCTGTGCCACCAAATATCGTAACCACCTTAACCCCCAGCGCTCTGGCCATGTGTGTAATGGATGAATCGTTTGCAATAACCAGTTTTGAGCTTTTAATACAGGCTAAAGTTTCTATAAGAGAGAGCTTACCCACATAGTCTATACCATGAGCATCAGATTTATCATACTTATCCCCTAAAAGCCTCACCTCAAAACCTTTTTCTATAAACATAGAAGATAGCTCTTTAAAATACTTATACCTTTTTTTCTCATACCTTGCACCAATCCCCAGGCTTACCACAGGTTTTGAAGACAAAAAAGGTTTTAATCTATCCTCATTTACTTCCAGATAAGGCCTTGGGTTTTTTATATCTAAAAGTGGTTTTACAGCCTTTGCATACTCATCTGTTATATAAAATATGTCCTTCTTAAAAGCCTTAAACCAGACACAAAACCTCCTTTTTAAAGATTTTTTGTCGTAAGAGAACCATCTTGCTTTTAGAAAGCTTCTTAATGCAAGGGTTTTTAGATTTTTATGAAGGTCTATCACAATATCTGGTTTGAGGCTTTTAGCTTTATCAAACATATTTGATTTATCCACCCCCAATACCTTTACAAAAGAAGAGTCTTCAAAGACAGGGGCATACTCTTTGTATGTCATAAGATAAACATCAAAACCAGCATCGTAAAGGGGTTTTAAAACGGCGCTTGTCAGTATAACATCCCCAAGGGAGGAAAACCTTAAAACGAGGACTTTATCCACCGCTTACTGGGGGTATCGCAAGCACCGTATCAGAGTTTTTAAACTCTTTGGCATATTCGTTGTCCTTGGCAAACCTGCAGGATTTTATGATATTACAAAGCTCTGGATATTTTTTACACAGATATTCTTTTAAAGCGCTTTCATCTCCTTCAAAATCGATATCCTCAAAAGCCCCAAGCTTTTCTTTCAGTATAGAAAAGTATATGAGCCTCATACAAACTTTGACAACCTTCTTATGGTTTCTTCCTTTGGAAGAATTGAGACTATCACATCTATGGCTATACCCTCCAAAGAACCGGTGATGGCTATCCTGAGAGCATGCCATATATCCTTTGGTTTTAAACCTGTGGATTTCTGGATACTTTTTACAACAGCTTTTAGATTTTCTGGGGTTATATCGTTTAAAGCGCTTATTTCTTTTATTAAAAGCTCAAAAACTCTTTTATCTATCTTGCCAAGCTCTTCTTTAGCAGATTCGTCTGGGTCTTTTTGCTCAAAGAAGGGTCTTAGCTTTTCTACCGCCTCTAAATACGTGTTGTACTCTTTCCTCGTGGCTTTTACAATAGCTCTTAGATATTCTCTGTCAACGTTTTTATAGGCTTTTTCTATAAAAGGTATCAAATCCTCTAAAAGCTCGTCCTCAGAGAGTATCTCCCTTATATAAACGCCGTTTAACCAGTATAGCTTGTCGTGGCTGAAAACAGCGGGTGAGAGGTTTATATCTTTTATATCAAAATATCTTATAGCCTCTTCTTTTGAAAATACCTCTTTGCCTATTTTCTCACCAGACCATCCCAGAAGGCAAAGGTAGTTAAAAAGCGCTTTGCTGCAATAACCATTTTCTTTGTAAAATCTCACAGAAACCCCGCCATGTCTTTTGGAGAGCTTTGTCCTGTCTTCTCCAAGTATCACAGGAAGGTGCGCAAACTCTGGAGGTTTAAAACCAAGGGCCTCGTATATCAAAATCTGCTTTGGCGTGTTTGATATGTGGTCTTCTCCTCTTATAACATGGGTGATGTTCATAAGAGCATCGTCTATCACCACCACAAAGTTATAAACGGGGCTTCCATCGCTTCTTACTATCACAAAATCCCCAAAATCATCTACGTTTATACTGATGTTTCCCCTTATAAGGTCATCAAAACTCACCACCCTTCCGTCTGGCACCTTAAACCTTATCACGTAAGGCTCGCCATTCTCCAATCTTTTTTTGACCTCTTCTTTGGTAAGGTGCCTGCATGTACCCGGATATCTGTAAGCTCTGCCCTGGGCGTAAGCCTCTTCCCTTTGTTTTTCAATATCCTCTTCCTTACAAAAGCAATAATACGCATGTCCCGATTCTACGAGCTTTTTGGCATACTCTTTGTATATGTCAAATCTCTCGGATTGCCTGTAAAACTCATCCCATTCTAAACCAAGCCATTTCAAATCTTCCAGGATAGACTCTTCAAACTCCTTTGTGGAGCGCTCTTTGTCAGTATCCTCAATCCTCAGTATAAACTTGCCATCGCTGTGTCTTGCAAAAAGATAGCTAAAAATACCAGTCCTTGCATTGCCAAGATGCATATACCCAGTAGGGCTTGGAGCAAATCTCGTTCTTACCATAAGACTATTATAAAGCAAAAACCACTGCGTTCACTAAAATACTTGATTTTTTATCCGATATAACTTATATT
>CAYFGH010000113.1:0-3339 GCA_964342735.1 uncultured Aquificaceae bacterium
TTAATCCATGCCACTTCTATATCTTGTGGAAGTTTTACCCTTATACTTGGATAGGTTTCCAAAAGCGCCATAATCTCATATCTTGCGTTGTTTATACTTTTTATCCAGCTTTTACCTGCTGTTTCCCCACCTGCCAATTTTTTGAAGTTGTCCCATTTGTAGAGGTGTTCTAAAATAACAGCCAGATAGCTTATACAGGCTTTCAGGTCAGATTTTGCCATGTCCTCTATCTCCTCTAACAGATTATCCCAGTCCACAAGCTCGTATGCCTTTTCTCTTAGAAGGTTCAGGTTAATCTCAGCCCACATTGGAAAATCCTTATCGTAAAGCTCTTTAAGCTCATCCTTTTTTATATTCTCCAGAGTCTTCATGTTAGCACCTCCTGATACATAAAATATAAGGTTTATCAAAATATTTTCCATGTGAATTAAAATCCTTTGGACATCCTTAGACAGGTTTGACCTATGTTTTTGGGCTTTTAGCGATATTAAAATCCATGAAAGATGTAAACTTGACCACCATGGTTATAAACGTGTTTGTGGGGCTTTTTCTGTTCTTTTTCAAGAATAAGATTGAAGTCCTTGAAAAGGAGATTGAAAACCTGAGGCAAAAGTCCGTGATAAAAGAGGATTATCACCGGGAGCTTGACAGGTTTTTCAAAGAGGTATTTAGAAGACTTGATAGACTGGAGGCTTACTATGTGGGACAAAACCAGAGCAAAAAGCGTTAAAGCTCTTTATCAGGAAGAGGTGCTTCAGATTCCAGCCATCTTTAAAGACAGGGCTGATTACATCTATTTCTTGATGGCTCAGTCCTATCAGGAGTCTGGCTGGGATGAGACGAGCGTTTCAAAAACAGGCTGTAAGGGGTTTGCTCAGTTTGAGCTTTCAACCTGGAGGTTTGTCTGGAAAAAGCTCCTGAAACATCAGGATATACCAAGCATCTGGGACATAAGGGCTCAAATCATAGCCCAGCATACTTATATGAAGTATCTTATAAACGCTGTTTCAAGAAAAGAACCCATGCTTCCAAGAAACGAAGTGCTTGCCTCTTCATTAATGGCTTACAACGGCGGGCTTGGTGTGATAGAGTGGTGTTTGGAGTATCACGGCGTGGTATCTGTTATAGCTTTAAGGGATTACAGAAACACCCACAAAAGCTCTTACCCGGATGAAAACAAGATTTTTGAGATTTTAAACTATCCTGTATCGATTTTTAACATATGGCGTAGCCTCAGAGAAATTGCTGTATAATAATCATGAATGAGATTTTACGTAAAAGAATGGGATGAAGTCATACTCGTAAGCGTTTTACTCTTATACGTAATAGGGCTTGTCAACATAGCAAGTGCCAGCTTAGTGGGTGTTGGTTTTTTAAAGCTTAGCTTTTCTTTGTATAAAAAACTTTTATTCCAGCTGGCAACAGGTATTATAGGTTTTGTAATAGCTGGGGCTTTGACAAAGTTTGACTATCAAAAGCTCAAAAACCCAAAGTTCATATATACCATTATCGCTTTAAATATATTTTTGCTCGTTTTGGTGCTTGTTATTAAAGTCATAAGACATATGCCCGTAAACCGGTGGCTTTTTGGAACGAGTTTACAGGTATCGGAGTTCTCTAAAATTGTAAGCATCGTATTCTTGGCTTACTATATAAGCAGAAAAGGTGAGGTGAGCGGTACAAAGGAGCTTGGCTTTGCCTCTTTTATAATAGCTTTTCAGTCTTTATTGATATTTTTAGAACCAGATAGAGGAAGCGCTATATTCTTACTATTCATAGGTTTTGTAATGCTCTGGGTAGGAAACGCCCCACCGAGGATACTCTATCCTACGCTTGTGGTTTTTGGTGTTATGGGTTCTGGCTTTCTTTTCATAAAAACAGGGGGCAACTACGTGGAAGGGCGCTTCGTGGCATGGTTAAACCCCTTTGCCAAAGCCAATACAAAAGGCTATCAAATCATCCAGTCGCTTTTTGCCTTTGCCCACGGAAAGCTCTTTGGCGTTGGTATAGGAGAAGGCATCCAGAAAGAAGGGTATTTGCCTGAGATAGACACAGACTATGCTCTTGCCCTCATCGGCGAAGAGTGGGGATTTGTGGGGGTGGCTTTCGTGGTATTGATCTACGGAGGGCTCGTTTACAGGATTTTCAAAATATCAGATTTTGCAGAGGATACCTTCGGTAAACTTATAGCCTTTGGTATAGGTATGTATATAGCGGTGGAGTCCATATGGAATATGATGATGGCTATGAATATCATACCCTCAAAAGGTATAGCACTGCCCTTTATAAGCTACGGAAGCTCAAACCTCCTTGCAAACCTCATTGCCATAGGTCTTGTGATGAGCGTTTATAGAAAAGAGAGAAAACCATGGAAAAAACTATCCTGATAGCGGGCGGAGGCACCGGAGGACACTTCTTCCCGGCCATCAGCTTTTTAAACACCCTGTGGGAAAACCACATAAACACCCTTTACATAGGCACCACAAACGGCATAGAGTACAGACTCCAGGATATGATACCCGCTTCCAAAATATTCTTAAACACAAAAGGCTTCGTGGGCAAAAGCCCCTTGGACAAACTAAAATCTCTATACTCCATAGCAAACGCCACAAAAGAACTGAACTCCAGGATAAAAGATGATTTTATAGGCTTTGTATTTGGAGGCTATGCATCAGTACCAGTGGGTATTTTATCTTTTCTAAAAGCTAAAAAACTTTTTCTACACGAGCAAAACTCAATACCGAGTCTCACCAACAGAATACTCTCAAAAAAAGCCGACATATGTTTTACCACGTTTTATCACAGCAAAAAGTTTTTCAAAAACCCAGTAAGGGTAGGTATGCCACTGAGAAAAGAGTTTTTGATGGATTTTGATAAAAAATCACTTCAATCTGAAATAGGTATTGAAAGCCCCTGTATACTGGTGATGGGTGGATCTCAGGGAGCAAAAGCCCTGAACGATATCGCCACAGAGCTTTTCAAAAAAACAAACTATCACGGTATCATCATCACAGGCGAGAAAAACTATCAGGAGGTGTATGATAATCTTAAAAGCCTAAAACGCGTAAAAGTATACCCTTTCTCAAAAGAGGTTTACAAGCTTATGAAAGCCTCAGATGTAGCCATATCAAGAGCGGGAGCCGGAACGATATACGAGCTTGGGGCTTCAAAGCTTCCAGCTATCTTCATACCCTATCCATACGCTGCTTACAACCACCAGTACTTTAACGCCCTTGAGATAAAAGAGCTTGGCGGTGGAGAACTTATAAACCAGTCTGATTTGAGCCTTGACAGGCTTTTAACACATATAGAAAAAATCCTGAAAGATAGAGAAATATA
>CAYFGH010000114.1:0-3338 GCA_964342735.1 uncultured Aquificaceae bacterium
GGTATTTCAATGTTTTCCTGATCAAAGCGCTTTTTTATAGCTTTTACTAGTTCATGTATAAGAAGATACTGATTTACAAACTCGTTTACTTTTAAGACAAGGCTAAGACCTATGCCAGAAGCTCCAAAAGCGTTGTATCTTACAAGCGGTTCAAAGTTTTTATCAGCCCCTTCCACTCTCTGGATGACCTCTTTTGCAACCTCTATCAGTATCCTTTCAACCCTATCCAAATCTTCTTTATAACCCACAGAAAAAGAAAACACCACCGCCATGTTCTCATAGGGAAGATGATAGTTTGTGATAACGGAAGAGGTGAGTTTAGAGTTTGGTATCACGATTACGTTTCCAGAGAGTGTCCTCACGTGTGTGGTGCGCCAGTATATATCTTCCACATACCCTTCATATGTATCAAATTTTATGTAGTCTCCAACCCTTATATTTTTACTCAAAAGTATGTAAAACCCGGATAAAAAGTTTGATAACGTATCCTGAAGGGCAAGACCTATTACAACAGTGCCAACACCCAACGTAGTAAGAAGGGGGCTTATGGAAAGGCCTATACTCTGGAAGGCTATAAAAAGACCAATTATAGATATAAAAATCACTATAGAGGCTTTTAGAATAGAGGATGGCACCTCTTGAGTTCTTGATTTTACGTATAAGGATACCGCCCCACCTATGATGATAGATAGTATGTAAAACCCTAAGAATACAAGACCAAAGAGTATAAACCTATCTACGACTATGTGTGCCCTTTTGGTGATATAAAGATAATCCGATGATATGTAAGCTCCTAAAAATGCGCTCCAGATTCCTATAAGAAATGGGCTTATCCTTATATCTTTTGTGGTTTTCAGGCTTTTAAAAATAAGATTTATAACTATTCCTGTTAAAAGCCCGATACCAAAAAACAGCAGAGTATAGAAACCAAAAACAGCAATACCGTATTCTTGTTTACTTTTAAAGATGTGCCCCAGCAGTTCAAGCCTTAGCTGTTTTGGTATTACGTTCTTGTTCATACTTTAAAAATACACCACGGTGGTACCCTGACCGCCCTCTTTTGGATAAGCTTCTCTGTAGAATACCACATAAGATGAGGACGATAGATATTCTGTAACCGCTTTTTTAAGGACTCCAAGCCCGTGGACTATCTTGGCCATCTTAACGCCTGAGGCAAAAGCAACATCTAAAAATTTATCCAGCTTGCTTATGGCCTCTTCCACAGAAAGACCTGTTAAATTTATCTCTGGGATACCGGCTTTTTTGTTTTCAAGCCTTTGCAGGTTGATGTTGACGGTATGGGTCTTTGGAACTTTTGTGGTTTTTAAAAGGTCTTTCAGGTTTATCCAGGCTTTTATATCTCCAAACATCACCTGGGCTTTGTCCTGTCTTATCTCTAAAACCCTTCCTTTACCGCCCATGAACTCTACCCAGTCCCCCACTTCAATGGGCTCTTTCTCCTCTTTTTGAAACTTTTTAAGCTCATCCTGTTTTTGTTTTATAAATTCCTTTAAACTGGCTTTTTCTTTAAGACTCGTGACAAACTCCTGAGCTTCTTTTTTTAACTGTTCAAGATAATACTGGGCTTCTTGTACCGTTTTTTCCCAGGCTTGTTGTTTGGCCTGTTCCATCTCCTCTACAAGAGATTCGTATTTGGCTTTTAAAAGCTCTAACTCCTGTCTGTGCTTTTCTAAAAGCTCCATCTTATCCTGATACTCTTTTGTGATATCGTTTAGCTTCTCCATGAGCCCTTGATACTCAAGCGTGTTTTCTCCAAGGAGTTTTTGAGCTTCTAATATTACATCTTTTGGTATGCCAAACCTCTTTGCCACCTCAAGACCCATGCTTTCTCCTATGGTTCCATAAACTACCCTGTAAAGAGGCCTTAGGGTTTCTCTGTCAAACATCAGCGTAGCTGGTGTGTAATAATCAGAATTAACTGCCCAGAGCTTTATCGGTGTGTGATGGGTGGATATTACCACAAAAGCGTTTAACCTTTTTATGTAATCAAGTATGGCTATTCCAAGGGCAGAGCCCTCTATGGGGTCTGTGCCAGCTCCAAGTTCATCCAGTAGTATCAAAGAGTTTTCTGTGGAGTTTTGAAGTATTTCAGATATGTTTTTAATATGAGAGGAGAACGTTGATAAGGATTGAGAGATATCCTGCTCATCTCCAATATCTACAAATATATTATCAAACATAGGTAGCTTGCTTTTTGGGGATACCGGTATCGGTATACCGTGTGAAAACATGACATAGCAAAGCCCGAGGGTTTTTAAAAACACCGTTTTCCCGCCCGTGTTTGGACCGGTTAATACAAGCCCTTTCTTGTCTTTTAAGATTATATCCACCGGTACAGGCTCTTGGGATAGTATGGTCATGATGGGGTTTCTTGCTTCTAAAAGCTCAATATGTTCTCCAAAAGATGGGATTGAGCATCCGTACTCTAAACCAAAGGAGGCTTTGGCAAGGGTTACATCCACCTTTATGAGCATGTTGAAAGAGTCTAAGAGTCTGTTTGCTCTTTCTCTTATAATAGATGTTAGTTTTTTAAGGACAAGATGAATCTCTTTTTCCTCTTCGGTTCTAAGCATGGCCAGCTTGTTGTTTAAATCCACCACTATCTGGGGTTCTAAATACGTTGTAAAACCAGAGGATGAAACCCCATGTACTATACCCACTATCCTTTTTACGCTCTGGGTTTTAACAGGCACTACGTATCTGTTTTGCCTTAGTGTTATGAGCTTTTCAGAAAATAGTATGTCGCTGTCTGGTCTTTGAAAAAGGGCTTCTAGCTTTTCGGTGATGGTTTTTTCTACCTGTTTTATCTCTTTTCTTATTTCAAACAAATCCCTTGAGGCTTCGGATTTTATGATACCAGATGGGTCTATAGCTCTTTCTATCTCAGCCTCTAAGGTTTGAAACGTTCCAAGCTCTTTTAAAACCCTGTTTAGCACATCGCATCTATCTAGATGACTTACCAGAGCCTTTCTCACATCTTTTATAATCTTTAAGACTTTGTATATGCTAAGTATCTCATCTATCCCCAAAACGCTTTCTTCTATCATCGCTTTTTTCAGGCTTTTAGAGATATCATCAAAGCTATACAATATATTTCCTTTTTGTCTTAAAAGCTCCATAAAACACTCTACAAGTTTATGCTCTTGTAAAAGCTCATCTTTTGGAAGGGGTTTCATGTTTTCTATATAATCAGCGCTTGCTATAGAATGCGTCCTTAGTTTTAAATTCTCTTTTATCTTGCTAAATTCTAACTTCTTTGCCTCATACTCTCTCATATTTATATGATAACATCAAAAGCCCCCTAAAAGAAAATAGAT
>CAYFGH010000115.1:0-3160 GCA_964342735.1 uncultured Aquificaceae bacterium
CAGGAGATGGCGTTCTCCTTTAACCGCTCTTATAAGAGCTGATAACGCCTGCAAGCAAGGTTACAGGAGGTATTATGAACTATATTGCTGTGCTTGTAGGTGGTGGTATCGGAGCTCTTCTTAGATATGTCATAGCAACGTTTGTTCAAAAGTATGTACCAAACTTTCCGCTTGGAACTTTTATAATAAACGTATCTGGAGCTTTTCTTATAGGGTTTCTCAGCGTATACCTCACAGAAGTGATAGAAGCACCATCAAGCGTAAGGCTTTTTACAATAACCGGTATACTTGGAGGATATACTACATTTTCTACGTTTACACTTGAGGGTTTTGGGCTTTTAGACGAAGGGGATTATATGAAAGCCCTTTATTATATACTTGGGACAAATATCCTTGGTTTCTTGGGAGTATGGCTTGGAAGGTTTTTAGGAGGTAAGCTGTGAAGGGGTATCTTTTGAAGATAATTGTGGAGTTTGGCATCAAATACAAGGGTAAACCTCTGTTTGAACATATTGCGGATGTATGCAGGGAAAATCATATATCTGGGCTCAGTGTGTTTAAAGCGATGCAGGGATACGGGAAGTCTGGAAAGATGCATGAGCATGGGATTTTCTCAAAAAACGAACCAGTGGCTATAGAGATAATAGAAACCAAAGAAAACATAGAAAAGATAGTGCCTGTTTTAAAGAGTATCTTAGAAGAGTTAAATACAGGTCTCATGACGCTGGAAGAGGTGGAGATAATAAGATGAAAAAGCTTAGAATTTATTACAAAGAAGAGGACAAGATAGAAGGTAAAAACGTATGTAAAAGAGTATTTGAGCTTTTAAAAGAATTAAACATATCTGGAGCTACCACTTTTAAAAGCATATACTCCTACGGAGCTTCCGGGAACATTTCAAACGCTTATATAGAGATAGAATCCTACAACATGGGCATGAGGATGGATATAGTGGATGAAGAGGATAAGATATACAAACTCGTGGATATCTTAAAAGCCCAAAAACTTCTTTTGGTGATATCCGATTGCGAGGTGATATATGGGGATAAAAGATAAGACTCGCCCACATACATGAGGCTTTCCTGATGCTATAATATTAAAATGAAGCTAAATATAGATAAAGGAAGGTTTTTAGAACTTAGTAAGAACTACGATGTCATTCCCATATACACAGAGATTTTAGCCGATGGAGAAACGCCTTTTTCTGTTTTTTATAAGCTAAAAGATGATGGGTTAAACATCCTTTTAGAAAGCGCTGAAACCAAAGAAAACTGGGGAAGATACTCTTTTGTGTGTAAAGGTAAAAGCTTAAGATTTCAATACAAAGAGAACATAGCCACTGTAAAAGATGGGGACAGTTTATCACAAGAAGAAATAAAACCTCTGGAGGCTTTGGAAAAGCTATACAACAGTATTAGATTTTACGATGATAAAACGCTTGGAAAATTCTGCGGTGGTTTTGTAGGATATATTGGGTATGATATCGTAAAGCATTATAATCCCATAGAAAAGTTTGCTAAAAGCCCAAAAACAGGGCTTGATATACCAGATATAGATATGGTTTTTACAGACTTTCTCATAATCTTTGACAATCTAAAAGCCACCATCAAGATAGCAAAGCTTGTGAGGATAAAGGATAAAGAAAAAGACTACGATAATGCTGTAAAAGATATAGAAAATATAATAAATAAGCTAAAAAGCGCCAAAACCCCACCGTTTTTAGAGATAAACATCAAAGAGGCAAACTTAGAAGAGTGGACCCCAAACATGTCAAAAGAGGAGTTTATAAATATAGTAAATATATGCAAAAACTACATAGAAAACGGCGATGTCATACAGGTGGTGCCCTCTCAGAGATTTCATAAAAAGATAAGCATAAACCCTTTAAATTTATACAGGACACTCAGATTTTTAAACCCTTCTCCTTATATGTATTTTCTGGATTTTGATAGATTGAAGATAATAGGCTCTTCTCCAGAAACCCTCGTTAAGATTCAAGATGATATGGTGGAGATAAGACCAATAGCGGGAACTATAAAAAGAGGAAGCACAAAAGAAGAAGATGAAGAGCTTGCTAAAAAGCTTTTAAGCGATGAGAAAGAGATAGCAGAACACGTGATGCTTGTGGACCTTGCAAGAAACGATATAGGGGCCATAGCAGAACCCGGAAGCGTCTACGTGGACAACATGATGCACATAGAGAAGTTTTCCCATGTCATACATATAGTATCAAACGTTTACGGGAAAAAATCAAAAGAGCATTCTATATTTGATGTTATAAAACATGCCTTACCGGCTGGAACACTATCGGGAGCTCCAAAGGTAAGAGCCATGCAAATCATAGAAGAGTTAGAACCCACCAAAAGAAATATATACGGCGGAGCTATAGGGTATATAAGCTTTAATCAAAATGTAGATCTTGCAATAGCCATAAGAACAGCCACAATACTTGATGATACTATATATACCCAAGCTGGGGCTGGTATTGTGGCGGATTCTATACCAGAAAAAGAGTATCTGGAATCTGTTTCAAAAGCCTCCAGCATTATGAAAGCGCTGGCTGTAGCAGAAGCCTCTCGTGAACTTTGAGGAATTTGCAAAAGATAAAGAGCTAAATCTCTTAGCTAAGGGCTGGAGAGGAGAGATATACACCTTTTATGAAGATAACAATGTCTTTTGCATTAAAAAAGCAAGACACAAAGAGGTATTTTATGCCATCGAGAAAGAGGCAAACATACTCTCTTGTCTTTATGGTGATAAGAGATTTCCTCAAATCGTATCTCAAGGAAAAGATTTTTTTGTTTATAAATATATAGAAGCGGAGGCTTTTGAAAAGGTTTTCTGGCTTTTAGAAAAAGAACATCAGATAAATATATTGATATCGATATTAGAAGCTGCATACTATTTAGACAGCATAGGTATAAACAGGGGCGAGTTTGATAAAGAGTATAAAAACATCCTGATAGATAAACATTTAAACGTATACATCCTTGATTTTGACAGAGGGTCTTTTTCAAAAAATCCCAAAAACATCACACAGTTTATTCAATCACTAAGAACAAAAGGCTTTATATCAAAAGAAAAAGCTATAGAGTTAGGAAGGATGTATAAAATAAACAGGGAAGAGGTTTATCTAGAGCTCAAAAGCCTCCTCTCCCAG
>CAYFGH010000116.1:0-3118 GCA_964342735.1 uncultured Aquificaceae bacterium
ACCGGTATACCGTATTTTTGAATCCTGTAATCTAGCTGTCTTAAGGTAAATCCAAGCATCTTTGCAGCCCTTGATTTCACATAACCGCTTTTTTCAAGAGCTTTTATGATGGCATCTTTTTCGGTGTTCTCTAGCACCTGAGGGATATCGGTTCTGGATTTTTCCAGGCTTACCTTTGTGGCCAGAAGGACATCTTCTTTGGTAATATCTTTGGCGTTTACTATCACAAGGCGTTCTATGAGGTTTTCAAGCTCTCTTACGTTTCCAGGCCAGCTGTAATGCATCAACAACTCCATCGCCTCTTTCTCTATACCTATAGATTTTTTATATTGATTGTTAAACCTGTCTAAAAAGTGCTTTACCAGAAGAGGGATGTCCTCTTTTCTCTCCCTTAAGGCGGGTACTCTTACAGGTATTACGTTTAATCTATAATAAAGGTCTTCCCTGAACTCACCCCTTGATACCATGTCTGCCAAATCCTTGTTGGTGGAGGCTATAACCCTCACGTTTACAAATATGCTTTTTTCAGCTCCAAGCTTTTCCACCTCTTTTTCCTGAAGCACCTTCAAAAGCTTTGACTGGGATTGAAGGGGAAGCTCTCCTACCTCGTCTAAAAATATCGTGCCACCGTTTGCCAGTTCAAATTTACCCTTCTTTGATTTATTAGCACCGGTAAAGGCACCTTTTTCATAGCCAAAGAGCTCGGCCTCTATAAGAGTCTCTGGTATAGCGGCACAGTTTACAGATATGAAAGGTTTGTCTTTTCTATCGCTCAAAGCATGAATCGCCTTTGCTATGAGGGTTTTTCCAACACCGCTTTCTCCAAGAAGAAGCACCGTGCTATCGGTTTTTGCTATCTTTTGTATCAACTCTTTTAATATCTTTATAGCCTCAGATTTTCCCACAAAACCTTCTATGTTAAACGTATCTGAAAACTCTCTGGTAAGTAGCTCTCTTTGTTCTTCCCAGGAGGCTTTTTCTTCTTGCAAAATCCCAAAAAGCCTGTAAGACATACCTATCATGGCGCTCACCACAAGCATGATATCTACAATTCTCGTGAGCTCTTCGTGCTTATCTAAGCTTTTAAAGATACAAAATACACCTATGGTTTCATCCTCTGATTTTACAGGAACACCTATAAAGGTTTCATCTTTTATCTTATCCAGTATCTTCGTCTTGTTTAAAAAAGACTTATCGTGCCTTGGGTCTTTTATCACAACAGGGATGCTGTTTTTAAAAATATTTCCCACTATACCCTTTCCAGACTCAAAAGGTATCTTTTTAACGCCTTCGTTAAATCCAAAAGCCTCTCTTATCTTCAGCGTTTTTGTGCTTTTGTCATAAAAAGCTATGTAAGAATACTCTATACCCCAGAAAGAGTAAAAAATCTTCAAAACATCTTTTAAAGCCTTATCAAAGTTCTTCTGAGACAGAGCCTTGCTTACAGAGGTCAAAAGCGATATGTCTATGTTTTCAAGCCTTACCTTGTTACTCATCCTCTTCTTTCAGTTCCCTCGACAAAAGAGCGTCCATGCTTTCTTTTATAGACATGCCCTCGTAAAGGATTTTATAAACAGCCTTCGTGATAGGCACATCCAGCGCCTTTTCCATAGCTATATCGTATAGAGCTTTTACCGTATAATAACCCTCTACCACCTCTTTTATCTGTTCTAACGCCTCTTCTGGAGATTTATTTTTTCCTATTAAAAGCCCAAAACGTTTGTTCCTTGATTTGTTGGAGCTTGCTGTCAAAAAGAGATCCCCCACACCTGAAAGCCCGTAGAAGGTCTTCTCCTGAGCCCCCATAAATTTACCTATCTTTACCATCTCTTTTAAACCCCTTGTTATCAGAGCAGCCTGAGCACTCTCCCCCAAACCAGCCCCTTCTACTATACCAGAAGCTATAGCCATCACATTCTTTACAGCCCCGCCCAGAGCCACACCTTTTATATCCTTTGATGTGTATACCCTGAAAAAAGAAGATGAAATGAGGTTTTGAATTCTTATAGCCTTTTCCTTATCAAAATATCCAAGCGTCAGAGCCACCGGCAAATCCCTTATCACATCCTCTGCAAAGGAAGGACCAGAAAGCACAAAGATATTTTGTTTTTTTATACCATAATCAATCATCAAATCCACAACATCTTTATGGGTGGATATGTCTATCCCCTTAGAAGCTATTATCGTATCCTTTCCTTTACAATAATCTAATATATTTTTTATATTCTGAGTGGGAATAGCTATTATAACTAAGTTAGCATTTCTTATATTGTCTACATCTTTAGTAGGTGTTATATAAGGGTTTTTGGGTATTTTAGAAAGGTTTTCTTCGTTTATATCGTAAATCGTAACAGGTATATGCTTTTTACTCAAAACATAGGAGAGGGCATATCCCCATTTACCAGCCCCAAAAACAAATATCATGGTTTATATTATATCAGAATAAAATATATACAAGATATAGAGATAAATGATATAAATCATTGAAATATGAATCTTCAATATTCTAAAATGAAGAAACTATGAAAAAAGGAAGATATATAGGGGCGTTTATAGCAAGTCTGGTGATGGCATTTAATATCGCTTACGGAAGCGAGTTTGTAAATCCTATAAGACAGATAATAAACTACAACAAGTATGGGCAAGACATATACAAAGACCCCATACTAAACATCATTGAAAAAGCAAACAAAGAGCTTAAAAAAGACTACGTTGAGATTAAAAAGCCAAATAACATAGCAGAGCTTGTAAGATACAGCTTGGCAAACAAACCAATCACAGAAGAAGTATCCTCAAACAAGTTTGACAAAAAGCTCGTAAAAAGGCTCATAGAAGTAGCAAAACAATATTTAGGTACTCCCTATAGGTTTGGAGGCACTTCAAGATACGGTATAGACTGTTCTGGTTTTACTATGAAAGTTTTTGAGAAAATCGGTATAAAACTACCAAGAACAGCTTCAGAACAAGCTCATTTAGGAAAGCTGGCAATAAATTTAAAGCCTGGTGATTTGCTATTTTTTAAAACCTACAGAAAACATCATCCGGGACACGTTGGTATATATATAGGACATGGACTTATGATAGATGCTTCCTCATCCTACGGCAAAGTGGTTATAGA
>CAYFGH010000117.1:0-3062 GCA_964342735.1 uncultured Aquificaceae bacterium
GTTTTTGAGCTTTTCCAGTAAAAGATTGTAAAGATAGAGCTCTTTTTCCTCGTTTAAAGCGCTTGTGGATTCATCCATAAAAAGCCATTCTGGAGCGTGTAAGAGCACCCTTGCTATGTTGAGGCTCTGCTGTTCGCCCGGAGATAGCACCTGAGACCACAGGTTTTTTGTATCAAGATCCTTTGAAAGATAAGAAAGCCCCACCAGATTTAAAAGCTCTTTTAAATAGTCGTTTGGTATGGATTTACCGTCTGTGGATGGATAAAGCATTATATCTCTCAGGCTTCCATAGGGAAAATAGGGTTTTTGAGGTAAAAACATGTGATTTGAAGGAAGTTTTATGGTGCCCTCTCCAAAAGGCCATATACCTGCTATAGCCCTTATGAGCGTAGATTTACCCACCCCAGAGGGTCCCATTATGATGGTGTGTTCTTTCTTTTCTATGGTTAGATTAAGATTTTTTACTATGAGCTTATCAGAATATGGAATTTTTAGTGTGAGATTTTCTATCACAAGCTCGTCCTGAGATGGCAGTATAGTTATCTTGCTTTCACGTTGAGAGGTTTCTATAGCTTTTATATTTTTCTCAAAGGTCACAAGCCTTTCTACCACCGAATACCAGGCGGCTATAGACGAATATGAGTTTACTATAAAAGAAAGCGATGACTGAACCTGACCAAAGGCACTTGCTATCTGCATCACATCACCAAGCTGAATCTTTTTAGCAAAAAACCTAGGGGCTGCCACAAGGATTGGAAATATGATGGCTATTTGATTGTATCCAGAGGTAAACCATCCCAGTATCTTTTGTCTTACCATTATCTGCCAGTAGTTTTGAAACACGTATCTGAACGTATCCATGAGATTCTGATGCTCTTTCTCTTCGGCGTTTAAAAGCGCCACAGACTCGGAGTTTTCCCTTATCCTTATCAGGGCAAATCTGAAGTTTGCTTCAAACATCTGCTGGTCAAAGTTTAGCTTTACAAGGGGCTTACCTATCTTGGTGGTGATGTAAGTGCCCGCTATAGCGTATATTATCGCTGCCCATACCATATAGGCTGGTATTGTGATTTTCATATGAAAAGCATAAAAACTGATAGGACCAGATATCACCCAGAGCATACCCACAAAGGAGAAAAACGTCACCACAGAGCTCATGAGCCCCAGAAACAAACTTAGGCTCTGGCTTATAAAGGCGTTCACATCATCCGCTATACGCTGGTCCGGGTTATCGGTGGTCTGCTCTATCACCTGCATGTGGTAAAACTTCTTGTTGCTTACCCACTTTGATATGTAAAAAGATGTGAGCCAGGCTCTCCATTTTATCTGAAGCATCTGCTGAAGATATGTGGCGTAAACTGCAGACACTATAAAAAGGGTCGCCAGTATGCTAAACTCCAGAAGCGCCTTCCAGAAGCCTTTTTCGTCAAAGTGCTGGAGCGCATCGTAAAAAACCTTGTACCACTTTGTAAAAAGCACATTTAAAAACACCTGAAAAAGGTTTAAAAATACGATGACAAAAAACAAAAACCAAGCTTTTTTCTTTTCCTCTGAATGAAACCAGTAGGGTTTTAAAATATGCCAGAAATCCTTCCAGAAGGCCTTATCTAATTTACTCAAGCTACTATCCATCTTATCTAATTTTATCATTTTTACATGAAATTAATATGAATTTGGGCTTATAAGAACGGTGTCTTTGTCTATCACTTTGCCCACTATGAAGGTTTTTGGATTATCGAGGGGTTGAAGCCTTACAAACTTTCCAAGATATCCATTCTGCAAAGCCTTTGCCTTTGTGGTTATCCTTATATAGCCATTATCATATATTACCCTCACAATATCTCCATACCTTATAACAGGCACCATGCTTATCATGGAGGTCCTGATAGGTTCTCCTATACTTATATTCTGCAAAGCTGTAGCCCCAATCACCTGAGCTTTTGACACCACAAGATTCTGAGGCACAAACCTTATGTATTTAACAGCGCTTTTGATATCGTCCTTTGTTATAATCTCTCCCCTTGTGATGAGCTTTTTTGCCACTATGACAGGCACCCTCCACTCTATATAAGCTACTACGTTATAGGTTTTTTGAAGGACATGGTTTGAGTTTATGTTTATGGTGGCATAGGCACTGGGGCTCAGTGGCGGGACTCTTAGCTCCACAGAGATATCTTTTGAATCCACTTCAAAAGGCTTGTAGACAAAGGCGTTTACCGATACAACCCTTATATTTTGTCCGTATTCTTTTTTTATCTGGCTTTTAACAAGATCTTCTATATATTTCTGGCTAAATATTATTTCTTTTGAAAAGCCACAAAACGATAAAAAGAGCAGAAAAACAAAAGCTCTATAAAAACTTCGTGTCATTAACCAGTATATAGATTGGCGGCTGTGGATAGCATAGTGTCTGCTGCTGTGATACCTTTGGCGTTAAACTGATAGGCTCTTTCTGCTATGATGAGGTTTACCATCTCGTTTACTATATTTACGTTTGAGGCTTCCACATAACCTGAGAGCAAAGTACCGAGTCCCTGTGTACCGGGGTTTGACACTATGGGGTTACCAGAGGCCTGAGTCTGTTCAAATAGATTGTTGCCAATCCTTTTAAGACCGGCTGGGTTTACGAAGTTTGCCAGCTGAATCTGACCCACCACCTGCACTCCCTGTTGACCGGGTATCGTCACCGCCACAGTACCATCTGGACCTATGTTTACAGAGGTGGCGTTTGGAGGTATCGTGATTTGAGGTTGAATGAGATATCCATCCGCTGTTACCAGATCACCGTTTGCATCAAGCTGGAGCTGACCGTTTCTCGTATAGGCTATCGTACCATCTGGCATAGCCACCTGGAAAAAGCCGTTTCCCTGTATAGCCACATCTAAGGGGTTTCCGGTTTGCTGGACGTTTCCCTGAGTAAATATACCATAAGTGCCATCTATATAAGCACCAAGACCAAGCTGATATCCTATAGGGTTTTGAGAATTTTGAGAGGTTTCCATACCAGGGTCTTTCACCGTCTGATAAAGAAGATCATCAAACACAGGCTGAAGCTGTTTATA
>CAYFGH010000118.1:0-3044 GCA_964342735.1 uncultured Aquificaceae bacterium
GAATAATGAGAAAAGCTCATAATACCTATTATCACAAAGTAAAGGAATACAACCAGCATAGAAACGTATAAAAGCCTCGTTAACGTGCCTATTATAGGGAAGTGAGAAAGTCCCCTGTGTTTGAAAAATATGCGGTAAGGGTGCCATAGCCATCTCATCAGCTTCCAGCGTTTTGAGGGTTTTGAATGGTGAAGGTCTATATCTGGGGACATAAGGATTGTGCTTATCACATAAGCGCTACCAAAGTACAGGAAATACTCATGGGGCACTCCGTATAAGAATACTGGAAGCGTTGCAAGGTTTAGTATATCATGGGTGTTGCCAGAAGCCATCAGCAGTAAACTGCATCTATCATGTTTATACCGTAAGAGTCTATGTTGTATATGGCTCTCAGGCGCTGACCCGGTCTTAGCTTGCTAAAGAGCTCTTCATCAAAGCAGTTTAGCTCTATCTCTTTATCCTTTTCTGATGATCTTATCCTTACACCCACGCTTCTTGCAGATATGGAAGATATGGTAATCTCCTGTGAGATAAAAACGGGTTCTGGGTTTAGCTCGCCGTAGGGAGATAGTTTTTCTATTATATAGGACATCCTTTTATCCACGCCGTTTGTGCTGTAGGCTTTCCTGAGAGGAAGCTCCATATCCACCTCCAGTATCCTGTCCACTTCAAAAGACTCTTTTTTTAGTAGCTCGTTTATCTTTATCCTAAAAGCCTCAAAATACTCT
This sequence comes from uncultured Aquificaceae bacterium, assembly GCA_964342735.1. GTDB lineage: Bacteria > Aquificota > Aquificia > Aquificales > Aquificaceae > Hydrogenobaculum. The sequence continues at coordinate 729 of CAYFGH010000118.1, forward strand.
TTTTTTATGGTAATACCAGCAGCTCCGGCGTGTCCTCCCCATTTTTCAAACATATAGCTTAGATTTGACAAAAGCCTGTGAACATCAAGCCCTTCCACAGACCTTACAGAACCCACCGCATGGGTGTTGTTTATGTGAAATATGCCTGTGGGTTTTTTAAGCTTGTTGGAAAGCCTTCCAGCCACTATCCCAAGAACCCCATGATGCCATGATTCTTTACCAAGTATTATGAAATCATCTTGGGACTCAAGAGCCATCTCATAGGCCTCTTTGAAGATGGAGTTTGATATCTTTCTTCTGTCTTGATTTATCTTATCAAGGTCGCTGGCAAGCGCTCTTGCCCTGTCGTAGTCTTTTTCTGATAGAAGCTTCATGGCGATAATGGGTTTTTTTATACGCCCAGCTGCGTTTATTCTGGGTGCTATGGAAAAGCCTATATCTTTTGCGGTGATGGGTTTTGTCTGGCCGTTTTCTGTTCTTGTGATATAGTTTATGAGGGCTTTCATGCCGGCTTTTCCAATATCTGTGGCTGTTTCAAAAGGCATATCCTTTATCTTGTTTATAAGCTCAAGACCCTTTGATATCAAAATCCTGTTTAAAGAGTTTATGGGCATCACATCCGCTATGGTGCCTATGGCCACCAGATCAAGGTATTTTTTTATATCAACATCCACCTCCAGGGCCCTTCTTAAAGCCCCCACCATATAAAAGGACAAAGAGGCGGTGCATATGCCTTTTAAGGGATTATCCTCTTCCAGATTTGGGTTTACTATTGTGGCGCTGTGTTCATGGTTTTCTTCGTTTATCCTGTGATGGTCAAGGATTATAAATTCCATACCGTACTTTTCTTTTGCATAGTTTAGCTCTTCTGTAGCTGTAGTGCCGTTGTCAAGGGTTACCACGATATTTGAATACTTTGAAAAAAGGTCCACAATCTCCTTTGACAGTCCGTATCCGGAGGCTCTGTTTGGCAAAACCGGTGTTACGTTTGCCCCCACCTGTTTTAGAAAATCATACATGATGGTGGTGGAGGTGACCCCGTCCACATCGTAGTCTCCGTATAAGATTATGCGTTCTTTGTTCTTTATAGCCCTGAGAAGTTTTTCTACAGCGGTTTCTATGTTTGGTAAAAGCTCAAAACTGGGGATGTTTTTAAGTTTTACATCCAAATCCTCTATATCTATGTTCCTTAGTCTAAGCAGTGTATAAAAAACCGCCTCGTAAAAGTTTGTATCCAAATCCTGTATCTGGCTTTTAATATAGACTTTTCTGCCTAAAACGCTTATCATCAAGATTTCTTATACAGATTGTATACCGCTGAGAAATCAAGCTCTGCCATGTCAGATTTTATCGCAAGCCCATAGGTTTCCTTCACAGAGGAAAGGCTGAAGGAAAAAAGCCCGAAGTCTTTGAGTAAATCCTGGGCATAATGAAGGTCTTTGTATATGGCTTTTACAGAAAACTGAGGCGAGAAGTCGTTTTGAAGGAGCTTTTGTTTTTTGACGTTTAAAATATAAGAGTTTCCAGCCCCAAGCTCCAGAAACCTCAAGATGAGCTCTTTGGAAAGCCCAACAGACTCACCTATACCAAAAGCCTGAGCTATAGCGTCCATAAAAGTTCCTAAAACTATGTTGTTTATTAGCTTTCCATAGGTGCCGTTTGGGACCGGTCCAAGGTATATCCTCTCTTTTGTAAAAAGCTTTAAAACCTCTTCTACATTTTTAAAAACCTCTTCATCCCCTCCTACTAGCATCACGAGTTCGCCTTTTGAAGCAGGTATCACAGAACCAAGCACCGGTGCATCAAGATAATAAGCCCCCAGGGATTTTAAGGCTTCGTAAGCCTCTTTTACGTATGCATAGTGGTTTGTGGTGGTATCTACTATAGTTTTGCCTTTTATATTCCCATTTACAAGACCCTTTTCTCCAAATATCACCTCTTTTGATGCCAGAGAATCAAACACGTTTATGATGATTAAATCCGCTTCATCCAAAAGCTCATAGGGATAATCCAGCGCTTTAAAATCTATCACCTTCGATTTTGTTCTGTTGTAAACTATAACCTCTACGCCAAGGGATTTTAACCTTCTTGCGATAGCCGAGCCAAGATTTCCAAAACCTATAAATCCTATCTTCATATCAATAGTGTATCAATATTTTTATAATTTTTCAAGCAATTAAATCCTATGACAAAAACTCTTGAAACAAAAAGAGTATACAGTGTAAAATTTTTGCATGAGATACGATGTTGTGATTGTGGGCGGTGGACCTGCTGGGCTTTCATGTGCTATCACCATAGGCTCTGCGGTAGAGCATG
>CAYFGH010000119.1:0-2882 GCA_964342735.1 uncultured Aquificaceae bacterium
TTATAGCATATTATACCTCTATACCGTATTCTTTTATCTTGCGCCAGAGAGTAGTCCTGTGCATATTTAATATCCTGGCAGCCTCTGCTTTGTTGCCATTTGTCTGTTTTAGGGCTTTTAGTATGAGCTCTTTTTCGGTGAGGTTGTCTAAAAATACATCAAAGCTTGTCGTCAACACCTCTGGAAGATCGCATGTGTCCACGTAGGTACCCTTAGCCATTATAACTGCATGCTCTATAATGTTTTCTAATTCTCTTACGTTGCCAGGATAATCGTATTTAAGAAGCAGTTTCATGGCTTCTGGTTTTACAGATTTCACATTTTTCTTGTGAATTTCTGAAAACTTTTCCAAAAACCCTCTTACTAAAATTGGTATATCCTCTTTTCGTTCTCTAAGAGGTGGTAGCGCGATATTTACCACATTTAGTCTGTAATAAAGGTCTTCTCTGAAGAGTCTTTCCCTTATGAGCTTTTTTATGTCTTTGTTGGTGGCTGCTATGATCCTTACATCTACTTTTATGGTGGTGTTGTCACCCAGCCTTTCTATCTCTTTTTCCTGTATTAAATTTAATATCTTGGCCTGTATGGATAATGGCATATCTCCTATTTCATCTAGAAACAACGTACCTTCGTTGGCAAGCTCCACTTTACCTATTTTATCCTTTATGGCGCCTGTGAAAGCCCCCTTTACATAACCAAATAACTCAGATTCAAGTAAGTTTTCCGGAATTGCAGCGCAGTTTATCTTTACAAAAGGTTTGTTTCTTCTTGGGGATAAAAAGTGAATATATTTGGCAAGTAGGGTTTTTCCAGTGCCTGTCTCTCCTTCTATAAGTACGTTTACGTTGTGCTCAGCTACATATCTTGCAGTGTCGATGGCTTTGGAAAGTTTTGGGCTTTTGGTATGAAATTCATTATCCGAAAAGCCATGAAACATGTTCTGTTCTGGGAGTATGTAAAAGGATATGATGTATCCTTCATCTCTGAAGTTAGAAAGCATCAAAGAAGCTTTTAGCTTGCCGCAGTATGTTTGAATATATACATCGTTTCTTTTGTCTATCGCCGGCATCTGCTCTAATGTTATACCAAGTATCTCTTTGATATGATGACCTATGGCGTTTCTTGTATCAAGATTACACAAAAGTCTTCTGGCGCTTTCGTTTAAGTCTACAACTTTTCCCTCTCTATCTACTATTATGATACCTTCTACGATAGAGTTGAATATCTTTTCGGTAAACTCCTTTTGTCTATGCACCTCTTCCATGTAATGGATTACCTTGCTTACATCTCTGAATATCTCAATAACACCGTAGAATTTATCCTCTATAAAGACAGGGTTCATGGAAAAGCATACTCTTTTGCTACACAGTTTTACATCGTAGATGTTTATATTCCGTTCTTCTTCCCTGGCTATCTCCATGGGGCAGTGTTCACAGATGTTGTAAAGGCCAATGCAGCTCTTGCCAAGGGTGATATCCGGGAAGAAATTTTTAGCGCTTTTGTTAAAATATACTATTTCTTTGTCTTTAGATATTATAATAACTCCATCTGAGATGTTTTCAAATACGTTGAAGTTTAAAAACATATAATCATATTATAATTCAAAAACTGCAGGTATTTCACCCATCATGGTTATACTTTTTTCAAATGCACTCATATATTTCATAGCAGTTATCATAGAACCTTTAAACTTGAGCTTTTTTGTAAGAAGGGCGGCTTTTGGGCCCAAATCCCCTGTGGCAAGGCGCTTCCATATATCAAGATCAGCCCACATCTCAAAATCATACTTATCTTTTGTGGCTTCTTCCACCTCTTTGGCAACGCCTTTTTCTACTGAAAGAGAAACCCCGGGATCTTTGCCCTCTATCTTGTATTTTATAGAGGCGTTAAAACCATCAAGCTCTTTTATAAGATCTTCTTTGCTATTCCACAGATCCTTATAGGCTTTCATCCATTCTAAAGATAAAAATTTATGCATAATAAACTACCTCTTTAGCTTTTTTATTTCCCATCCCCCACCCAAGCACGAAGATTTTTAACCTAATAGGGCTTTAAACACTTCGTTAAAGGATACTTCGTCATTTTTTACGAATACACCGACGTTTCCAGCAACACAAACCGAATATTTAGGTCCACTGAGGGCAAAACCTTTAAAGGGCGCCCACTCCTGACCAGACATCGCTGTAAAGCCTTCCGTTTGCATCTGAGCCATTGCCTTGTTAGCAGCGCACATCTTTGCTGCCATGGCCGCTTCTTCTTCTGATATATCCCCTTTGAAAGCCAGAAGCTTTCCATCATCTGAAAATTCACCCGCTGCAAACACACCCTTTATAGATAAAAGCTTTTGTAAGTCTGCCATAGTTAAAACCTCCTTTATACATCGTTTGATAACACTTCAAAGGCTTTATCAAAATCAGCTTTTGAAAGCTCTACAAAAACCCCTTCATTTCCCATTATACATGCTGCATACTTACCACCTGCTACAGCAAAACCTATCACTGGGAAAAACCCATCCTTTCCGGTGTAAACTGTCCAGCCCTTAGCTTGCATGTTTCCCATAGCTTTGTTGGCAGCGCACATAAGAGCTGCTATCTCTGCGGATTTTTCATCCAAATCCCCAGTATAATTTACGAGCCTTCCGTCGTCGGAGAACTCTCCGGCGGCTACGGCGCCCGGTATCTGCATAAGCCTGCTTAATTTGCTCAACTTTGCCATTTGACACCTCCTTAAAGGATTTGTAATTCTACAATCAAATATCGTGCCAAAGAATAATCGTTGATAATCAATGGTAGTATATAATTGTTTTTGTTTCTTGCAACGGAATATGTTGCAACTAGTTTATTTCTCTATTTATACCCTGGATATATATCTGTTCTAATATC
>CAYFGH010000120.1:0-2875 GCA_964342735.1 uncultured Aquificaceae bacterium
ATCCCATCTGATACAAGTATAGGCTTTTTATGATGGTTTATGTTTATAAACTCGTTGGCTATCGTGTTTTTTTCTCTTAAAAGCCTTGAAACCACATCCTTTTTGCTTTTTGATACAAAAAATACAAGCTGACACACTTTTGATATGGCACTTTCATTCAAAGATATACGTGGCATACCTGATGGGGATATACTCACAAGAGCATTTTCACATCTATAGGTGATATTTTTATCTGGAAATATAGAAGCCGAATGCCCATCTTCACCTATACCAAGAAGCGCTATATGAATGGGATTTTCTGATATAATTTCTGAAAACGCTTCACAGTCTTTTTTTATATCACCTGTTTTATATATAGGTTCTACGCTCAGATATTTTGAGATGTTGTGATAGTTGCTATCTTTATCATCGTTTGGGACATACCTCTCATCTGTAAGAAAAAATCTGAAGTTTGGAAAATGATATTCTGACATTAGCTTGTATAGATATAATGGGGTGCTGCCACCAGCAAGGGCTATGTTTAATTTTAGTTTCCTGGCTTTTAGGAAAAACCTCAGCAAAAAATAAGAGGATTTTTCAAAAGAGTCAAAGTTAAATATCCTTATATCGTTTAAAATATATACCACTGTCTTCCGTCCCTTTTTATAAACTCATCCGCTTTTTTAGGACCGTAAGAACCCACCTCATAAAGCTCTATATCCTTTGATTCTTGCCATTTATCTAAAAGCGGTTGATACAAAGCCCAGGCAAGCTCCACCTCATCTTCTCTTAAGAAAAGCGTTTGATTTGAGTTTATGATATCTAAAATAAGCGTTTCGTAAGCCTCTGTTGGGGTTTGATTTTGCTCCATACTCATAGAAACTTCCAAAGGACAGGAAAGAAAATCAGAGTTTGGCGCTCTTATATCAAGCCTTAGCTCTATATTTGTAATGGGGGCTATCTTTATCACTATCTTGTTTTCCTTTGGCTCACAGCCTATTAGCTTTGCAAAGGATGTGGGCATGTTTTTGAGCACTATCACTATCTCAGTGGCTTTGGTCTTTAGCTTTTTACCAGTCCTGAGATAAAAAGGCACACCGTGCCATCTGAGGTTGTCTATATGAAGCCTTATAGCTGCGTAGGTTTCTGTTTTAGAACCCTGTTTGACGCCCGGTTCCATCGTATAACCTTCGTACCTTCCAAGCACCACATCCTTTATATCAGGAACTCTTACAGATTTTAACACCTTTACCTTTTCGTTTCTTATCTCCTCTGCATCTATACAGCATGGGGGTTCCATCGCCACAAATGTCATCATCTGGGTAAGATGGTTCTGTATCATATCCTTAAAAGCCCCAAACTTATCGTAATAAGCGGTCCTTCCTTCAATACCTATATCCTCTAAAGCCGATATCTGAACGTGGTCTATAAAGTTTTTATTCCAGATGCCTTCAAAGATATAATTAGCAAACCTGAAGCTAAATATATTCTGAACAGCCTCTTTTCCCAAGAAATGGTCTATCCTGTAAATCTCTTTTTCCAGAAAAAACGTGTGTAAGAGGTTGTTTAGCTTTTTGGCGGATTCAAGGTCGTATCCAAAGGGCTTTTCTACAACAATCTTTCTTTTGTTTGGCATATCAAGGAGTATGTGCCCTATATTTTTTATGGCCGCTTCAAAAAGGTTTGGTGGTATGGCAAGATAGAATATAAGTTCAGTATTATCTAGGCTTTTAATAAAATGAAAATCCTTAGGGTTTGTAACATCCACATTTATGTAATCGCAGATTTTTGCATAATCCTCTCCAATGGTTTTTGCCATCCTATCTAAAAAATCAACTCTGTTTGATTCCCTGGAACAAGATATTATCTTTTTAGGGTTTATCTTGCCTTCTCTGTAGAGCTTTGCAAGGCTTGGATGAATTTTCTTCCAGGCTAAATCTCCGTTTCCACCAAAGAGTATAAAAGTGAAGTTATTCATCTTTTTTTAGAGGATGCTGTCCAAACTCATATCTTAAGGCTGCTAAAAGCCTGTCTCTAAAGCTCTCGGTTTCCCTTGAGCGAAATCTCACAAACAACGCCTCTGTAATGGCGGGCATCGGCACTCCCTCGTTTATAGCCTCTAATATGCTCCATCTTCCCTCTCCGGTATCCTCTACGTAAGGTTTTATATCTTCTAAAAGCCCAAAATCGTTTAAAGCCTTGTAAGCCAGTTCCACAAGCCATGAAGCCACGACGCTTCCTTTAGTCCAGACCCTCAAAGCCTCTTTTAAATCAACATCTGGTTTGGATCTATGTATCAAATCAATCCCTTCCGCTATACTTTCCATCATGCCGTATTCTATGGCGTTGTGCACCATCTTGACAAAATGCCCCATCCCGGCAGATCCCATATAACCAAAGCCTGTCCCCTCGTAAGCAAGGTCTTTAAGTATAGGGCTTATAAAATCAAAATCCTCTTTATCTCCACCCACCATCAGAGAAAACCCTCTCTCATAACCCCATACACCCCCAGAAGTCCCAATATCAAGAAACTTTATACCGCTCTCTTTAAGCTCTTTATATCTTCTTATAGAATCCTTATAGTAAGAGTTTCCACCATCTATTATCAAATCACCCTCTTTTAGATGTGGCTTTGCCTCTTTTATCACATCATCCACAGCACTTTGAGGCACCATAATCCAGAGTATCACCCTCTGATTTTTAAAAGCCTCAAACATCTCTTTATAAGTGCCAAAACACTTTATCCCGTAAGAGGATGCTTCCTTTGTACAGTGAAGGTTTCTATCAAACCCAAACACCTCATGCCCCCTCTCCTTCAACCTCCTTGAAAGCCCAAGCCCCATACGCCCAAGCCCCGAAAAAGCTATCTGCATATAAAAACCCTCCTGCTTTTATT
>CAYFGH010000121.1:0-2805 GCA_964342735.1 uncultured Aquificaceae bacterium
GGGGATTAGAATTTAAAACGGCTTATTGGGTACTTTTTCCCAGTCTTTTAAGAATCTTTCTATGCCTATATCGGTAAGCGGGTGTTTGAAAAGAGATTCTAAAACGTTAAATGGTATTGTGGCTATATCGGCGCCTGCTTTTGCAGCTTCTAAAACGTGTATAGGATGTCTTATGCTCGCTGCTATTATCTCGGTTTCGTAGCCGTAGTTGTCAAATATGGTTCTTATATCCCTTATCAGGTTCATACCGTCTGTGGATATATCATCAAGCCTTCCTATAAAAGGTGATACGTAGCTTGCTCCTGCTTTTGCTGCAATGAGCGCTTGCATTGGGCTGAATATAAGCGTCACGTTTGTGGGTATTCCCTCTTCTTCAAGTATGTTTACAGCTTTCATACCTTCTTTTGTCATAGGGATTTTAACCACTACATTATCACCAAGCTCCGCCAAGAATCTTCCTTCTTTTACCATTCCTTCTGTGTCAAGAGATACCGTTTCAAGGCTCACCGGACCATCTACCAGACTAAGGATTTCTTTCACTACATCCATAAAGGGTCTTCCGGTTTTGGCAGCTAACGTTGGATTTGTGGTAACACCGTCCAGTATACCCCAATCTATTGCTTGTTTTATCTCATCAACGTTTGCAGTGTCTATAAAAAATTGCATAGTGCTTACCTCCTTTATATTATTATAAATCAAAAAATTTGATATAATGGAAATAAATGGGCTACCTTCTTATTAAAAATGTAAGGCTTGTAGAACCGGATTTAAATATCGATAAGATAGTAGATATTCTTATAAAGGATGAAAAAATAGAAAAGATATCAGAGCATATAGAGGAAAAATGTGAGACTGTAGATGCCAGAGGTCTTATAGCCTGTGCTGGTTTTGTAGATCTGCATGCTCATCTGAGAGACCCAGGTTTTACCTATAAAGAAGACCTTGAAAGTGGGATGAAGGCTGCGGTGTTTGGTGGTTTTACTACACTTGTATGTATGCCAAACACAAACCCTCCCATAGACAACGAAAGCGTCATATCTTACATCCTCTTAAAAGCCAAAGACATAGGACTCTGCGATGTAAAAGTGAGCGCCTGTGTTACAAAAAATAGAGCAGGCAAGGAGCTCACAGATTTTTACAGGCTTAAAAAAAGCGGTGCAGTGTGCTTTACAGATGACGGAGCCCCAGTTCAAGACCAGAAGATAATGCTAAAAGCTCTGGAAATGAGTGCGCTGGTGGATTCTTTTATAGCAAACCACTGTGAAGATGATGCTTTTGTAAAAGACGGAGCTTTTGATGAAGGAGCTTTTTCAAGCGTATATGGGCTTCCCTTCAGACCTTCTTATGCGGAAGAGGTAATGATTGCAAGGGACGCTGTTCTTTCTTACCATACTGGAGCAAGGCTTCATGTACAGCATATCTCTTCTTCTCTTAGTATAGACATAATAAAATTTTTCAAAGACAAAGGGGCAAATATAACCTGTGAGGTAAACCCAAACCATCTTGCTTTAAATAGTTTTGTGGCTTTTAAGAAAAAAACGCTTCTTAAAGTAAATCCACCCATAAGAGACCATAAGACGCAAGAAGCGCTTATAAAGGCTGTAAAAGAAGGGATTATAGATTGCATAGCCACCGATCATGCCCCTCACGCTAAACACGAAAAGAAGCATCCCATCAGAGGAGCGGCTGGAATGCTTGGGTTTCAAGTGGCCTTGCCTGTTATGATGAGCCTTGTAAAAGACGGAACATTGGATATAAAGGACATTGTAAGGCTTATGTCTAAAAATCCTGCAAAGATTCTTGGGTTTGATAATACCATAAAAGAAGGGGCTGTGGCAAACCTTGTGCTGTGGCATCCAAACCACGAGTGGATTTTTGATGAAAGTATAAACCCTTCAAAATCTTCCAATTCTCCTTTTATAAACAGCGTTCTTACATCGAAGGTATTTTATACGATATACAGAGGTAAAATCGTTTATAAATACACTTAGGTTAGTTTTCTAGAGGGGCTTACCACCCTTATAGCCTTTCCTATTATTCTTATATCATCAGCTTTTACAGTCTGACTTTTGTAAAGTTCGTTTTCTGGTAAAAGCTTTAAAACACCGCCATTTAATCTGTATATCCTTCTTATCAGAAGCCCGCCATCTTCATCGGATATAACGTATATCTTCCCATTTATTATATCTTTCGAGGATGTGTCTATTATCACGTATTCCCCATCTTTTATGATGGGTTCCATAGAATCTCCCTTTACTTTTATGGCACTTACATACTTTGATGGTACTATATCGTTTACATAGATGTATTCTTCCGCATAGAGAGGGTTCCCAGCCCCTGCTTTTACATTGATTATGGGTATCGCAAAAAGTGTTTGTATCTCATCATGTTCTTTTGTCTCTTCAAGCAAGTCTTTTGTGCTTATGTTTAGGGCTTTTGATATGGCTTCTATAAGCTCAATACCTGGGTTTGATATCTTGCCAGATTCTAATTTATAAAGGTACTGCTCAAAAGATACTTCATCTTTTCCCATCATCTTTGCAAGCTCTCGTCTTGATATACCTTTTGATTCTCTTATATGCTTTAGCCTCTGTCCTATGTTCATATCACTATGTTAAGGAGTTTTCCTTTTATAAATATAACCTTTTTTATATTTTTACCTTCTATGTACTTTTTTATTTTTTCGTCTTGCATAGCTATCTCTAACGCTGTTTTTTCATCAGATTCTAAGTTTATAATGATGGTGGCTCTTACTTTTCCATTTATTTGAACTGGTATTTCTACTTTATCTTTTATAAGCGCTTT
>CAYFGH010000122.1:0-2742 GCA_964342735.1 uncultured Aquificaceae bacterium
TAATGCGGATGGAGGGGCTCGAACCCTCACGGCTTTTCACCATAGGATCCTGAGTCCTACGCGTCTTCCAGTTCCGCCACATCCGCTCTTTAAATAATATAATAATATATCACATCATTTTAACTCTTCCAGGAGTTTTACATACTTTGAAATCATATTTTCAATGCTGTACTCTTTTGAAGTTTCTATGGCGCTGTTTATAATGTTTTCTCTGGTATTAGCATCTAGTTTTAGCACTTTTTCCATGGTTTTTGCCATGGCGTCTATATCTTTTGGTTTTATCAAAAAGCCGTTTATACCATCTTTCATATACTCTGTTATACCACCCACATCTGTACTGATGGGTATAAGACCGCTCGCCATCGCCTGCAAAAGCGCCCCCGCTATGCCCTCTAGCCTTGAGCCAAGCACAAAAGCATCGCAGGCTCTTAAAATATACTCCACATCCTCTTTGTATCCAAGACCCATAAAATGTTTTATACCAAGGGCCTTTGCCTCTTTTGTGGCTTCTTTGTCTGTTAAAAGCCCCACAAACAAAAGCATTGTATTATCGTTTTCAATCTGTTTATAGGCTTTTAGTATATCAATATGACCCTTCACATCAGGGTTGTAGTTAGCAACGTTTACAAATATAAACTTATCAGGAGGAAGACCGTATTTTTTTCTAAGGTATATCTTCTCATCGGGCGTTGCTTTTCTAAACCTCGACAGATCAATACCGCTCTGAATGAGCCTGAGTCTTTCTTTAAAAAAATCCTCTTCTAAAAGCTCCTGATAGATTTTTTTAGACACCACAACGATTCTATCCGCCACAGCGTATTTTAGATATTTTGAAATTATGTTTGATTTTCTGCCTGATCTTTTAAAAGCCACAACCTTTGGCTTTTTGGATAAAAAAGGATAAACAGCTCTTACATAGTCAAGAGCCTTTGGAGAGTTTGCAAACACTGTGTCAAAACCACCACGAGATATTATATCGTATAGCCTTTTGTAAGTGAAAAAGCTTATCCTTTTAAAAGGCGTTTCTTTTTCAAATTCATAATAAGGGATTTTATCTTTTATCTTTTCTTTAAAAGCCAAAAAATCGTAAGATATTGCAAACGATATATCAAATCCAAGATTTTTAAGACCGGTGGCTGTTATGTAAGCCTGTTCTTTGGTACCACCCCAGCCCACCGCATCTAAAACGCTTAATATCTTCATTGAAGATAGTTTTTCTCTTTTAAGAAAAGCCCTATCAAAACACCCAGCAAATATATAGAGGATGCTACAGCACCTGCTTTTGCCACAGAACCAGATATGTATGTGATATAACCGGTTATGAAAGGACCGATCGAGGCAAAAGTCCTTCCCACATTAAAGCAAAAACCAGCCCCTGTGGCTCTTATAAAAGAAGGATAAGCCTGAGGAAAGTATATGGAAAACCCGCTAAATACACCGTTGTTGAAAAACCCCAAAAGAGCTAGGGATATCAAAAGTCTGTCAAAGCTCTTAACGTATAAAAACGTCACAACACCCATAAAAAAGCTTCCCGCAAAGAATAACATAAAGGTATTCCTTATACCGATCATTCTTGTAATAAAACCAAAACCCACATAACCAAACAGAGCACCGATGTTTAAGGCGATAGAGCCAAGGCCCACATAGTAAGCTACGTCTTTTTTGTGTAAAAGATAAGATGTCAAAGCGGGAGTCCAGTTTGTAACACCCCAAAGACCAAACACCGCCACAAAAGCAAGCAAAGCTCCTGTTATGGTCTGGTTTCTGTACTCTTTTGTAAAAAGAAGTTTCAGGCTTTTAAGATAAGAGAATGTATTTTTGTTTGAAAGCCATTCCTCTGATTCTTTTACAAAAAGCCTGAAAACAAGGGCAAGAAAAGCAGGTACTATGCCTATTAAAAACATCACCCTCCAGGAGTGATACCTTCCTATCGTAAAGTATATGAAAGACGCTATTAAAAATCCCACAGCCCAGGCACTCTGAAGAAGGCTTGAAGCAAAAACCCTGTTCTTGTTTTTAAAAATCTCCGCCACCAGCGTAGCCCCGCCTGCCCATTCTCCACCTATACCGATAGCCGTTATAAATCTAAAAAGACCAAGCTCCCAGACATTCTGAGCCAGAGCCGAAAGACCGGTAAACAGCGAGTAAAGTCCTATAGTGATGGCAAGGGTTCTCACTCTACCTATCTTATCCGCCACATATCCAAAACCAACACCGCCTATGGCCCACCCTATCAAAAACAGAGAAAATATGAGCCCGCCATAAAACCCCACATGGGATTCTGTGCTGGGGATACCCTGATTTTGAAGAAGCTCCTTTAAAGCGCTCACCATCACCAGTGCGTAGATGGTGGCATCCATGCTATCAAACACCCATCCCAGAAAAGCCCCTATAAATCCTAATATCTCATCCTTTTTCATATCTCATACATCATATCAAAAAGTTCTTTAGCCATCGCCTCATCGATAGTCTTTAGCTTTTTATAACAAGCACGCGCTTTATCCACCTCGTTTATTCTAACATAGGCAACCCCCAGTTTAAAAATGAGCTCTTTGTCATCTGGTTTTTTCTCAATCTCTTTTTCCAGATCCTCAATATAACGCTTTATCATCACATCGCCCATCTTACTAAACATGCCCTTTTCTATCATACCATTAAAGATAAAACATTTAATCTCGTTTGCAATGTAAAAAGATAAACACAAATTTATGATAAAATAAAGTTAAATTTGCTTCAGGAGGT
>CAYFGH010000123.1:0-2738 GCA_964342735.1 uncultured Aquificaceae bacterium
GGACGTACCATGAAAACGTGATAGAAACTAAAATCAGACATTTTCAGTATCTTTATATCTTTCTTTTCCTCTTCACTGAGCTCTTCCCATATTTCATTGTGGATTAGCGCTACATCTACCTTGTTTTCTGTTAGAAGCTCCATTGCTTCTTTAAAATTTTCTGCGTATACAAGTTCTATATCTTCTGAAACCAGTATTATATCATCATAGTTTATAACTACACTGTAAGCGGTGGCGAGTCTTATTGTGCTTTTGTGTAATGCATTTTCGTCTTTTGATATTAGATAAAATTCATCTTTCTGACCTTTTATCTTTGCTACTGGTTTATAACCCCTCTGGTAGAGAGTTATGGCCTGTGTATAGGAAGCGTAATAAAGATGATATCTATCGCTTTTTATGGCTTCTCTTGCTTCATCAAAGGTATAAAGTGGTTCAAATGTTATGGGCTCTTGCAGTTTTTCCTCTAAATTCTCTTTAAATTTATACCAGAAGTCAAGCCCTTTCTGGGTGTCGTGCGGGCATATAGAAAAAAGCAACTTTTCCATTGAGTATGATTATAACACATTGAGCTTTTTACATAGAAATTTGTTTTAAAGCTTTTAAAAGCTATTGACAATATAAAAAATATGCTATAATAATTAACTATCTTTTTCTGGAGGTATAGTGTATGAGCGAGCAGGATAGTAAATTCCGAAAGCGCATGAGTGGTGCTGGTATTTTTGAGCAAGCAGGTTGCTCCACGATGTGTACTCTTTTTGAAATTTTTGTATCCAGGGAGGTAAAGAAATGGCAAAAACCCTCGGACTCCATATTATAGCTGACCTTTATGGAGTAAACCCTGATCTTATTGACAGGGAAGAAGACATCAGACACCTTCTTGAAAACTCAGTAAAAGCAGGAAACCTTACAAAAATATCTTCTCATTTTTACCAGTTTAACCCTCATGGAGCTACGGGAGTTATCCTGTTGGCTGAATCTCATATATCTATCCACACGTGGCCAGAGCATCAAACCGCCACTGTTGACGTATTTACCTGTGGTGACCCCTCAAAGGCTTACAGAGCCATGGATTATATCATAAATGCCCTTTCGCCTACCCATGTGGACAAGAAGGTCTTTGACAGGGGCATCATAGAAAAGTCTAAAGAGCAAGATGTGCTTTGGATAATGTCGAAAGCTGGCTGTTGCTAAAATCCGTAAAGGGACTTGGCAACAAGTTACTTTTCAGGGCTTTCAGACATTTTGGTAGTGCTGAGAGTATCTTAAACGCCGATAAACTTTCTCTGGAGTCTATCTTGGGCTCCAGGGCTCAAAACATAACAACGAGATCTTTTGACAGGGATTATGTAAAAAACACCATTTTTAAATTAAAACAGCTTGGTATTGAAGCCATTACCTACGAAAATGAACATTACCCCAGAAATCTTTTAAGCCTTCCAGACCCACCACCGATAGTTTTTCTAAAAGGCGATAAAAAGCTTTTAAACAGAAAATCCATCAGCATAGTAGGCTCTAGAAAAGCAACTCTTAGCGCTTTGAACATGACTAAATCTGTGGTATCTGGTATGAAAGAGGTTATCACCTCTGGGGGTGCTGATGGTATAGACTCAAAAGCTCACGAGAGCGCTCTTGAAAACGCTTTACCCACTATAGGAGTGCTTGGTTTTGGGTTTTTGTATGCAAAATCACCCCTTTTTAAGAGGATACTTGATAAAAACGGCCTTCTTTTGACGGAGTTTAGCCCTTCCGAAAAGCCCTCAAAATTTACGTTTCCTATGAGAAACCGTATAATAGCGGCTATGGGGGATGCTTTGCTGGTGATGCAGGCCTCTTCAAAAAGCGGAGCTCTCATAAGCGCCTACTGGGCTTTTAAACTGAAGAAAAGGGTTTTTGCCTACATAGGAAACCCCGTAGAAGAGTTTGAAGGCTGTGCAAACCTTGTAAGAGAGTCTGTGGCAAGGCTTTTTATCAGCAGAAATCAACTTTTTGAAGATTTATCCATATCCTGTGAAAAGCCCCAAAACCAGCATCCAATACTGTCATATCTTGAGAAACCAGCCACCTTTGATGAGCTTTTGGTAAAAACGGGTTATGATGAGGAAAAGCTCACCTTAGAGCTTACCATGCTTGAATTAGAGGGCAAAGTTTCAAAAGAGGGTGCATACTTTATAAAAAATGCATAGGTTTTTTGCTTTTAATAAAAATGGCAACATAGAGCTTTTTGAAGAGGAGAAAAAGCATTTTAAAGTGTTGAGGATTGAAGAGGGAGAGCTTATAGAGCTTGTAATAGATGATAAGATATATGAGGCAAAGTTTGAAAAAGGAAGTTTCAGGCTTTTAGAAGAAAAAACAAAGCCCCCCGATGTAAAAATATATGTAAACGTATGCGTTCCGATGAAGCTTCAAACGCTTGAGACCATCATAGATTATGCGGTGCAGGCAGGGGCTTTTGAGATAACGCCTGTTTTTTGTAAAAGAAGCTTTCAGGACAAAAACAAACTGCTGGAAAAATACCAGAGATTTCAAAGGATTTTAAAAGAAGCCATAAAGCAATCAAGACCTTCTTTTTTACCGGTCTTAAACTATCCCATATCTTTGAAAGAGATAAGTTTAAAAGGGCATGGGGTTTTGTTTGATAGCTTCCAAAAGCCCAAAAACCAGCTTGTAAAAGCATCTTCTTATACGCTTGTTTTTGGACCAGAGGGCGGGCTTTCAAAAGAAGAGGTGGAGTTTTTAAA
>CAYFGH010000124.1:0-2690 GCA_964342735.1 uncultured Aquificaceae bacterium
TCACTTAACCTTATCACACATCCCCCAGCATCTTTTTGACGCTCTCTTTTATGGATTTTGATATGCCAAGTTTTTTGAGCTTTTCATCGTCGGATTTAATAAAGTCATAAAGGCTGTCAAAGTGTCTATATATGATTTCTCGCTTTATCTTGCCTACGCCTTTTACCTGCGAGAGGATGTCCTTTATAAACTCCTTTGAACGGATATGTCTGTTGTAGGTGATGGCAAACCTGTGCGCTTCATCTCTTAAAAGCCCAAAAACCCTGTAAAGAGCCTGATTGTTTTTTATAGGCACTTCAAGGCCATCTTCGGTATAGATAATCTCTTCTTTCTTTGCCAGAGCACAGACATATATGTTTAACAAAAACTCTTCCTTTACCTCAATGCCCATTGAAAGCTGACCCTTGCCCCCATCTATGAGCCACATATCGGGCATAGGCTCTTCTTTTGAAACGAGTCTTTTTGCCCTTCTTGATAAAACCTCCTTCAAAGAGGCAAAGTCATCTATGTAATCAACGGTTTTTACTCTGTACCTTCTGTATCTTGATTTGTTTAAAGCTCCGTCTTCCCATACAGTCATAGACCCCACCGTATAAGCCCCCTGAAAGTGGCTTATATCAAAACACTCTATGAGTTTTGGGGCTTTTCTGTTAAAGAGCCTATAAAACTCCGATTCAAACTCGGTGGTATCTTGTTTTAGAACAACGTTTTTCTGTATTATCTTAAGAAGGGGCTTTGGTATGTTTTGAGAAAAGCTCACATCCTTTCTTTTTGATTTTATAAAAAGCCTGAGATTTTCTGAGATGTCAAAGTTTGCTATGATTTTTTTGGGGATTATGTTTGAAAGATAGTATGTGCCAAGCATCTCTTCGTGGTTTATAATCTGGTTTTTGTCTATGTTAAACTCTTTGTGAGCCACAAGGCGTTTGTTTCTTATTATAAAAAGCCAGAGACTATACCCATCCAGATAAAACACGTCCGCTTCTTCTGTTTCGTATAAAAATACTCCCTGACCTTCCACAAGATTTTGAAGGGCTAAGACCTGATCTCTTAAAAACGCCGCTTTTTCAAAGGCGAGGTTTGAAGCATACTTTTCTATCTTCTCATGAAGTATTGGAAGCACATCTTTTACGTTGCCAGATAAAAAAGCCCTGGCGGATTTTACGCTTATGGCGTAATCTTCTTTTGATATAAGATTAGCACATGGACCTGAGCATAACCCAAGATGATAATCCATACAGGGGCTTGGACGCTTTGGCATCTCTTCACAGGTTCTTAGTTTGAACGTGTTGTGGATTAGCTTTTTTATCTTTATAGCCTTGTTGACGTTTAAAAACGGTCCAAAAGCCTCTCCTTTTTCTGTTATATCTCTTGTGATTTTTACAGTTGGGTAATCTTCGTCGGTTATAAGTATGACGGGGTATCCGCTGCCGTGCTTTAAAAGGACGTTGTACTTTGGCTTGTGGGTTCTTATAAGGTCCATCTCTAAAAGGAGCGCTTCGTATTCGTTGTTGGTTATAATCCACTCAAGCTGTGTGGAGTGTCTAAATATGTTTTCTTCCTTCTGGGAGTTTGAGCGCTCTTTCAAATGCTGAAGGAGCCTTTTTTTGAGGTTTATGGCTTTTCCTATATAGATGTAGTGTTTCTGGCTTTTAAAAATATAAACACCTGGTTCTTCGGGCGCTTTTTCTATAAGCTCTTCAAAGTCCATATCTCATAATATAGCCAAAAGCCCATCACCATTCAAGTATTATTTTGAAAGTTTCGTTTTCGTATCTGGCTTTTACGGAGATACCGTTTCTATCGCATAGGGTTTTTACTATGTAAAGGCCAAGACCCAGCCCTTCTTTTGATGAGTCCTCTCTGTAGAAAAGCTCAAAAATCTTTGATAGATCCGATATCGGATCGCTTTTGTTCTCCACCACAAGCTTAGAAGGGGATATTTTTACGTTTATAAAGCCGTTTTCCTTGTTGTATTTTAAAGCGTTGTCAAAGATGTTCTCTATTATCATAGACATATCCATGGGATCCACATAAACGTTTAGCGTTGTTTCCTCTTCAATATTTAGTGTTATATTCTTTGACTCCAGGGCATCCTCTAAAGAATCTATTGCATCTTTTACAAACTCGTTTACGTTTACGAGGGTCTCCTGGCTTGGTTTTGATATGAATATGGATTTTACGCGGTTTATGGTGTTTTCAATACGGCTTATGGCCTCTTTTGCCTTTTTATCCTTTATATCAACGAGCTTTAAGATGCCTAATGGTGTGTTTATGGCATGCATGCTACCCTTTAAGACTATATCAAGCTTCTGGGTGTAATCTTCTATGGGCTTTAAAAATATACCTGCAAACATGTAGGATATACCAAAAACCGATAACGTCAGCACGAGAAACAGCAAGCTGGCATAAAAGATGATCTGTTTTTCGGATTCTATTATATCCTCTACAGAGGCTTTTAAAAAAACGCTGTAGATGTTGCCGCTGTATTCAAACCTGTCTTTTATTCTTATGGTGTTTTTATCATCTTTGTCGATGTTGTTTACGTCGTAAAGGATCTTATCCCCAGATTTTATTTTGATGCTAAAGCCCGGTGGAAGCGTAAAGCTCTTGTGGTTTACCACCCTCAGGATGGCTATTTTTGCAAGCTCTTCGGAGCGGTTTTTTATAATCTCCTGGGCGTATCCTAC
>CAYFGH010000125.1:0-2687 GCA_964342735.1 uncultured Aquificaceae bacterium
TAAAAGCTTGATCCTGTTGCTAAACATCTAAATATTATAACACCTTAAAGCATATGAAGTAGTTCTTCAAGCTTATTGGCATCCGTGAAGCTTGTAGATAAATCCGCCTCAGGATGTCCGTAAAGCCCGCAAAGGGCCACAACGGTGGTGGGAGTATGTTTTTTAAGAAGCCTTATGATAAAATCTGTTCTGTAGCAGTGAGTCCCTATCAAAATCGTAACATCGTGATTGCCATGAAGCACCGCCTCGTGCGGGTTTGGTGGGTCCATCTCCACCATGGGATCGTAATTTTTGAGCTTTGGTCTGTAGTCTGGGAGTATCTTTACGTTTGCTTGAATCTTTTCTATAAGAAGCCTTGTAACATAGGCTTTTTCCTGAAGCTCTTTTTCGTTAAAATCCCAAAACAAAAGTGGACCTATTACTACCGTAGGGTTTTTGGAGCTTTTAATAATACTTGCAAGCTCTTTGAAAGCTTCCTTGTAAGATACAACGCTATCTTTTATGGTGGCCTCACCTTTAAAGACATCTATCTGCATTGCACTTCTGGTTCTGTCTTCTTCTGGAGTGGGCACCGCTTTTGGTTTTTTGTAGTATGCGGGTTTAAAATCCATAAGGTGTTTTGAGAAATCAAACTTTTGATGGTATTTTCTTATGTTTTCTTCATCAGTCTTTACCTTCAAAGAGTTAACAAGGTCATCTTTTATAAGATCAAGCTCCACCGTAAACTCTCCGTGATAGGCCCTTTCTTCTTCTTCCACGCCAAGGCTGTAGCAGGTAGTACCCACTATATCAAAAAGAACGCCGTTTGCCCCAAAAGCTGATGCCTTTTGAAAAGCCTCGTAGCGCTTTTCGTAAAATTCATAACAGCAATGCCCTATGTAAGTATATCCGTTGTTGGCACACCAAAGGAGCGTATCCCTTAAAAGCTCAAAAGAGGTGATGGTAATAGGTATCATGCCCTTTTGATAGGCAAGCCTGTAAGCATCTCCAACGGTGCATCCACCACATTCACCGCAATCATCAAGGTGCCTGTAATCGCACCAGCGTGGCTTGGCACAGTATGGCAAAAGCATCACCTTCGCCTTTTGAAGGTTTTCCTTAAGATCTCCTCCTATACTTGCTATAAGAGAGTCTTCGTTTAAACCAAGCTCTTTTGCCTCAAGCTTTCTGATGGTAAAGATAACCGCCTCTTTTATATCCTCTTTTGATATATCTATGCTTTTAAAAGGATTTTCCTCTAAAAACTTCTCAAGTTCTTTTCTTACACTATCTACATTTTTACCTTTTAAAAAGTTTTCCAGGCTTTTAATATAATTGGCTGGAGATATGATATAATCGCCGTTTATAAAGATATCTTCTAAAATACCATCTTTTTCTTTTATGTAAACCCTGAAAGTCCCGCCTTTACACCTGTAAAGCCCATATGTATAACCATCTTTTGGCCTTGCATTTTCAAATATAAAACTCTCATCAAAGCTCTTGTCTATGGGCTTTTTCCCAATCTCATCGCCTTTTACATCAATCCCTTCAAAAGCATCGTACAGGCTGTTTAAAAGCATGTTTATAAACTCTTCTTTTGATATATCTTTGCCTGTAGCTTTCTCTATGCTTGTTAACCTGTCATCCGCTGCTTTTATACCGTAAGAGGTGAGTTTTTCAACGGGCATATGTATGCTTTTTAGGGTTTTTTCCACATTTAAAGATAAGGGCAAAAATACTTCAAATATGTACTTATTATCGTCAATGAGCCCGTGTATGAGCGAAAGCCTTTTCTGACCTGCTCTTAGTTGAACCCCTTCTATATTTATATCATTTATTATATTTTTAAAAGCTTTTAAAAACTTCTCATAAAAGAACTCCTTAGAGCCTTCAAATCTGAGCGCAAGGGTCTTATCATCCACATACACCGAAGCCCCTGATAAAACGCTTTTCATAATCCCTATATCGTTTTGCCTCAGATAATCAAGCCTAAGCTCTTTTTCAGGGTCCTGGTGATATCCAATTATTACATATTCTCTATCAAAAGAGTATATATCTATATTTCCATCCTTTGTCAAAATTTTCATATCAAAAATCTCTTATACACCAAAAAAATTACAATGATATAGATTTATGAGTTTTGGGCTTATAATATTAGCATGGTAGGTATAATAATGGGAAGTTCATCGGACTGGGAATACATGGAAGAGGCTGCAAAAGTACTGGAGGAGTTTGAAGTGCCTTATGAGAAGAAGGTGGTGTCCGCTCACAGAACTCCAGACATGATGTATGAGTATGCAAAAACAGCCCGTGAGAGGGGTATAGAGGTTATAATAGCTGGAGCTGGTGGAGCTGCTCACCTCCCGGGCATGGTGGCATCCATCACAACGCTTCCGGTAATAGGCGTTCCAATACCTACAAAATATCTCTCCGGTGTTGATTCTCTATACTCCATAGTTCAGATGCCAAAAGGTATCCCTGTGGCCACCGTGGCTATCGGCAACGCCCACAACGCCGCCTTGCTTGCTGTAAGGATTTTATCTATAAAATACGATTCCCTTTCCGAAAAGCTCAAAAACCATCAAGAAGCACTGAAGCAGAAAGTTTATAACATGGTTATTTAAACATTACCTCCTCATCAAAGGCATACCTATTCTATCTATCCTTGGGCTTATAATGGCCAGCAAAAGCTGTCTTATGCCGATGAG
>CAYFGH010000126.1:0-1266 GCA_964342735.1 uncultured Aquificaceae bacterium
TAGAGGAGATGAAACCCTACGAAAGACACTACATCCTTGCCATAAGACCGGGGATTACTGGCGTGTGGCAGGTAAGCGGTAGAAACGAAATATCTTTTGAGGAGAGGATAAAATTAGAGATATGGTATGCAAGAAACTGGAGCCTCTGGATAGATATCGTAATACTCTTTAAAACCATAAGGGTGGTGTTTAAGAAAGAGGGAGCTTATTAGCTTGGTTTCTCTTCTTTGAATAAATGGTATTTTTCTTCTACAAACTCTTTTATCTCTTTTTCAAAACGATCCTTTGAAAATCTCAGAGCGTTTTGTCTTATCTTTCTTGGGTCAAACTTGTCTATGTTTGATTCAAAAGTTTCTACGGCTTTTAAGATAGATAATACATCTTGCTCCATGAAGTAAACACCTGTAATCATATTTACCACAGTCTCGCTTGCTCCCCCTTTGCCAAAACATATAACAGGGGTTCCGCAGGCCTGAGCCTCCACCGGTGCTATACCAAAATCCTCTTCTGCTGCAAAGACAAAAGCTTTTGCTCGCTGCATCAAATCTATAAGAACTTCATCAGGCTGATATCCTATTATCTCTACATTTTTACCTGCTTTTTCTTTTATCTTTTTCATATCAGGACCATCACCCACCACCACAAGCTTTTTATTTGTTTTGCTAAAAGCCTCAACGATGAGATCCACTTTTTTGTAAGGCACAAGCCTTGATGCGGTAAGATAAAAATCTTCTTTATCCGTTCTCAGCGTAAACTTATCAACATCCACCGGTGGGTATATGACCTTGCTCTCTTTTCCATATATCTTCTTTATCCTTCTGGCAATATATTTGCTTATGGCAATATAATAATCCACTCTGTTTGCTGTGCTTACATCCCACATCCTGATTCTGTGTAATATATATCTTGCGATAAGACCTTTGATACCCTTATCAAGACCGCTTTCTTTCATATACTGATGATATAGATCCCATGCGTATCTGATGGGCGTATAAACGTAACTTATGTGAAGCTGATTTTGATGTGTTAAAACCCCTTTTGCCACCGCATGGGAGCTGGAAAGTATAAGATCATACTCTCTTAAATCAAACTGCTCTATAGCAAAAGGAAACAGAGGAAGATAGCTTCTGTATTTTTCTCTGGCTTTTGGAAGCTTCTGGATAAAGCTTGTCTTTGCATGCTTTCCCTTTAAAATTCTTTTCCTGTCTTCATAGCTTAAAAAATCCACAAGGCTATAAATATCAAAATCATCCCATATATTTGTAA
>CAYFGH010000126.1:1366-2687 GCA_964342735.1 uncultured Aquificaceae bacterium
ACTGCTAATATCTCATCAAGTATTATAATGTCTGGGTTTATAGAAAAAGCGGTGGAAAAAGCAAGTCTTGAGTACATACCAGAAGAGTACGTTCTCACAGGCTCATCTATCACATCTTTTAGCTCTGCAAACTCCACTATCTCATCTACCTTTTTATAAATCTCTTTTTTGGATAAACCAAGTATCAGACCGTTTATGATGATGTTTTCTCTGCCGGTGAGCTCCGGATGAAAGCCAGTACCAAGCTCCAGCAAAGGCACCAAAGTTCCTCTTACTTTGACGCTTCCAGAGGTGGGTCTTATGATACCAGATATCACTTTAAGAAGCGTTGATTTGCCAGCACCATTTGGCCCTACTATGCCAAGGCTTACACCGGATTTTACCTCAAAGCTAACATCATCAAGAGCTTTTACTATGTTTTTTGGGGTTTTCCCGTGTTTTATGAAATTAACAAAAGCGCTTTTTATTGAAAAATACTTTACGCTGTGTCTTTTGAATATCTTTGTAACGTGATTTACTTCTATAGCGATCATATGTATTCTGGAAACAGATCTTTTTTACTGTGAAAATAGTTAAAGCCCAAAACATAAACTGCCAAGGATATAAAAAACAAAAGAACCAGAAGCTCTGGTCTTGGCATCACGTTGTTATAAAATATATCGTGGTAGCATTTTATAAGATAGGCAATGGGGTTTAGATACACAAGCTTTTGAAACCTGGGAGGTAGCTGGGTATCAAAATACATGACAGGTACCACGAAAAAAAGAAGCTGGATAATATTTTGCATTATGTGTCTCACATCCCTGTAAAACACGTTCCAGGTAGCCGGGAAAAAAGCAACGCCTGTGGTTATAAAAAACTGAATCACTATTACAACAGGAAGCAACAAAAACATCCATATGTTTATCTCCACGTGAAACAGTATTAAAAACAAAAAAAGTATTGGTATAGAAAGTATATAGTTTATAAGATAAGAAGTGACTTTTGTTATCACCACTATCTCCGCTGGAAGTGTTGATTTGGTAACTAAAGAGCCTGCCGAGAGCACAGAATCTGTAGCCTCCATCACAGAAGAGGCAAACCAGTTCCATGGAAGTATACCAGAGAAAAAGTAAACCGGATAAGCATGAGCGGTATTTTTAAATACAACCACAAACAAGAAAGTATATACCAGCAGGTTTAAAAGAGGATTTAGCAAACTCCACAGAAAACCAAAAATAGAGCCCCTGTATCTAATCTTTAACTCCTTCAAAGAAAGAACATATATAAGATAATGATACTTATACAAAAGATGAAACGGATAAACAAAATAATACCTCAT
>CAYFGH010000127.1:0-2680 GCA_964342735.1 uncultured Aquificaceae bacterium
ATGTATAGTTAAAAATACCATTTATTTCATTTTATCACTTATGTAGTTTTGAGATGGAAATTCTATATTAACATAACAATAATCTTAGCAGATAGTTAGAAATGAATACAGAAAAGGTATTACTTTTTATCCAACTCCTTTAGCTTACTTATTGCCCAGGCTGCTTCAGGCTTGTCGCCAATTGACATAAGTAGTTTCGCCCCTTTTATTAGATATTCCTTAGCAAGAGTTTTATCTCCTTCCGCTTTATAAAGTTCCCCTAAATAACTGTATGCCACACCTATCCATCTTTTATTTCCTATTTTTTCTTCCATCTCAAGTCCTTTGTTTAGATACTCTTTTGCTTTTGACAAATTATTAGTTTTAATATAAAGATATCCTATGTTTATATAGTTTTCACCTAATCCAAAATAATTACCATAGCGTTGATTTATTTTTATTGCTTTTTGCAAATATTCAATGGCTTTATTGTAATCACCCTTTAAGGCATAAATAGACGCTATATTGTTATATATTGTTGTCTTGTCTTTTTCATCAGAGACTTTCAACGCTTTTTCGTAAAATTCCAGTGCGTTATCTAGTTTGCCAATATTCCGATAAATCATTCCTATATTATTTAAGTCAAATGCTTCACCTTTTCTGTCTCCAAGTTTTATAGCTAATTTAAGTGTTCTATTATCATATAATAAAGCGTTTTTATAGTCTCCCATTCTGGTATATAATGTACCTTCAAAGTTGTATATATGTTCCAACAACTGTTTTTGCGTGGCATGCCTTTCTGCTATTTTCAAATATTTTATAGCCAAGTTATATTTCCCGAGATCGGAATAAGCTGCACCAGTGCAAAAATATGCAACTGGATTATCTGAAAACAACTTAATAGCCTCAAGTCCATACTGTAAAGCCTTTTTATAATCTTGAGCTTTTATGGAGTTAAAACAATCTAACAATGGATCAGCCTTTGCTGTCCCAAAAAATAAAACCGATAGACTTAAAGCTAAACCTACTTTTTTAAACCTTTCCATATAACCTCCATTTACAAGTTGATATGCCTAAAAAATTATATCATTGTATGAGTTCAGTAAATAATAAACACTTGAACCTAACCAAGTTATTGATGCGACAACGAAGGAAGAAGACAAGAATGGAAACAGCCAAATATCTGTCAATGCTTTTTTAAACTATAAAGCTTTACTCCATCCATATAGTATTTCTATAAGTAAAACTTTATATGTTCATAATGTTTCTGAGCTTGTACAACAGAAAAATATAGTAATATTATGTAAAAACATAAAAACAGAAATATGGTATTGAATATAGACAGAAAATGGTGTATATTATTAACTATGGGTAAAGTTTTAAGTGTAGTTAATCAGAAGGGAGGTGTGGGAAAGACTACAACAGTATTCCATCTTGGAATTGCTCTTTCAAAAGAGTTCAAGATTTTGATGGTGGATCTTGACCCACAGGGTGGGCTTACACTTATGTCTACTGGAAAGGATCCAGATGAGTATGAAAATACAATCGCAGATGTGATGTTAGAAGAAGAATTGGAAATAGAGGAAGCTATACTTACTATAACAAAAACACTTAGTCTTATACCAGCTAATATTCAATTATCTCTTGTAGAGGCGCTTATCATAAACGCTTTTCAGAGAGAGTTTATCCTAAGAAGAAATCTCAATAAGATAAGAGACAAATATGATTTGATAATAATAGATACTCCTCCGTCTTTAGGACTTCTAACTATCAACGCACTTCTTGCTTCCAATTCTATAATAGTTCCAGTAGAAAGTAGATTTATGGGTTTTAGAGGACTATCCATTCTTTATCGTCTTCTAAACAAGCTTGAAAAAGCAGTGGAGGGCTTTTCTACACAAAATTATATACTCGGTATACTTCCTACTTTTCATTCGAGAACTGTGCTATCAAGAGAGATAGTAGACGAGATAAGAGATAGACTAAAAGTGAAGATATTTGACCCAGTTACAGAGACCATAAGAGTTGCAGAGACTCCTGTTTTTAAAACACCAGTTTTTGAAAGGGAAAAAGAAAACCCAGCTTCTATCGCATACACAAAACTTGCTGAGGAGGTAAAAGAATGGCTAAAAAGCTCTTAAAAAAGGATATAGTGGACACACTCCTAGGAGAACAGAAAGACAGAAAAAAAGAACAACAGGAAAACATACAAACAGAAAAACAGGAAAACATAAAACAAGAAATCCATAAAAATGTAGAAACAGTAAGACAGGAAATAAGACAAACAGAAAAACAGGAAACTGTAAAAGTAAAGACAACACTTTATCTTGATCAGGAAGATGATACCCTTATCGATGATATTAGAAGGTTATTAAATCGTAATAGAAAGGGTAAAAAATTTACACGCTCCGAGGTAGTAGCCATTGCTTTGAGAAATTATGCACAGGAGCTTGGCATAGAACTATCGTCTTGATTCTCTAAGATGTAACTTGATTTATCCTTTCCCACTCAAAACCGGCTATATTCTTTTCCTTTTTGCTGAATTCTATACCTATTAGGTATATTTCTTTAAAAGTGCTGTATTTTTCATAATACCTCTTTTCTTTTATCTGAGACAACGCTTTATTCTCTGGCTCATTTTCTACAACTTTAAACTCTATTATATAAACCCTATCTTGATAGGTAATAGTTAAATCAATCC
>CAYFGH010000128.1:0-2659 GCA_964342735.1 uncultured Aquificaceae bacterium
TCTTTTATTTCGTTGTCTATCTGATGGAGTTTATCCTCTATCATAGCCCTTATAAAGTAGCTTCTGTAATCATGAGGGTTTAGCTTTATGGACTGGTCTGCGTAGACCTTTGCTATTATATAATGCTTTTGGCTGGCTGTTATTATGGCTTTAAATATGTATAACTTTGCACTTAGAGGATTTAACTTCAAGCCTTTTTCTATGTAGGGTATGGCTTCGTTGTACTTACCCTCGTCTATCAGTATCCCGGCTATTCTTTCGTATAGTTTCGGGTTTTTGCTGTCTATCCTTAGCAGTTTTTTATAGACCTCCAGAGCTTTTACAGGTTCGTGGTTTGCTTCTAGCGCAAGTCCGTATAAATAAGCTATGGCTTTGTTGTGAGGATGTGATTTGTAAAGAGGTTCTAGTATGGATATGGCTTTTTTGTATCTCATACTTTGAAGGAGTGACAGTGCATATTGATACTGGTAGTTTGGATTTTCTTTGTTTAGCTCTGTAAGCTTTTTAAACACATCTGAGGCTTTGTAGCTAAGCCCAAGCTTGAAAAACAGATTTCCAAGACGCTCCAGCACGCTTACGTTTTCAGGGTCTTTCTTGAGGATGTCTTCATAAAGCTGTTGTTCTTTCTGATAATCGCCTTCTTGGTCGTATAAAGATGCCAGTACATCTATAGCCTCTTCAAAGTCCGGTTTTAGTTCTATGGCTTTTTTGAGGTCTTCTATGGCTTTTTCTTTTTGTTGCTGTGCCAATTCTATCCTTGCCCTTATGTAGTAGAATATGTATTTTTCATTTTCATTTTTAAAAGCCAGAAACCTATTTAATATCTCTTCAGCTTTTTTTATTTCTCCATCATGTAGATAAGTGGTGATTAAATTTATAGCGAAAAAGTTGCTTCTTGGAAATTTATCTAGAGCTTCTTCTAATATTTTCTTAGCCTCATTGTAATCTCCTTTCATCGTATAAAGGGTATATAGGTCTATGTAGGGTCTTTTTGAGTCTGGATATTTTTCTTTGTATAGCTTTGCCACGTATATCGCGCCTTCTAAGTAGTGGGCTCTTACGTACATGCTTATGGTATCTTCAAATACACTTTTGGTTGGCATCTCCCTTAGGGCTTTTACACAGTATGGGTAAGCTTTCTGAGGCTTATCCAGATAATAATGACACATTGCATAATCAAAGTAAGGGTTTGCCAAAGAGATACCGCTTAAAAGCAAGATAGACGATAATATCTTTTTAAACATGTCAAGCCCCTGTTTTAAACACGTAAAGAGGGTATGAGATTTGCCTTAATATTCTTATAGTTTCAACAGCTCCAAATATCCTCTCTAAAAGCTTTGGTCTTTTGGAAGCTATAAATACGATATCTGGATTTACGCTGGATGCAAAATCCTCTATGGTTTTGGCCACGTCTTTATCGTTTATTATTTCATATGAAAAGTTGAAAACGGGTGAAAATCTCTCTTTTATATCCTTTAGTTTTTTGAGTTTTGCTTCATTTATGCTTTGCTCTATAGTTTGAGTTATCTCTTTTGATATCTCCACGCTTATGCCCTTATCTACGTGTAGGAGTGTAATCTTTGGTTTCAGGCTTTTGAAGGTATCAAATATAAAATCAAGCATCTTATCGCATATATTTGTAAAGTCATAAGCTATGAGAATGTGCTCAAGCTTTTCTATCTCTTTTGCTTTTATTACGATAGAGCTTGTTTTGGCGTTTCTTACGATGTCTTCGGTGGTGCTTCCTACAAGGATTTTTTCTATGAGGTTTTTGCTGTGTCCTCCTAAGAATATGCCGTCCATGTTGTTGTCTTCGGCTTCTTTGGATATTACTTCAGCAAAGGGTGTATCCACTATCACCTTGTAAGTGGTGTTTATGGGTTTTAAATACTCCGCCAGAGCGCTCAGTTTTTCCAGTGCTATATTTTTTGCATTCTCTTCAGCTTTCTGGATGATGTCCATATCCACAATATCTATGGAAAGACCCTCTGGATACGGAAGGTAAGTGAAGGGAGCTATCACATGAAGGAGCTCTAACTCTGCATTTAACTTTGTAGCAAAGACTTTTGCACTTCTTACCACAAGGTTTGTGATATCTGAAAAATCAACGCTTACAAGATACTTCATAGCTCACTCCTACGTTTTTCTCTACAACCCCTACTATCCAGTCGTGTATAATACCGTTAGAAGCTATAACATCTGTAGGGCTTTTAAGACCATTTGTTAAGGAATATGCCCCGCCAGCTTCTAAGAGTATTATAAGAGCCCCTGCTATATCCCAGGGATGTAGCTCAAACTCCATAAGCCCATCAAATATACCTTCCGCTAAAAAACATATGTCAGAAGCCGCAGAGCCAGGACGCCTCATGGAGGCAGCTTCTATAAAAAGCTCTTTTGATGATTTTAAATAAGTATCAAGATCTCTTTTAGAGCGAGATGGAAAGCCATAGCATATGTTGCAGTGCTTTAGTATGTGTCTTTTGCTCACTTTTATAGGTTTTCCGTTTTTAAAAGCCCCCAGACCCTTTGCACCAAAATAAAGCTTATCAAAGTAAGGAAGGTAAACTGCCCCAGCTATCGGTTCATCCTCATATACAAGTCCCACAGAACAGGCAAATATCGGAAAGCCCATTATGTAGTTTTTAGTCCCGTCAAGAGG
>CAYFGH010000129.1:0-2658 GCA_964342735.1 uncultured Aquificaceae bacterium
ATGTTTTTGTAAGCTTTTAGCATGAAAATATTATATCATCCATGATGATGGTGTTTATGGTTTCCACAGCTAAATCTTGTTAAAAGCTCAAATTTATCTGGTGTTACAAGCGTAAGCTCGTTGGATTCGTATTTTCTTATAAGCTCATCAAAGCTTATCTTATCATCCTCCGCAAAATACACTCTCATCCCATTCGAGATGGCGACGTTGTAAGCTCCCTGCCCCATATGAAGGACTATGAGGTCCTCTATACCAAGAGACAGCAAAAACCTTACCACCATACCGCCTCTTTCCACAGGATTTTTTAAAGTCGTAACATTTTTAGAATCTTTATCGTAAAAAGCAAAAAACTTCACCTCTCCAAAAAGAGGAGATATCTTCAAAGGTGCATTTTCTTTGGGCGCTTTTACAGGAACAGCTACCAATTTACCACGCTCCATAGCTTTGCCACTGTTTATCAAACTCTTGTAAGAGTCAAAAATATCCAAAACCTGAATAGTCTTCATAAAAACCTCCTTTAAGATAGTTAATACATACTAACTATAATTTAGTAAAATATTTCAGCGTGTAAAGAACGCGTATCATATATTAATTTTCTTCTCTATCTATCCTTGATTCTTCGTGTTTTACGATTTTAGAAAAGATAAATATCAAGATAGCTCCTATAACTACGGTCTCCACGAGCCTCTGGGCATACATTTTAAAAACGTTGGGGATCTGACCCGTTTGAAACATGCAGTTATAGCAGTGAGTGTGCCCCTGATAAGGCGTGCCCTCTAACATGTGTATAAAGTGCAAAATACTGTGCCAGATATCCATTGGTTTATTATAAATCTATTTGCTTTTAAAAGCCACAGCAAGAATTGCAAGCATACCCACAACAAACATCACCGACAGTATTATAACCACATCCCACATGTAGTGTGAAAAAGCCATCTGCTTTATAGCTATTGATTTCCAAGTATTCATGATATTATTTTAAAACCACAATATAAAATAAACATAAAAAGAGGGCAAAAGCCCTCTATATCATTAAAGATCAGCTTTATTAAGAAGCTGGTTTTACACTCTCTTTTACCTTAAGGGCTCTTACTCTGGCGTGGGCGGTGTATTCTATCTGCTTTACCTGCTGGTTTGGGTTTTGAGGGTTTTTATAAGTAGTTTGCTGGTGTTTGGCTTTTAAAAGCATGAAACTAAACACCTTTACATCAAGACCGCTGAGCATTGTAAGATAGAGCGCATGTCCAAGATAGTTTATTATATCTTCCAGATAGGGAAGCGCACTGCTCATATAGCCTGTGTTTGAAATGAGTTCCTTAAACAGACTTACAAAGTCCTTTTTTGATATCCTGCTCTTAGTGGCTTTTATGGCCTGAAGGCTCTGTAAAAACTTGAGAAACTCATCATCGAGGATGTTTGATTTCAGTAAAAGCTCTGATACATCTTTGTCATAAAGCCCATCATAGCCCACATAAGAAGCCCAGGCCTCCACTATGCTTGGTATGTCATAACCTATCAAAGACTTTATCTTTGACCTTACATCGGTGCTGTTTGAAGATACAAAAATCTTTTCAAGCAATGCCTTTTCACTCATAGCTCTCTCTCCTTTTATACCAACTCTTCTAAATCCTTCAACACGCTTTGAAGCCTCGGGGTTATCTCCTCCAGTATGTCTAAAATCTCCAAAAAAAGATTTTTCTGATGAGGGTCTTTGGTGTTTTCTACGATAAGCTCTATATCCTCAATTAGCTTTACAAACTTTGGCGTATCTTCTATAAGGATTCCAAACACTTTTAAGTCCATAACGCTACCTCCTTTTAAACCCCCAGAAAGGGGGTATTTTGATGTTCAGGCATTTGAAAGCTGATCACAGGAGCGGTACAACACCACCTGACCGGTTTTCCTGTCCTTTTTGCTTCTTATCTCAGATTCTAGCTTTCTGATGACGCATCTTCCAACGCTTACTATATCGCCCTTACCGGCGTTTGATAAAACTGTTCCCACGTTTGGGGTTTTAGAACTTCCTTTTCTCCTCTTTTCCAGGGAGTTTATGATGTTTTGAATGGTGGCTTGCTGGTTCTGGTCTTTCAGCTCTTTGAGGATGTCGTTTAGTATGGCTATCTCTTCGGAGGTCTTTGAGCTTTTGATAGAGGTTTTCCTATGGGCGCTTACTCTTAGCTCTTTTGACCAGAATTTAAGAGCATCCGCTATTACAAGAGGGGTGCCGTTTATCACGTCCCCAAACACAAAGTAATAAGCGTCCTGGTTTTGGGGTAGCTGATTGGAGTTTCCCATATCCACCACCGCCACAAACCTTGACAGAAGCTCATATCCGCCAAGCTTCAACAGGTTTTGAACCGCCGTTTTTGACCTCTCAAGGTCAAAGGTCTCCGTAATGGGTGCCACATGGGGCATTACAAAGGTTTTAAGCATACGCCTTACCTCCTGAAGGTGATATGTTAAATTTCTTTTAAAAGCCCAAAAACTGAGGGATTCCTGTCCAAAGATGTCCAGACAACATATATGAGATATATCATTTTAAAATATTAAGATTTTCAATACATTTTAACCTCTGCGAATGGAAAATTTAAGTTAAAATATTTTTATGAGAAGATTTTTAATAACCGGTGGAGCTGGTTTTATAGGCTCCAGAATAGC
>CAYFGH010000130.1:0-2622 GCA_964342735.1 uncultured Aquificaceae bacterium
ATACGATATAGATGACAATGAGAAATCATTTGTAAAAGTTGATGAGAAATTAATAGAAGCATACAAGTACGACAAAACAAAAAGAGCTACTCTCAAAGACTGGGAAGAAACACTTAACAGTGGTGGTAAAATCCCCTGCTTTTACATAGAAGAAGGCAATCAAGTGACTTCAATAGGCTTTACAAAATACATGAGAGTTTATTATCGTTCTTTTATAGGAGACCACATAAAACCAGAAGAGTTAACAGATGAAAACAAAACAGACATGACTGATGCTGTATTTGGCAGGATAGGAAAAGATAGTTTTGCATCAAGAGTCTTCTTTGAAGACGTAAATATGATAAGTGGTAGCGCTCATAAAAAATTGTTTCTAAAAGTACTTGCAAATCCAAAGCCCAACTCATTTCAGTTATATCTGGTGCAAAAAACAAACAAACCTACATATAAGTTAAACAAGAACGAATTGAAAACATGGGATGATGACACTCCTATAAGAGGGTACAAACTTTACTGGCACAAAGATACAGCTAAAAAAGGAAACTACGATTTTGAAGAAAAAAATAAAAACAAACTAAAGCTAGAGCAAAGATGTGAAATAGACTACAAAGATCCAAACACTTACAACAAAGAGGAGCTATCAAACATATTAAACTGCGACAAGCTACAGCACCAGCTTGTGGTACCCGTAGAACCGGGGGCTGTATTCAGAGGACGCATAAGATTTGAAAATCTCACAGATTACGAGCTTGGGGCACTACTTTTTGCCCTGGATTTGCCAGGCGATAAGAAACTCTGTCATAAGATAGGTATGGGTAAACCCCTCGGGCTTGGAAGTATTAAGATAACAACTAAACTCTTCATATCCGATAGAAAATCAAGATATCAAAGACTCTTTGAAGAAGATGACTGGTATCTAGGGGACAAAGAAGAAGACAAGAAAAAATTCTACGAAGCTTTTAAAAAGTTTTTAGGCGAAAAGCTCAATAAAAACATCAACAGCGTATGGGAGCTTGACAGGCTTAAACTGCTAGAAGATATGCTTTATTATGAAGAGCCAACCGTAAAAGATACAGCCTGGCTTGAAACCACAAGGTATATGTATATTGAGTGCGAATGCGGTAAGTATAAGTGTCTGTGTGATTGCAAAGATAAGAACAAATGCGATGAATACAGAAACAGATACATACTACCAAGGCCAGATGAGGTAAAGCAAGAATATTACAAGAGCAAAAATGCGAACCCTCATAAGGCTTGAAGGAGAAAGAAGGGCAAACATACCCCTTGATTTCAGGGGTGGTTTTATAGGCTTTTTTAAGGATATATTTGGAAATTACTACAAAAGGCGATGTCCAAAAGAGTACGTGTTTAGCGTTTATTTTGGAAAGGATGCCATGATAGTAAAAAAGCACATAGAGAATGTGAGGTTTATAAACCTGAGGGTGTCTTCGGAAAACGACGATTTGATAGAGTATATCATGAACAGGGTTGCCTATCTTTCTGAAAACGGTAAGGCTTTTGTTTTTGGAGATACCAGGTTTTACGCTTTTAGTATAGAAATAATGCCAGAGACCATATCAGACAGCTTTTATACCCTTTCACCGGTGGTGGTCTCTAAAGAAAAAGACTATCTCACGCCCTTTGATGAGGGTTTCAAGGAAGCTCTTATAGATAGTATAAAAACAAGGTTTACCACGCTAAAAGGTTATGAACCAGATTTAAGAGGTTTTACCTTTTATCCTAAAAGCATAAAAACCGAGCTAATACTTCATTACAAAGGCTATATAAAAGCCTTTAGAGGTGATTTTGACATAAAAGCATCCGCTGAGGTGCTTAGCTTCATATACAAAAACGGGCTTGGATACAGAACCGCCCAGGGGTTTGGATTTTTGGAGTGTCGATGAGAAGCTATTATATAATTACCCATGGAAATCTGTCTAAAAAAGACAATACGCTTCTTTTTAAAAACAAGAACAAAGAACAGATCATTCCTATTGAGGATGTAAGGGATATTTTTATAATATCAGAGGTTGCTATAACCTCTCAGGTTTTGAAGATGCTGTCAAAACAGGGAGTAGTAATAAACTTCTTTGGGGTTTATGGAAACTATATAGGTAGCTTTTATCCAAAAGATACTTATGAACTTGGAAGCGTGCTTATAAATCAGATAAAGCATTACGAGGACAAGGAAAAGAGGTTATACATAGCAAAAGAGTTTGTAGCAGGGGCTATAGTAAACTGTTCTAAGGTTGTTGATATTGAATATGAGAGCTTTTTAGAAAAGCTAAACAGGGTCAACACAATAAACGAGCTTATGGGCATAGAGGCAAACTTCAAAAAGATGTATTACAAAATCCTTGAAAAGCATACGGGGCTTAACTTTGGAAAACGCACCAAAAGACCACCCACCAACGAGCTAAACACTTTGATATCGTTTGGAAACTCTATACTGTATGGCAAAGTGCTCTCTTACATATATAGAAGCCCTCTCAACCCAAACATAAGCTATCTTCATGAGATAAACCAAAGGAGGATGTCTCTTAGCCTTGATATTGCAGAAATCTTTAAGCCTGTAGTGGTGGATAGCGTGATATTAAGACTATCCAGAAATGGTATGCTTGAAAA
>CAYFGH010000131.1:0-2545 GCA_964342735.1 uncultured Aquificaceae bacterium
GATATGGGTTGTGATTACGCTCAGGGGTTTTTGCTTGGAAAGCCGATGTCTGAGGAAGAGGCAGAAAAGCTTTTGAAAAAATAAGTTTTCAAGCTTTTATTAACAAAATTTTAACAAACAAGGTATAATATATTTTATTATGAAGTTTTTTGAAGAGTTAGAAGATACAAAAAAAGAGCTTATAAAGATGGCATCTATGGTGCAAAATGCCATAGAAAAGGCCATGAAATCTCTACTGGACCAGAATGTAGATCTGGCAGAAGAGGTTATAAAGGGGGACGATGAGATAGACCTCATGGAGGTCAAAATTGAGCAAGACTGCATAAGGATGGTGGCCCTCTATCAACCAGAAGCCAGCGACCTCAGGTTTGTGATGGGTGTTTATAAGATTGTATCAGACCTTGAACGCATGGCAGATGAAGCCGAAAACGTAGCCCAGCGTTCTATATTGCTTTCCCAGGAACCTCCTTTGAAACCCTATATAAACCTCACCATGATGTCTGATATAGCAAAGGAGATGGTGAGCGACAGCGTAATAAGCTTTTTACAAAAAGATACAGAGCTTGCCAAAAAGGTCATCCAGAGAGACGATATGGTGGATGAGCTTTACCATCAGCTTGAAAGAGAGCTTATCACTTACGTGATGGAAGACCAGAGAAACATAAAAAGAGCCATATCTTTAGAGATGGTGGCAAGACACTTTGAAAGGATAGCAGACCACGCTGAAAACGTAGCGGAGATGGCGATATATCTGGTGCAAGGTGAAATGGTTAAACATAAGCACATTCAAGAAAAAAGTTAATTTAGTTTTAGGGCTTTTAGCATTATCAATAGTCTTAGCCTCAAACATAGGCTTTGTACTTAACCTAAAACACAACCCCTCTATAAACATATACGCTTTCCTTGCAATCATAAACATAAACCTGTTTGCTCTCCTTCTTGCCACCGTCATCATCTTCAGAAAGTTTATAAAGCTATACTACGAAACCAAGAAAAAGACCCTCCGCACCAAGATTACCACCATAATACTCCTTTACATGTTTTTACCTATATTCCTTATGATGTTTGCCTCAAGCTTTGTTATAGTAGAAAGCGTTAAAACCTTTATAAGCGACAAGACAAAGCTCGTTTTGAGGACATCCATAAAACTCTCCAAAGAAATTGAACAAAGCCAGTACGAAAAAGCCATACTGTATAGAAACTTTTTGAGCAAGCTTATATACTATGAAGACCCATATTCTCTTGTGAATCATTTTAACATAGTGGCGGTGCATGAAGTATCGGACTGCAACAACCCCATCGTGGAAAATCAAAACTCTTACAGCATCTGCATCATGAGAGGAGATAAGGCTTATGTGTTTGTGGTGAGCAAAGATGCAAAGCTTGAAAAATCTTCAAGGGATTTAAAGCGTTTTGCAAAAGAGTTTATCGTCCTTGTAAAAACCAGAGACATACTAAATGGAAACTACGTGGCTTTCATAGTGATACTGGCGCTCATGGTGGTGCTTTTTACGGTGTGGTTTGGTATATTCTTAGCCCGCCACATATCAGAACCCATAGAAGAGCTATCAGAGGCCGCCAAAACCCTTGCAAAAGGAGAACTGGATACAAAGCTTCCCACACCCAAGACCAACGACGAGCTATCAGAGCTTATTGAGGCTTTTCAATACATGAAAGACAACCTTAAAAAACTCTATCAAGACCTCATAAGGGAAAAAGACCAGCTAACCAAACTCCTTGACAACATACCTATAGGAGTGGCTTATGTGGATAAAGATGACAACGTTATAAGAGTAAACAGAGCCTTTATAGATATGTTTGGAAACACCGATATAAAGCATTTAGATTTTAAAGATAAAAGCATAAAACAAGACATCGTAGAGCTTTCAGAAAACGAAAAAATATTGATATTTGAAGATGTAAGCCCTATGGTAAACGCCCAGAGGCTCTCCGTCTGGAAAGAAACCGCCCAGAGGGTAGCCCATGAGCTAAAAAATCCTCTTACCCCCATAAAGCTAAACATAGAAAGGCTTTTAAGAATATCTAAAAATCATCCAGAAAAACTTCAGGACACCATAAACACCGTAGGGGATATAATGTTAAAGGAGATAGATAAAATTTTAAAGCTTTTACAGGATTTTAAAGATTTTTCAAACATAGAGATACTAAACAAATCCACCCAGTCCATAAAAGATGCCATATTAGAAGCTGTAGAGCTTTACAAACCCTACAACGTTGAGTTTGACATCACAGGAGACAACATCTTAGACTTTGACAGAGAAAAGATAAAGATAGTCTTTATGAACCTCATTCAAAACAGCATAGAATCCAAAAGCACAAAGATAAAGATAGAAATAAAACAGAGCGAAATAATATATCAGGACAACGGCGAGGGCATCAAAGACATCTCAAAAATATTTTTGCCCTATTACTCCAGCAAACCCACCGGCACAGGGCTTGGGCTTAGTATCGTAAAAGCCATCATACAAAAACACGGCTGGAAGATAGAAGCCCTTCCATCAAACCATGGAGCTCTGTTTGTAAT
>CAYFGH010000132.1:0-2536 GCA_964342735.1 uncultured Aquificaceae bacterium
CTTCTGGAGCTTGGGGAAAGATCAAACTGTATAAAAAAATTTATATTAAGACATCCTACCGTGTTTGAAGAGACGATACCAGAACTCTGGTACAAGGTAAAATCAAGAGAAAGCTATTTAAAGGAGATAGAAAACCTATATAAAGACTCCAGCATGAGCTTTGAAGAGTTTCTGGCTTTTTACAGAAGAAGAGAACTCATGAGGCTTGTAGCAAAAGATATTCTTGGCACAGAAGAACTGGAGGATATACTCTTAGAATACTCAAGCTTGGCGGATGCTCTTATAGAAAGCCTCATAAGGCATATATCAAAGGACAACGCAAAAGAGCTTCTTATAGTAGGAATGGGGAAACTTGGTTCCAACGAGCTTAACTTCTATTCTGATATAGATATCATGTTTTTTTCCAGAAACAACACCGAGTATTACGATAACATCTGTAAGCTTTTTATGAAAAGCATAAATACAAACACAAAAGAAGGGGAGATATACATCACAGACGCTGACCTGAGGCCTTTTGGGAAATCAGGACCTATTGTTATGAGCGTAGAAGCGGCGGAAGATTATTATGAGATGTATGGAAGGTTCTGGGAGAGGATGGCGCTTATAAGAGCAAGGGCAGTATACGATGAATCTCATCTGTTTTCAGGCTTTTATAAAAACATCATAATACCCTTTGTATTCAAAAAATCTATAGATCAGAGAGATTTAGACAACATAGCCCTGATGAAAGAGAAGATAGAATTAGAGCAAAAGAAGAAAACCCTTTCAAAAGGCTTCAACGTAAAAACCGGCGAAGGCGGTATAAGGGAGGTGGAGTTTAGCCTTCAGGCTATGGCGCTTTTGCTCGGAGGTAGAAAACCTCTTTTAAGGGATGGAAATACGTACAGGCTCATTATGAAGTTAGAGCAAAACGGTATCCTCTCTGAAGAAGAGGGTAAATCTTTAAAGGAGGCTTATACCTTTTTAAGAAGGTTAGAGCACCTTATACAGATTAAAAACTGTGTTCAGGAGCATGTTTTAAAAGACCAAGACATAGAAAGGTTTGCATTTTTTATGGGCTTTTCAAAGGATGAGTTTAACAAAACACTAAATCTACACAGAGAAAGGGTAAGAGAGATATTTGACAACTTACTTCCTAAAAACAGAAAAAGACAAAGCTTAAGCCCCTGTCAGGAAGCTATCATATTAGAGGATTTGGAAAGCTTTTCCTCCTGCATACCAAACGTGCAGAATCCAAAAATTATCTTCAATACAATCCTTGGAATACTTCAGGGTAAAGAGGGTATATACCTTTCGGAAAAAGAGCGACAAAGGTTTTTAGAGTACATCCCTATTCTTTTGAAGAAGATAAACACATCAAAAGAACCAGACATGATAATGAGAAACCTTGAAAAATTCATAATGAGTAAAACCGGAAAACGTATCATCTTTGAAAAAGAGAGTATATTTGAATCACTTTTAGATATATTTGAAGCCTCAAACACCATATCCACAGAGATATCAAGATATCCAGATACCGTAGAAGATATTTTGACCCTCTATCAGGATTTTCCAACAAAAGAAGAGATTAAAAAAGATTTAGAAAACTATAGAGCGCTTGATTTAGACAAGCTAAATCTGTTTAGACGCTTTAAAAGAATCTGGGAGATAAGGATAATATTAAACTATCTTACAAAATCCAGAAACCTTCTTAGATTGTTTGAAAGCTTATCAAACTTAGCAGAGGTTGTGATAGAGGACAGCTTTGAACTGAAAAAGGGAGCGCTTTTGATAGCCCTTGGAAAGTTTGGCTCAAAAGAGCTAAACGTAAATTCAGATCTTGATCTTTGTTTTGTCACAGAGAACAACGATATAAAAGTAGAGTCAATAAAGTATATTCAAGATTTTATAAAATTTCTTACTACTCACACCAAAGAGGGGTATCTCTATGCGGTGGATTTCAGATTAAGACCGATGGGGCAAAAAGGTGAGCTAAACCCAACCCTTGAGTTTTATAAAAACTATTTTGAATCAGAAGCAAGGTTCTGGGAAAGATTAAGCTGGACCAGATACAGAGTGGTGGCAGGAGATGATGAGCTAAAAGAAGAGTTTGAAGCCCTTGCAAACAAATTCTTATTTGAAAAGGATATAACAAAGAAAGAGGCCGAAGAAACGATAAACATGAAACTGGAGATAGAAAAAAATCTAAAATATA
The DNA here is from genome assembly GCA_964342735.1 of uncultured Aquificaceae bacterium. Taxonomy (GTDB): domain Bacteria; phylum Aquificota; class Aquificia; order Aquificales; family Aquificaceae; genus Hydrogenobaculum. Next base: position 2,195 of record CAYFGH010000132.1, read on the forward strand.
TGAAGGACAGGATAAACATAAAGCTTGGAGCAGGCTCTATGATGGATGCAGAGTTTATAACCCAGTTTTATATATTAAAAGAAAAACTAAGAGAGCCCTCCATGTTAAAAGCCATGGAAACGCTGGCAAAATTATATCCATTTTTCAGCAGACTGAAAGAACTCTATCTTTATCTTAGAAGCCTGGAAACCTCAATAAGGCTTAAAAAAGAAGGCTCATCCTCAATGTTAGGTCCTACGGACCTTGGAAAAGATGAATTTGAAAAAGCAAAAGAGACAATGAAAGAAATAAGAAGCATATTTTTAGAAAATCTCAAAGTATAATGATACAAATCATACTATC
>CAYFGH010000133.1:0-2527 GCA_964342735.1 uncultured Aquificaceae bacterium
TCAACCCTTTGTCTCTTCATATCTTAAAAGCCACAATATTACAATACCAGACAGTAGCGTAAAAATACCAAATAACTGCTCCTGTGTCAGGCTTTTAAAAACTATATGACTGTTGGTATAATATCCCACCACCACGCTGGAAAACCCATAGAGCATGAGAAATATCGAAAAGATTTCTCCGGGAAACCTGTCTTGCTTTTTTATCACGTAATAAATAAGTCCTAGGCTGTAGAGAATAAAAAGAATACCGTACATAAACTGCACTGGATAAAAAGGAATAGAAGGGGGAGCTATATCACCAAACTTATAAACTATATAAAAAAACGGAAACTCTTTGAAGGTGTGAAATCCAGGACTTACATCATCCACAGCCACCGGTAGAGGCCTTCCAAAAGAAAACCCCACAAGACCAGCAGAGATATACCCAAGCCCAAGCGTCAAAGAACCCACCACAGAGGCTATGTCTAGAGCTTTTAAGATGGGGATGTTGTAAAACCATGATAGCGCCACAATCCCCAAAACAGCCCCCACCAGCGTTCCGTAGTAGTCTATACCGCCGTTCCATATCTGGAAAATACCAAGAAAGTTTGGTATCTGTTCATGATTTTTTATAATGTAGAAAATCCTTCCAAGCACTATACCAAAAATAGCACCCGCTAAAAATACATTTTCGGTTTGAGACTTCAATATACCTATATACTTAGATATCTGCAAAGCTAAAATATAAGATATAAAAAGGGATATAGTCGTCATGAGACCAAAGCTTGATAAAGCTACACCACCAAACTTTATATAAAAAGGCATCAGAGTTTTTTCCAGATGGTACCGGCTTTGGTGTCTTCCAGTTTTATACCCTGCTTTAAAAGCTCATCCCTTATGAAATCAGCCACCTTAAAATCTTTGTTCTCTTTGGCTAAATTTCTGGCGTTTATCAAAATCTCCAGAAACTCCGTTGATATGTTTACGCTTGAAGCTGGTTCTAAGGTTTTCAGAGTATTTTTTAGCGTATTTTCTTCTAAAAGCCCAAAAATATCCTTTAGAGTTTGCTTTATGCTGTTTGCTAAGAATGTATAGCCCTCAAACTCTTTCGGTGTGATGTATCCCGCTTTAAAACTTTCGGTCTTTGCCCGGTTTAGCTCACCTACAGCGTTAAACACCTGAGCCAGCGCCAAAGATGTGTTAAAATCCTCAGAAAGCGCCTTGTAAAACTGCTCTTGGGTGGTCTTTTCTAAAGTATAAAAATCTATATCAAGTACAGGATTTCCCTCTTTTACTATGGCTCTCAAAGGTTCTAGATCATCCACGGCACTTTTTAGTCTTTCATAGGCTTTTTTAGTCTCTTCCATCTTCTCAAAAGAAAAATCCAGTGGGCTTCTATAGTGAGTAAACAATACCAAAAGCCTTAAAACATCAGGATGATACTTTGTATATATCTCTTTTAAGGTTATAAAGTTTCCTAAAGACTTTGACATCTTTTTACCGCCCACCGTCACAAGACCATTGTGCATCCAGTATCTGGCAAAGGGCTTTCCCGTGATACTCTCAGCCTGGGCTATCTCGTTTTCATGATGGGGAAAAACAAGGTCTATACCACCCGCATGGATATCTATCGTCTCACCAAGGTGTTTGAATATCATCGCCACGCATTCGGTGTGCCAGCCGGGTCTTCCGTAAGACCAGGGAGATTCCCAGCCGGGTTCATGAGATTTTGAAGCCTTCCAGAGGGCAAAATCAAGTGGGTTTTTCTTTTTGGCTGAAGGCTCAATCCTTGCTCCAGCTTCAAGCTCCTCTGGGCTTCTTTTGGAAAGCTTTCCATAGTCTTTGAAGCTATCTATGGAAAAGTAAACATCACCATCGCTCTCGTAGGCTTTGCCAAGTTCTATGAGTTTTGAGATAAGGGCTATTATCTCTTCCATGTGTTCGGTGACCCTTGGCTCTACGTTGGCGGGTTTTACGTTTATAGATTCCATATCAAGGTAATAGCTCGCTATATACCTGTTGGCTATACTCATAAAATCTTTGCCTTCTTCGTTGGCTTTGTTTATAATCTTGTCGTCTATATCCGTGAAGTTTCTTACAAACTTTACCCGGTATCCCAGCTTTTCAAGGTATCTTCTAAAAACATCAAACACTATAAGGCTTCTACCGTGCCCTACGTGAGAATCATCGTATACAGTCACCCCGCAGGTGTATATGTTTACCTGTGGTGGATTTACAGGCACAAACTCTTCCAAGCTAGCACTAAGCGTGTTATAAAGCACAAATCCCATAAATTTATTTTAACCTAAAAGCCCCAAACTAAACTATGTTAAAATAAAACTATGGATAAAAAGAAACTGCTTTTCATATGGAGCGGAATAGCGATGCTTCTTAGCTCTTGCGCACAACCGGTGCAACAGGGTCCAAACCCTATAACGATGCTACAGCAACAATACCAGTATCAACAACAAGAGATAAACGAAATAAACAGAAGACTAGATTCTCTGGATGAGTCTTTGGCAAAGCTAAGGCTAAAACTGGGCCTTTC
>CAYFGH010000134.1:0-2518 GCA_964342735.1 uncultured Aquificaceae bacterium
TGAGGCATATTCTTAATAAGAGCCAGCATAAACATTATACTTTGAAGCGTTTGAGGGTCTTTCAACTCTTTTAAAACACCAAAGAAGCTTGGTTTTTGGTCTTTCTCAGCAAACTCTTTCGTGGTCTTATTTACAGACTCCAATAGATAACTGCCTATGCTCTGAGCTCTCAAAGAGGCAAAGTAATCTATCGTGTCCACTATAACAGAAGCAACCCTTTCCAACATAGAATCAGAAAGTGCGTTCCTTATGGTAACCAGAGCTTTAGCAACATCTATCAGAGCCTCCATGCCACCATCTTTAGCCAGTGTGCTAAGCATAGGAATTATAGACTTTAGCTCTGCTGATCTTACCTCATCCGTTAGCTCTCCTAATTCAGCCATGAAAGATACAATCCTTTCTAACATCGAATCTGTGAAAGCGTTGTCTATAACCACCAAAGCATTTGAAAAACCTATTATAGCATCTATAGATTTATTGAGCGAATCGGCGTTTTTTGCTACCTTTTCCAATACCTCCATAAGCTGAGAGTTTGATATATAATCTGAAAGTTCCACTATTTTGGATAGGCTAGTTACAATCCTCTCTATCATCGTATCTGAGAAAGCGTTGTTTAACGTGTTTATAGCTGATAAAAGCCCAAAAATCGAATCCAGAGAAGACTCTATAATATCTGCATTTTTAGAGAGTTTGTCTACAACGCTGAGAAGCTTAGAAGAGGCTATGGCGTCAGAGAGCTCCCCTAACGTAGATATACTGCTTATGAGCCTTTCTACCATAGTATCGGTTAAAGCGTTTGTGGCTACATCCAGAACCTCTTCCATAACAAACCCTCCTTACAACACACCTCTTGCCGTTAACCAGTACATACGGTTGTACCCAAGCTTTAACCAGTGAATCATCTTGGATGGAGGCATAGGGCTTGGTGGTGTAGTATAGTTAAAATGAATATAAGTGCCTTTATCAAATCCAGTTTCTATAAAACACATCACCTTACCATCGTAATCTCTGGCAGGATGTCCTTCTTTTATCTCAGCTATAAGGTTATCCGCCACCACATCGGACTCAAAGTGAGCGGTAGAACCAGCTTTTGAAATCGGTAAATTTGTGGTATCCCCAGCCACATACACATTTTCATACCCTTCATACTTGAGAGTATGTCTATTGGTGGGCACCCATCCGTCGTTTGAAATGCCAGAATCTATGATGGCCTGAGCTCCTCTGTGAGGGGGTATCGTAATTAGCAAATCACACTCTACGGTGGACCCTTCCGCACTGTGCACCGCTATAGTACCGTTGTGAGCCTCCACTTTTTCCATGTTAAATAGCGTTTCATACTTTATACCTCTTCTTTCAAACTCCGGTACACCCCACTGCGCCACAGGTTCTAGTGTATGTATCCTGCCAATGGGATACGTATAATATATCTCCACCTTATCTCTTATACCTTTCTTATTAAAGTAATCATCAAGCATGAAGGTGACTTCAAACGGAGCCACTGGACACTTGTGAGGCACTCCCATGGCTATGGCAATACGTCCCTTTTCAAACTTTCTGAGCTTTTCTCTTAGCTCTATAGCGCTTTCTAGCGTGTAAAACATGTTTCCGTGCTCTTTTAACCCCGGTATCAACTCCGGCATTGGTCTTGAACCAGTGGCTATTACAAGATAATCGTATTTTAGCTTCTTACCTTTTTCCGTATGCACCTCACAGGCTTTAGGGTCTATGCCCACCACAGTATCATGATGGAATATAATGGAGGGGTTTAGCAGACTTCTTTGGTCTCTTATGAGCTCATCGGGTCTCATCTTGTCGAAGAGCACATACAAAAACCCGGGCTGATAGACATGCTTATCATCTTTGCTGACCATGGTGATAACCACTTCAGCCTTTGCAAGCTCCTCTTTTAGCCCTCTTGCCAAAAGATTGGCTATGATAGTACCTGCTACTCCACCGCCTACTATTACTACATGCTTTGCCATAACGCTACCTCCTATTTAAGTCTTTTTACAACGATGGACCAGTATCCATCTTTTTCTTCTACGCTCACAAGCTCATGACCCACCTTTTTCACCCAGTCTGGTATATCCTTTGCAGACCCCTTGTCTGTAGAAAGCACTTCTATGGTACTGCCCACGGGGTTTGACTTTATTGCAGCTATTAACTCCATCAAAGGCCCCGGGCAGAAGCTTCCTCTTGCATCAATTACCTTATCAGCCATCTAAACCTCCTTACACAAAAATGATTTTTGCATCCTCAGCCATATCAAGGAAAGCGGTAAGCCCTAAAACATCATCAAACAACCCCTCTTCCAGATCCCCAATCTCCCATCCCAGCACGTCCATAGCCATAGAACAGGCGTATATCTTCACATCCCCAAGCATCTTTATCTGTTTAAGTATATTTATGAAGTTTGGTACGTTCTTCTCCAGCATCAGTTTTGAGAATTCTCCCTCCGGTATAATCCTATCTTTCAACTCTTTACCTTTCTTAAAAGCCAGGACACCGTTCATAGAAA
>CAYFGH010000135.1:0-2514 GCA_964342735.1 uncultured Aquificaceae bacterium
CTGATTGGATTCATAATGTTTCTTGGCTTATGCAATTATGTTATCATATTATGATAATGAAAAAGCTGGTGTTTTCTTTTCTTGCTTTTGGCCTGCTGGCTTATGGACAGAGCTACTGCATCAAAGAAAAAAGCGGAGTGTTTATAGATGACCCTTATATAAAAGACTATACTATCAAAGCTGTGGAGGATGCTTTTGTGGAAGCTCATAAAACTTTAGATTGTAATGCTAAAAGCCGAAAAACTGTGCTTTTAAAAATCACAAACTTTTCTTCCATGCCAATAGGGTATTCTATATACCAAAGAGCTAACAACTATATGTTGAATGTAGGCATAGAGCTTGATTTGGGTAATAAAAAATATACGTATTCTCAGGTTTCTTACTACGCTTTACCCACAGGTGGAGAAGGCGATTTACCAAAAAGGCAGGCTTTTGAAGATGCAATGAGCAGGATTAAAGACAATATAATATCAGACCTTCTTAGCAATGACAAAAGATGAATACTACATGAGGCTTGCCTTAGAAGAGGCCTATAAGTATAAGGGGCAAACGCACCCTAACCCGGCGGTGGGAGCTCTCATAGTAAAAGATGACAGAATAATATCAACAGGAGCTCATCAAAAAGCTGGTACTGACCACGCTGAGATAGTGGCTTTGAAAAACGCTAAAGAAAGCGTAAAAGATGCCACTATGTATGTGACGCTGGAGCCCTGCTCTTTTCACGGGAAGACCCCGCCTTGCTGTCCCGCTATCATATCAAGCGGTATAAAAAGGGTTGTAATAGGATCAGTGGACCCAAATCCAAAGGTATCTGGAAAGGGTATAGAGTGGCTCACTTCAGCTGGTGTTGAAGTAAAAGTAGGTGTTTTAAAAAAAGAGTGCGATAAACTAAACGAAGATTTTTTTGTGTATATCACTCAAAAAAGACCTTTTGTGACGCTAAAGTGTGCCATGTCAATGGATGGGTATCTGGCAAAAGAGGATGGTGAAAGCAAATGGATTACATCAGAAAAAGCCCGTCAGCTGGCTCATTTACATAGAAAATACTCCAGCGCTATAATGGTTGGTATAAATACGGTTTTAAAAGATAATCCTGAGCTTACAGTAAGGCTTGAGGGCAATACGTATCAGCCTTACACAATCATAATAGACCCAAATCTTGATACGCCTCTTGATGCAAATGTGTTTAAAAAAGGATACGATAAGGTCATAATAATAACAAATCCCAATAGCGATAAGAGAAAAAGATTTGAAGATTTAAGTATCAGGCTTTTAGAATTAGAAAGTTTAGATATAAACGCTATATTAAAAGCCCTGTACGAGTTAAACATAATGCATATATTTGTAGAAGGCGGGGCTTATACGATATCAAGGTTTTTAGAATCAAATATATGGGATAAGATGCTCATCTTTAGAGGATACAAGTTTATAGGGCATGGGAAAAGCCTTCGTTTTGAAGCGGATTTTTCAAGAGTGTATGCTGGGGATGTTGTAAGAATTGATGAATATAGTGATTTGCTGGAGATAAAAAATGGATATATCGCTGTTTGATTTTGAACTTCCTCAAGAGCTTATAGCAAAGTATCCTGTGAGTCCAAGGCACGATGCTAAGCTGATGGTGCTTGATAGAAGCGCTAAAAGCATAAGACACTCTAGCTTTTGGCATATAGATGAATTTTTAGATGAAGGGGACCTTCTTATTTTCAACGATACAAAGGTGCTTCCAGCAAGGCTTCTTGGTAAGAAAAAGGGCTTTGAGGACTCAAGAGTAGAGGTGCTACTTTTAAGGCATATAGAGGGCAACATCTGGGAGGCGCTTGTGGGTGGTAAAAATATAAGACCAGATCTGGAGATAAATATTGGGGAAGGGCTTGATGTGGTGATAAAAGAGCATATTGAAGAAGCCAAGTTTTTGGTGATTTTAAAAGCTAAAAACCAGATGGAAGCTATATACAAATACGGCAAAATTCCAATACCCCCATATCTTGAAAGGGATGAAGAGCCTTTAGATAGAGAGTTTTATCAAACGGTGTTTGCTAAAAAGGAGTTTTCGGTGGCAGCTCCCACCGCTTCGCTTCATTTTTCCAACGAGCTCTTAGAAAAGCTCAAAAAGAAAGTGAACATAGCATTTGCTACGCTTCACGTATCTTATGGTACTTTTAAACCTGTAAAATCTCAGGATATAAACGAACACAGAGTAGATGAGGAGTATATAGAAGTATCAGAGGACTTGATAAATCTTATAAAACATACAAAAAATCAAGGTAAAAAGGTTATAGCGGTGGGCACCACCGTAGTGAGGGCTTTAGAAACAGCCATAGATAGACCTTACTTTGGTTTTACAGATCTTTATATAAAACCAGGTTTTGAATTTAAAGTGATTGATGGCATGATAACAAACTTTCATCTTCCAAAATCTTCTCTTCTCATACTGGTAAGCGCTTTTGCCGGTAGGGAGTTCATATTAAAAGCCTACAACGAGGCTGTAAACAAAAGATACAGGTTTTACTCTTA
>CAYFGH010000136.1:0-2511 GCA_964342735.1 uncultured Aquificaceae bacterium
AACGTCTCCGGGCGGAATCGAACCGCCGACCTCGAGATTAGGAATCTCGTGCTCTATCCTACTGAGCTACGGAGACTGCTTGGGACGATATTTTATTATTATACAATAAATTAAAAGTTTAATAAAAATAAAAAAAGGGCGTAGGTTGTACGCCCTCACTGTATAACTTTTGATGAGCTAATCTTGTTAGCCGATGTTAATCTTTGTGCTTTGGGATTCTTCTTTCTTGGGAAATCTTATCTCTAGGATACCATCTTTATATTCGGCTTTGGCTTCCTGAGTTTTTACGTTTTGAGGTAGTGTTATGCTTCTTTCGAATTTTCCGTATATGCGCTCTACCTTGTGAATGGCTTCAGTATTTTCCTCTCTTTCTTCTTTCTTTTCGCCTTTTATGTAAAGGACGTTGTCCTTTACGCTCACTTCCAAATCTTCTTTCTTTACACCCGGGATTTCTACTTTTACCACTACCTCTTTGTCGGTTTCATAGATATCTATGGCTGGTACCAAAGCCATATCTGCACCGCCATATACGGTGGGTAACAGGTTTTGGAAAAGGTTGTCAAACTCTGCTTTTACCTTTTCCAGCTCACTGAACGGATTCCAAACTGCCAGTCCTTTTCTCATATGCCTTACCTCCTTTTAAAGTTTTCTAAATATAAATATATAACTCTTAAAAAAGTTGTCAAGTATTTTTATAAATTATTTGATAATAATATACTCAAATAATTTATAATAATGAGCTCATCTATTTTAATATATAGTGTTTCAGGGCTTTTAGGATTTATAATTGAGAATATGAGTTTACAGGATTATGCTTTAGAAGCTATAAAACATTACGGATACGTGGGAGTGTTTGTCGTGGGGTTTACCCAGAGTATTATCCAGCCTGTGCCCGTTTTGCCTTTTATGATGATGAGTCAAAAACTCGGTCTAAATCCATGGATAATAGGAATAGTGGGAGTTGTATCAAACATGCTTGGGGCTATGGTGTCTTACTGGCTTGGTTTTTTTGCTGGCGATAGACTTGTCGGGAAGGTTTTGTCTAAAAATCATTACATAAAAGCAGAGGCTCTTTTCAACAGATACGGAACGTTTGCAATCATCATAGGAGAACCCTATAAGGTGATGTGCTGGGTATCTGGAATACTAAAATTCCCTTTTCATAGATTTATAATAGCTACTTTTATATCCAGAGTAATACATACTCTTATATACATCCTTATAGGGCACTTCTTTCAAAAGATTTTCTAAATTTGCCTGTAAAGTTCTTCGATGTTTATGGGTTTATCTGGTATTGAGTCTTTACCAAAAGCCCCGCTTAATTCAAGTATGTAAATATCCCTTAATACTTTAAACCTGTCCACATCTGGAAAGTCCTGCATTATTTCAAAAGCTTCTAGAAGGTCTATACCGTTTGTTCTTTCTTTTAATTCCTTTAAAAGCCTCAAAAATTCATCTCTTGATATTTCTATGGTTGTGTATTTTCCTTTTACAAATATTTTGTCTTCCATAGCCTTACTCCATAGCTCTAAGTCTTATATAGTTAAATTCCTCTTCATCTATTTCTCTGTTTAAAAGATATTGCTTGGCGCACTGTGTAAATGTCATAGAAAATCCGCCTTGAATGTTTCCCTCGTGTCTAATCCTTTCTATGTCGTTGAAGTTGCCATCCGCTATCATCGTCCTTATGGGTTTGTTGGGTACTAGTATATCGTATATTGGCAGAAATTTTTTGGCTTTTGATCTGTATAAAAACTGAGATATTATAGCCACTATTTGAGAGCTAAAAAGCCCAAGAAGCTCTTTAGAACCAAATTGATTTAAAAGTGAAAATGTAGCGCTTACACTTTTTGTATGAAGTGTGGAAAATACCAGGTGTCCACGAGCTGCCATATCAAGCAAAGATATTATTTCATCTTCAGATCTCACCTCACCAAACAGTATGATGGATGGGTCGCTTCTTAGAGCTATTTTAAGAGCATGCTGGAAGTTTTTAACCTGAGTTGGTATGTTAAACTGTCTTACCGTGGCTTTCCTGTATAAAAATCTATACTCAACAGGGTTTTCAAAGGTCAGTATAACTACGTTGTGGATATCAGATAAAAATCCTATCTCAGCGGCTATTGAAGTGGATTTACCTGATGTAGTACCACCAGTGTGCACCACTACACCGCTTCTTGCATCTTTCATAAAGTTGACCACCTCTTTTGGAAGCCTCACCATCTCAATGGAAGGAAGCTCATAAGATAGTATACGTATGGCCAATCCAAGCCCCTCTAAAGATTCTGCCACCGATACCCTGTAAAGCCCGTAGTTTTTTATGGCAAACGAATATTCAAAGGTAGAGTATTCTGCCATTATGTCTCGCCAGTTTTTCTCATCGGATGTGAGTTCTATTATTTCTACCACATCATCGGTGGTGAGTCTGTGCATACCTGGTATTATGGCGTATCTTTTTGCTATGCCGTATCTTGGTATGTAGTTTGCTATAATCTGAAAATCTGTGGCCCC
>CAYFGH010000137.1:0-2466 GCA_964342735.1 uncultured Aquificaceae bacterium
AGGTCTTTTATAGATACCTCAAACTGCTTATATTCATCTGGCAAAGTTATATGAAACTTTTCAAGTCTTTCTTTTATAAAAACAAGCTGATACCTTCCATCAAGCCAGTAAAGCCCTCCTACAGCATAGGGATTTTTTATAAGGGTTTCAAAATCAAGCGCAAAATAAGGTTTACCAAAAGCCGGTATCAAAGAGTGAGATATTATCATATCCGCTTTATCGCAATATACAGTAATAGTCGAATACATGAGATAAGGAGCTATGTTTGATACGTTTACCCCTTCAGGACACAGCTTTGGATGTTCTTTACGAGTTATAACCCTTGCTATAGTATCTATGAGTCTTGCTTCTATTTTATATGGATTTTCTATACCAAAAGCCATAAAACTAAACAGGCAAAAAACCAGAAAAGCTTTTACAGTACGCATCAGAACAACCTTTCCAGGCTGATAGAGAAGGTGGTGGGATAGGCGTTTACAGTGTATATACCTGTGGGATTGCCATTAGAATCGTAGGTGATAAGCGGTATCTTGTAAGAGCTGTTTAATATGTTTTGGGCTTTTAAAGAGATAGAATATACCGGGCTTATATGGTAAGTGATAGCGCTATCCCACATGTAGGTAGGGCTCTCGTGAAACCCAAGATATCCATCGAAAGCGTTTTTATATATAAGCTCGTTGTAGAAGCTAAATTTTTTGTATTCGTTGAAAAGCCCGACAGAAAGCCCCTGGTTTGGTGAAGTATATGGTTTGTTTATCTTGTTTATGAAGTAGTTAAACTCAACTTTGTTGTTGTAGTTTATATCGTAAGTATCCGATATCCAGAAGGTATTTATATAGAAAGGATGAGGGTCGTTGTAATAACCATAAGGATAGTTGAAGCTTGGCTCTATAGCATCCTTCATGTCTATATAAGCGTATAAAAACCTGAGTTTGTTGCTTTTGTAAGTATAATCTGTTTCAAAGCTGAGTCCTTTATACTTTACATCGTGAAGAGGGTAAGAGCTGTTTATAAAATAATATATAGTGGGCGGGGTATAAGTTTTATACAAAAAGCCTTTGAAAGAGATGCTTTTGAAAGGTAACATCACATAACCAATCCTCGCAGAGTAGTTGCTGTTTCTGGATTTTCCGTTGTAGGTATATTTATCAAACTTCAAATCTCCTATTATGAGATTTTTATCGTTTATATTAAACATATCCTCCAGATAGACAGTATAATAATTTCTGTGATTATCTGGATTTTTTATAAGACCGTTTACGATGTTTTCGTTTAAATCAAACCCTTCATAATGGGTATTGTTCAGGCCCACATAGTTAAACTGGAAACCAGAACCCACTATAAGCTTATTTCTTCTGGTGGAGAATGTCTTTGTTATATCCCCAGAATATCTGTAGTTGTATAGATTAAAATAATAATAAAACGGCGATATATCACTGTTTAAAGCTTTTGGTATGTAAAGGGGTGAGTTGTTGTCTGATAGCTCAGTAAAATCTCCATGCTCAAAAGTAAATCCAAGATGAATTTTCAGGCTTTTATCAAAATAATCCGTAAAGGATATATAAGCATTTTGATTTTTGTTTATACCACCCACAGGGTTGTAAAATTCATCCCCCATAAAGACGTTTTGTCTTGATTTCATAGCGCCCACATCAAGATGCCATCTGGAGAAATGCTCTATACCCTTATGGTTAAGGTTTAAAAATAGATACTGCTTGAAGGCGTTTCTTGAATGATTGATATTGTATATACTGAATTTCGGAAAAGCCTCATACGTCTGGTCAAACATAAAAGAGTAAGAAAAGTGTCTGTTTATGGGCTTTGCGCTGGAAAAGGCTATATCGTATCCTCCTCTTGAGTTTGCGGTAAGCCTTAAAGAAGATATGTTTTCTCTGGAGGGCTTTTTGGTGTATAGTTTTATAATAACGAGCTTTGGTACGTTGCCAAGTATCACAGAAGCTGGTCCAAGGTATATCTCTATATGGTCTATATCCTTTAAAGGATAATCTCCATATATGCTGAATTCTGACACGGGAGCCATATTTACAAGATGGTCGTTTATATAAAGTGCAAATTGCTCGTGATAATCATAAGCAAACCCTGCCACAGTAAGAGAATAGTTTCCGCTCTCGTTGGGCCCATAGTTAAACATGGGAACAGTCCTTAATATATCTTTTAGCGTATAAGCCTGCATTCGCCTTATATCCTGACGGGTAAATATAATCCAGTGCCCCAAGCTCTCTTTGCGAGTTTTATAGGATAAATCAGAAGCCTTGTTGTAAAGGCTCAAAAGCTTGTTTACCGTTTGAGAAAAAGAAAGAGAAGTCAATATAAACGTCAAAAAAACTACGTTATTTATCAGCTTCATCTTCATAAACTTCTACCCTGTTTCTTCCTTTTGATTTGGCCTTATAAAGGGCTATATCGGCTTTTTTAACACATTCTTCAAAGTTTTTGGCTTTTAAA
>CAYFGH010000138.1:0-2422 GCA_964342735.1 uncultured Aquificaceae bacterium
ATGGAGTTTATATAATCTACTATCTTCTCTTCCGATGTTCTGTCCACAAAGCTTACAAAATCCTTCTCCGCCTTTTCCTCTATATCTGATATACTTATACTGCCAAAGTACTCTTTTAGCACCTCTCCGCCTATCAGTGCGGCGTTTTTTGCCACATCTAAAAATCTACTTATCTCATCCATCTTGCATTTATTTTATCACGTTTTTGGCTTTTAAAAGCAAAAAACAAGAATGCTCTAGCGCTGCTGTATGAGCGTAAGCCTCCATAAGAGTGTTTGAAGCGGCAAACACCCCGTGGGTTTTTACAATCGCAACGCTGTACTCTTTTAACGCCAAAGAGAGGGCATCTTCTAAAGCCTTTGAGGCGGAAGGAGGGTTTACCTCCAGAACAGGTACTTCTTTTATTATCTGTTTTCCTTCCGAATCAAGAGGTATTATCTTATCGTAAAAGAACGATGATAAGACGGCATACTTGGGATGTGTGTGGACTATGGCTTTCTTGCCGGTGTTCAGGTATATGGCTTTGTGGACGTTGAACTCCGATGAGGCTTTTAAAGAAGGGTTTTTGTTTAGATTTACTTTTATTATATCTTTTTCTGTGAGGTCTCCGAAAAAAGAGCCTCTTTTTGTGATATACATATCGCTTTTGTAAGAATAGCTTATGTTACCGGCAAAAGCGTTTACAAGTCCCTCCTGAAAGCATAGTTTTGCCACCTTTACAATCTCATTTTTTATGAAATCCATAGGCATATCGTTATTAAAAGCATAAAAACGATGCTTATATATCCATTCACCGTGAAAAACGCCTTGTTTAGCTTTGACAGGTCATCGGCTTTTATGAGCCTGTGTTCGTATACCAAAAACCCCGCTATCCCGATAAGCCCCAAAAGGTACAAAACCCCAAGCCTTTTATCTATGAAATAAAGCTCCAAAAGGCATAAAAACGTGATTATATGAAATATCCTTGCAGCGTATATGGCCTTTTCCTTGCCAAGCCAAACAGCTATAGATTTTACCCCGTGCTCTATGTCAAACTCATAATCCTGAAGGGCGTAAAGCATATCAAACCCACTCACCCAGAATCCCATGGCAAGCCCAAGCACCACAGCCTCTTTTGATATGTGGCTGTTTAGGGCCACATCAACCCCTACTGGTATAAGAAAGTAAACCAGTCCTAAGAATACGTGTGGCATATAAGTAAATCTTTTGGCTTTTGGATATATGTAAATGGATAAAAGCACCACAGGAGATAGCAAAAATGCTAACTTGTTAAGTAGCAGGCTTACAAATATAAAAAGATAAGAGGTTACAAATATTATAAGTTTTAGCTCAAACTCTGAAACGGTGCCTTTTGCATGGGGCCAGTTTTTGGTGCGGGGATTTAGCTTGTCAAGGTCTAAATCCGATAGCCTGTTCATCGTCATGGCATCCGTTCTTACTAAAACCATGGCTATTATGATGAGGATAAACTTCCATAGGTCAAATCCATGGTTTAAGAGCAAGAAGGCGCTTATACCAAAAGGAAGGGCAAATATCGTATGCTCAAATTTAACAAGCTCTGATATCTCTTTTAAACTGCTCATAACTAATCATTATCTCCTTTGCTATGGTTTCTGGGCTTTTAAGAGCATCAAAACGCTGATGAGCTTTGCTGTAAACTCCATACCTTTTATCATACAGGGCTTTTAGCTCCTCTAGAGGCTTTTTGAGAAGAGGTCTGTTTGGTAAATCTTTACAGCGGTTGTAAAACTCTTCAAAAGGTATATCCAAAAAGGCCACAAAACCTTTTTGTTTCATAAACTCCATAGCCTCTTCTCGGGCACCTAGCCCACCACCTGTGGACAGGACGCTTTTTGGTTTTGAGAGGTCTTTTAAAGTCTTTAGTTCAAAATCCCTGAAAAACGCCTCTCCTTTTTGGCTGAATATATCTTCTATTGTCATGTTTAAAGATTTTTCTATCTCTTTATCTAAATCTATAAAATCAAAACCTAGATGTGATGACAGTATATACCCCACGGAGCTTTTGCCACTGCACATAAACCCCACCAAGAAGACAGGAATATCCACTTAGAAGTCTAAGTCTATGTCTTCGTCGTCTATTTCAAAGGTATCTGTGGTAAAGAAAAAACCTCTTACGTTCAGAGCTATGTTTTTGAAATCGTTTAAATAATCCAGTACGTTGTCGTAGAAGTTGATGGTATCTTTCAGGCTTCTTATTTGTTCGCTGTCTAAACCCTTTTTTCTCATCATCCTTAAGGCGGCTATGCGTCCCATCCTTGCTTTGGAATACTTTTCCTGCCATTCGGTCCAGAATTCTTGTTTGTTAACGGGGGTTTTGATTACAAAGCTGTCCAACTTGGACAATTCTTCTAACCACTGGAGCTCCAAAGAAGATTTCTTGTTCATATAAATATTATATCAT
>CAYFGH010000139.1:0-2385 GCA_964342735.1 uncultured Aquificaceae bacterium
GGTTAACATAATAGTTGTTATATGTGTCTTTCAAAGGTGTTCACGATGTAGTGGACTCATACAGCAAAGAAAGAAAGAGTAAAAAGCGATTTCTTTTTCATAAAAACCTCCTTGATGAGTTTTTAAAACTTAAACCTTGATACCTCGTTTTTTAGCTCCTGAGCTACTTCTGCTAGAGATTTCGCCGTAGCAGAAAGCTCTTCTATGGCAGCAGCGAGTTTGTCTGAGAACGTTCTTACATCTACCATAGAGTTGTTTAGCATGTTTAGGGTAGCTGTTTGCTCTTCTATGGCTGCTGTAACAGCCTCAGAAGATTCTCTAACGTTTGAACTGAGGTCTTCTATCTCTTTGTAGTAGCTATCTACTTCGTAAATGGATTTCACTGTAGAGCTTACACTTTTTGTTATGTCCGATATTATCTGTGATACGTCTTTTGCAAAGCTACCTGCTTTTTCGGCAAGTTTTTTAACTTCATCTGCTACTACGGCAAATCCTCTACCTGCCTCACCTGCACGAGCTGCTTCTATGGCTGCATTAAGAGCTAAAAGGTTTGTTTGCTCTGTAATAAAAAGTATAGAATCTATAATGTTTACTGCTTTTTTACCAAGTTCGTTCATAACAGAAGCATCTTGATTTGCTTTCTGGATAATGCTCTTTCCGTTGTTTACTATCTCAAATAGCTTATCTACGGCATTTTTTGTTTCTAACATGTTTTTAGCTATAGAGCTAACTGTGGCTGATATCTCCTCTATAGAATTAGCCAGGGCGTTTATCTGGTCGTTTAAACTCTTGTTGTCAATAGCTAAAGCGTTGGTGGTGGCGGAAGTTTCTTCCATGCTCGTGCCAAGCTTTACAACACTTTCTGTTATAGACTTCAAGAGACCTCTTAGAGCTTCCAAAGACTTGTTCACATCGTTTTTAATGGCTTCAAAATCTCCAACAGCCTCTACCTCCACATTTTTGGTAAAATCCAGAGCTCCCATTTTTTCAAGTGTTAGCTTTATATCTTGAAGTATGCTGTTTGCAGATGTTATACCCTCTAAAAGATTGTTGATAGCAGTTCCTATTTCATCCTGATATCTTATAGATGCTTCTACTTTTAAGTCTCCTTCTTTAAACTTGCTTGCCACATCATCAAGTATGGATGTATTTTCTTTGATGCTTTTTATAGTCATATATACAAACCAGAAAGATACGCTAAGCCCTAAAATTGCTAAGACAATGCTTATATACATTATCTCATAATCTTTTCTATCTCTTATGCTTACTGATTTTTCCAAAGTTTTTATAGTATTTCTAGAGAGATTTTCTCCAAGCTTTGTAATCTCTTTTGATACAGCATCAAACTGAGGTTTATACAGATAAGCTTGCTGAGGGTTTTCTATTATCTTCTCTATGAGAGGTTTTAGGCTATCGTTTATATATCTTTTGTAGTTGTTTGCCGATATGTGTATATTGTTGTAAAAACTGTTAGCCCTTGCGCTTTCGTTGTAGAATAAACAAGCGTAGTGGATGTGTTCCCTTATACTGCTTAAAAGACCACTTATATCAGATAAGAGATGGTTTATATATGTACTATTTTGAGAGTTTGAAGCGTTGTTTGTGTTGGTGCTTGAGCTGGTGGTGTTTTGCTGTTCTATGTTCATAAGTTCGTATGTTTTGCTGTTTAATTTACCTACTTTCAGTATGATATGAGGTTGATTACCAAAAAATGCCGTAATAGTAGTGGTATCTGCAAAATCAGGGTCTTGAATGAGCTTACCCCTTATATAACAATCCCTTACTATGAGCCTATCTATAAGAAAATTTGATATAGCATCGTAATTGTCGTTTACTTGTTTTGTGGTAAGATTAAAAGCATTTGCTTTAAGCTTGTCATACATGGATAAAAATTCTTTATAGTTTTTGTTCATATGAAGGGCTTCGCCATATCGTTTATCAAGCCTATCAAGCGTGGTTAACATTTTGTCTATCTCGTTAAAAGATTCTATTAGTTTTATCTTGATATTTTGGTCTCCTATAGCCAGAGTTTTGTTGTACATCCTGGCATGTTGCAATTCTATAAGCACTTCATAAAGTGGGTCTGCTATTTCAAGGCATCGCTTCTCTTGATCCATCTGAGCCACAGACTCATGGGTTTTGTAATACACCCCACCCGCCAAAGAAGCACCCATCAGTGCCACTATGCCACCTATGGCATAAAGCTTGGACTTTACAGACAGTTTCTCTAACATAGCCACCTCCTTTTTTTATCGAAAATTTTCAATATCTCTTCCTCAGGCACAGGTCTCCCAAGCAAAAATCCCTGAACGTAATCACAACCCATATCCTTTAGAGTTTCTAACTGCTCCTTTGTTTCTACACCTTCAGCCAGCGTTTTAAAGC
>CAYFGH010000140.1:0-2359 GCA_964342735.1 uncultured Aquificaceae bacterium
AAAAGGTTTTTAAACAAGTCTGTAGCCAAGACCCGGCACGTTTCTTATGAGGTCTTTGTTTTCTTCTTTTAACAGTTTTCTTAAAAGCTTAAGATGAGTCCTTATGGAATCCTGACTTGGGGTTTCAGCCATATCCCAGCAGTTTTGCATGAGCGTCTCATAGGACACCAGCTTCCCAGCTCTGAATATGAGGGTTTCTAGTATGCAGGCAAGCTTTCTGGTGAGTTCTTTCTCTTCACCATCCACTATGAGGATTTTTCTGTCCATATCGTAAAGGATGTTTTCACGTAGTTTTATCACGCTTCCTTTTATGTTGTACTTTCTTCTTATCACAGCCTTTATGCGAAGGATAAGCTCTTCTACGCTAAAGGGTTTTGTGATGTAATCATCCGCCAGACAGTCTTCAAAGCCCTTTGTTTTGGTGCTTAAATCCGCTATGGCGCTTATAAAGATGATAGATGCGTCTTTGTTTAGCTCCCTTATATCTTTACAGAGGTTTATACCGCTTTCTTTTCCAAGCATGATATCAAGGCATATCACATCAAAAGCCTCAGATTTTAAAAACAGTATTGCATCCTGAGGGTTATCAGCCCCTTCACACAGAAAATCGTTTTCTTTTAGCTTCTTGCAAAGAAGCTCTAAAAGGGTTTTATCGTCTTCTACAATAAGCACCTTCATAAGTATGTGGCTTCTGAGAGCTTTCTAACCTCTTCTTTTAGACCTTCTAAACCTCTTTGTTTCAGGCTTTTGATAAGATGGCTTCCTACCACCACACCATCCACATAGGGCTTTAAAGCGTCTATATGCTCTTTTGCCGATATGCCAAACCCAAGCACCATGGGTTTTTGACAGTGTTCTTTGTAGGCTTTTGAATACTCTTTTATACTCTCTATGGGAAGGCTGTCCCTTGCTCCTGTGATACCTGTTATAGATACCATGTATACAAAATCTGTGGACATCTTGCACACGTAAGAGACTCTGTTGGTTTTAAAAGAGGTGGGGGCTAAGAGCATCACGAGGCTAAGACCAAGCTTTTCAATAGAGGATTTTACACCTTCGGCCTCTTCTGCTGGCAAATCAGGTATTATGAAACCATCTATGCCGGCGTTTTTAGCCTCTTCAAAAAACCTGTCTATGCCATGTCTAAAAATAGGGTTAAAATAAGTCATCAGTAAAAAGGGTTTGTCTTTGTATTTTGTTTTGAGGCTTTTAGAAATATCAAATATATCTTTGTGGGTGATACCCTTTTGAAGGGCTATCGTATGGGCTTCTTGAATGGTGGGGCCATCCGCCACAGGATCTGAGAAGGGAAACCCTATCTCTATCATATCAGAGCCGTTTTCTAAGAGTATCTCAAAAGCCCTGTATGAGGTCTCAAGGTCCGGATACCCCGCCACCATGTAAGAGAGGAGCGATATCTTGTTTTTTTCTTTTAAAAGCCTGAAAACATCGGATATATTCATTTTAACTCCATAATCTCTTTCTCTTTGGAAGAGGATAGGTTTGAAATCTCCTCTATATATTTGTCTGTTATCTTCTGAAGCTTGTCTAGGGCTCTTTTTATCTCATCCTCAGATATACCTTCTAAGGACTCTATCATCTCCTTGGCATCCCTTCGTATGTTTCTTACAGCCACCTTGGCCTCTTCGGTGGTTTTGTGCAGGAGTTTCACAAGCTCTTTACGCCTTTCCTGGGTAAGGGGTGGAAGCGTGATGCGAAGTGTGTTGCCCTGCCTTGCGGGGTTTAGCGAGAGCTGTTCCATGAGGGCTTTTTCTATGGGGGCTATGGCGTTCTGGTCCCAGACCTGTATGAGTATCTGATTGGATTCCGGGACGCTCACGTTCCCCACCTGCTTGATGGGCACCCGAGACCCATAATACTCTATCTTTATGTCTTCCACCAGAGAACTGGAGGCTCTACCGGTCCTGAAGCCCGCTATTTCGCTCTTAAAATGGTTTATGCTCTTTTTCATGCTCTCTTCTGCTTCTTTCAGGATATCCTCTATCATATTATCTATTATAAATCAAAAGTCTGGAATTTTTATGAAAACTTGATATAATAATAGATTATTAACGCTGAGAGGTAAGAATATGGGTAGCAAAAACGCAGCAAGGTTGCAAGATTTGATGCTAAATCAACTGAGAAAGTCTAAAACCAAGGTATCTATATATCTTCTAAACGGTGTAAGACTTCAAGGAAAGGTTAGGTCCTTTGACCTTTATACCATCCTCATAGAAGACGGCAAACAGCAGACCCTTGTCTACAAACACTCCATAACCACCATAATCCCCGCCGAAAGGGTTGACATAAACTTCAACGAAGCCGAAGAAGAGGAGGAAGAAAACTACAACGTGTAATT
>CAYFGH010000141.1:0-2353 GCA_964342735.1 uncultured Aquificaceae bacterium
AGGCAGTCTGGATACGATGTTTATTTTGCTATCAACAGGCCCATAGTGGAAGAGGATCTGGATTATGAGATTTTCCCGCTTCACAAAGATGGTTCTTTTTTAAACGGAGAGATTCCTTATGCTAAAAGGCTCACGGGCGTTATCAAAAAACTAAACCCTGATATTGTGCTGGCTTTTATGAAGGCTCAAACTATCATACTGAGCCTCTCTAAGATGATGGGACACAACAAAAACACCTCTTATATTGGCGGTATACACAACAACGATGCTTATTTTGTTTACGGAAAAGCAAAATATTTACCGTATAGATATCTCATAAAGGGTATATATGAAAATCTTGATTTTATAACAGTTCCTTCAAAAGCTATAAAAGAGGATTTGAAAAAGACATTCTTTATAAAAGATGAAAAGCTAA
This sequence comes from uncultured Aquificaceae bacterium, assembly GCA_964342735.1. Lineage (GTDB taxonomy): Bacteria > Aquificota > Aquificia > Aquificales > Aquificaceae > Hydrogenobaculum. The sequence goes on from CAYFGH010000141.1 coordinate 416, forward strand.
AGATAATACCAAACTGTATAGATTTTTCAAAGATAGATAATCTATCAAAAGAACCCTGCGACCTAAAATCAGATGTTATAAACGTAGGAAGGCTTATAGAGCAAAAAGGACAGATTTATCTTATTGAAGCTTTTAAGATAGTAAAAAACATTATAAAAGATGCAAAGCTTGTAATAGTGGGAGAAGGTGAGCTAAGAAAAGATCTGGAGGCCAGGATAAAAGCCTTAAACCTTGAAGATAGTGTGATACTGACAGGTTATACCACAAACCCCTATAAATACCTGAAAAACTCCAGGGTGTTTGTGCTTAGTTCTATTTATGAGGGTTTTGGGAATGTGGTGATAGAGGCCATGTATATGGGGCTTCCGGTGATAGCTTTTGATTCTTTTGGTGGTCATACCGAGATAATAGATAAGGATTTTGGAATACTTGTAAGAGAAAAAGACACAGAAGCATTAGCTAAGATCATGATTGAGCTTTTAACAGATGAAGATAAAAGAAAACACTATGCTTTAAAGTCTCTGGAGAGGGCAAAAGATTATGATTGCAAAGGTTATGTAAATAGGTTAATCTCAGCTGTAAAAAGATGATATTTTAACGAAAAATTGAAAAATATATTAAAATATTTATGATGCTCTTTTTAAAGCTAAGAGACTTTGTAAGAAAGAGAAAGCTTTTAGTTGCATTAGTATGTGCTTTTTCTTTCTTGTTTGCTTCAAACGTGGCGATAGTCCACGAACACAAAGATGAAAAAATTCACGATGATTGTCCCCTTTGCATATTTAAAATATCAAACAACATAGAAAGCGCCGGTAAACCTCTTCCGGGCATTCCAAAGATAGAACTGCCAAAGCCTTTTTACGTAAAACCAGTATTTAAAACCTTTGTAATCTCTATAAAACCCCGTTCTCGCTCGCCTCCTGTGGTTTAGGGTATTTGGCTTTTAGTAAAAACTTTTAAAAACCCTAAACGTTGAAGGAGGTATGCTATGAAAAGATTTTTATTTGCAACGCTTTTTTTGATGGCTCAAGCTTATGCTTTTGATTATAAGGGAGTTGTGAAAGACTCTCTTGGAAAGCCTGTGGAAGGCGTCACTCTGGAAGTGCTAAACAGCGACGGTAAGGTCCTTTACAAGACCACTTCCGATAAAAACGGCACTTTTCATATAGACACAGACCTCAAGGTCTTTGCACTAAAAGCCTTGAAAAAGGGTTATAAGCCCACTGTGAAGATAGTCACCTCAAAAGCTCCGATAGAGCTATCCATAGCTCCCAAAAAGCTCAAAGTGGAGTATGTTTATAAGAGGTTCTTTGAAGCCCCCACCATCAACAAAGGATATATAAGCCAGAAGCTCACCAGCGATTTTATAAAAACGCTTCCTCTTAGTTCTTATCAGAGCGTAAACAGCGTTGTGCTTTACACATCCCCCGGTGTGGTGCAAGATACATCAGGCCAGATACACGTAAGAGGAGACCATGCAAATATTCAGTACCGTATAAACGGCTCTTACCTTCCGATAGACTTGGCTGGTTTTTCCTCTGTGGTACCCACAAGGGCTATAGAGTCTATAAACTTTATCACCGGTGTGGTGCCACCTGAGTACGGTCTTCATACCGCCGGCATATTAAACATTATCACGAAGCAGGGTTTTCAAAAGGGTGGCTCTGTGGGTATGATACTTGGCACAGACTCCACTATAGGAGGGCATTTTGATGATGAGAACACCCTTGGAAAGTTTAGCTATTTTGTATCAGCCCAGTATCTTCAAAACCACGACGGGCTTCAAGCCCCCACAAAGCATCCTATCCACGACAGGTCTCAGACTCAGGATTACTTTGCCTACTTTTCTTACCTTTTAAACCCCGAAAACAGGCTTTCTCTGGTGATAGGGTCTGTGTATGCTCAGTATCAGATACCAGACCAGGACAACGCAGATGC
>CAYFGH010000142.1:0-2321 GCA_964342735.1 uncultured Aquificaceae bacterium
TCTATCTCTCTTATGATAGCATCGGATGCCCCGCCGTTTGGTGAAAAATAAACGGATACATAAGCGTTTTCTATCTGAAGGGTCTTTGCACCGGAGGGCTTAGAAGAGCAAGAGAATACCGTAATACAGGATATTGCGCCTAAAAGCAGTAAAAACAGTTTTCTTATCATAGATACTTAAAGGCCTTCTTAGCTATATCTTTTCTGTAAATGGCATCTTTAAAATCTATCAAAGATATAGCCTCATAAACATCCTCTAAGGCTTTTTTTAGATCTTTTGATTTTGTACAGACGGTTAGAGCCCTGCCGCCTGTTGAGTAAATTTCGCCGTTTATCAGTTTTGTGTTTGCCTGGAATATAACCGCTCCTTTACTTTGGGCTTTTTCTAAATTTCTAATGGGTGTTGGTTCGCAGTTTGAATAAGGGTAGTTTTTGCAGGCCATCACCACTCCCACCGCAAAATCCTCTGATATGGCATCTTCTAAGATTGTGGGGTCTTGTGTTATATCTAAAAGCTCTTTATCAAGTCTTAACATGAGCACCTGAGCTTCTGGGTCTCCAAGTCTTACGTTAAACTCCAGCACATAGGGGTTTCCATCTGATATCATAAGCCCTATGTACAAAAACCCCGTATAGTTAAATCCCTCTTGTTCTAAACCTCTCATGAGGGGTTTTACTATCTTTTCTTTTATCTTTAAATCCATTTCTTTGTTTATGATGGGGGCTGGTGAATAGGCACCCATGCCGCCGGTGTTGGGACCCTCGTCGTTGTCTTTTAGTCTCTTGTGGTCCTGGGATGTGGGCATCACGCCAAAGCGCCCATCTTTTATAGCTATTATATAAGAAGCCTCTTCGCCTTTTAAAAACTCCTCTATTACCACCTTTTTACCGGACTCCCCAAGTTTATTTTTTATCATAAAATCTTCAAGCACTTCTGTGGCCTCTTGTTTTGAGTTTACTATCACCACCCCTTTACCGGAGGCAAGCCCATCTGCTTTTATCACCGCCGGATATCCAATGTCTTCTATAAAGTTTAAGGCTTTTTTAAAATCTGTGAAAGAGCTGTAGCTGGCTGTTGGTATTTCATACTTTGACATGAAGGCTTTGGCAAAATCCTTTGAACTCTCCAGCATAGACGCCCTTTTAGAAGGACCAAACACAAAAGCCTTATCTTCTAACAAATCTTTTATACCTTTTACAAGGTAAATCTCCTGACCGGGAATCACTACATCTATCTTATTTTCTATAATAAACTTCGCTATATCCTCTATGTTGTTGGCGTTTAAATCTATGTTTCTGGCGATGCTTTGAGTGCCTGCGTTACCGGGAAATACGAATATATCTTTTATGCGGGGGTCTTGTCTTAGCTTCCAAACTATGGCGTGTTCTCTGGCTCCAGAACCAAGTACCGCAACCTTCATCTTCTTTTCTTATAGTACAAAAGGTTACCATCTCCATCAAACTTGGCCACGCCACCAGACCCCTTTACCGTATAAAGGCATCCTCTTTTGGTATGGGAGACTTTTATATCTTTTATATCACCCACATATGAAGAAGCATCGGCTGTAATAGAGTTTACATCACAATTTGACATGGGCTCATATCTTCTGTGCCAGGCTAACGATAAAGATACCACCCCTAAGAACAAAAATAAAAATTTTTTGTAAGCTTTTAGCATGATATTATTTTATCATAAAAGCCCACAAAACGCTTAAAGATATATCAGGATTTATCTGGCACGTCGTGGATGACTATGGGTTTGCCCGCATACTTGTTTAATATGTTTATACCCACCTGCACACCAGAACCCGCCGCACAGGTAAACATAGAGCTAAACCCAGCTAAAAGCCCCGCCACGTAGAGATTTTCTAAAGCGTTGCCATCTTTATCAAGGGCCTCATACTTTTCACTGGTTTTTATCATCACCCTGCCCGGTTTTGGCGAAAGAGGGTTTTCTACCACGTTTAAATTTAATCCTTCTATATCAAAAGCCTTGAAACCGCTGGCCAAAACCACCACATCCGCTTCAAAGCTCTTACCAGAAGCCGTTTCTATCAGAAAGGCAGCGTTTTTGGATATCCTTTTTACCGTATCCTCTATTATCTCAACGCAAGGATACTCTCTGGCCTGGTTTTTTATCTGTTCTAAGAGCTCTTTTCCAAGGGTCCCTCTTTTTACACCGGGGACGTTGTTCAGTTTTGCGCTTTTAAGATCGGAATTACCGTTATCTATCACAAGCACCTTCTTATCCTTTGCAAACTCCATCTCATGCTCTACCGCAGAGCCTATGGTGATAGCACATGAAAGCCCAGCAGGTCCACC
>CAYFGH010000143.1:0-2310 GCA_964342735.1 uncultured Aquificaceae bacterium
GTATCTCTTTGGTTTAATATGGTGTCTATCGCTACGGTGGTTTTACCGGTGGCTCTATCACCTATTATGAGCTCTCTCTGGCCTCTACCTATTGGTATCATGGCGTCTATAGCTTTGATACCGGTTTGAAGTGGCTCGTGAACAGATTTTCTTTTTACTATACCAGGAGCTATCTTTTCTACAGGGCTTCTGTGCTTTGCGTTTATGGGACCTTTTCCATCCAGTGGATTTCCGAGAGGGTCTATGACTCTACCTATGAGCTCTTCTCCTACCGGTGCGTCCAGTATTCTACCGGTGCGCTTTACTATGCTACCCTCTTTTATACCGGATTCTGAACCAAGTATTATGATACCTACGTTGTCTTCCTCCAGGTTGAAGGCAAGCCCCGCTTCACCGCTATCAAACTCCAAAAGCTCGTTGGCCATTACGTTGTCCAGTCCGTAGGCTCTTGCAACACCATCACCTACCGCATAAACTACCCCAACCTCTTCCATCTTTATATCTGTTTCAAAGCTCTGTAGCTGAGATTTCAAAATCTCCAGCGCATCATCATAAGCAAGCGTCATATCTCACACCCTTCTATCAAGGATTCTATTCCTTGATGCTGGTATTTATACCCCGCCTTGTATGTTGCACGAAGGTCATTCCAGCTGGCGGCTCTTACCTTCGCACAGATTTTATAAGCTTTTAACCCTGTTAGATAGATTCTGTAAAATGCTTCTTACCGATGTATCAAGCACCAGTCCAGAAAGCCTAAGTTCAAACCCACCTATCAGCGAATCATCAACGGCTATCTCTGGTTCTACCTTTTTGTTCAAAATCTTCTCAACTCTTTTAATCACTTCTTCTATAAGCTCTTTTGGAGGTTCTTTTGCAAATATCAGCTTACCCTTATAAATTGATAAAAGTTTTTCCGCTTCATAATCAAAGAGCCTTTTTATCTCACTTACTATCCTGAGGAGGTTTAAATCTATAAGCTCATCTACAAAAAATTCTATCTCTTTTGGTATGTTGCCTTTGTTTATCAGCTCTTTTATATAAGCTTTTTTTGTCTGGTTTGGCACAAAAGGAGATAGTACAAAATCTCTGAATCTTGGCTCTTTTCTATAAAGTACTCCTAAAAGCCCCAAAAAATCCGATATTGCACCAAGAGAGTCCTTGTCCTTTGGTGCTGAGGATATTATCTTCTTTGCCAGCTTTCTTGCCAGGTCTTTATTTACCTTCATTGACCTAACCTCTCAAGTCTTGACTTTATATAAGAGATTTCTACCTTCTCGTCTTTAAATACTTCCTTAAGTCTGTTTTCGGCTTTTGATATCAAAGATGAACTTATGCTTGATATGAGCTGGGATTTTAACCTGTTGGCCTCCACCTCTATCATCTCCTTACCCATCTTTTCTATGTTTTGAGCCACTATCTTAGCATGGGCTACTATCTCATCGTACTGTTCCTTGGCAAATATCTTCTGGTTTTCAATGGTCTTTTGATATTTTGCCCTTGCTTGCTCCACCTCTTGCTTGGCCAAAGATACCGCTTCTCTGCTTGATAAAAGCTTTGACAGTGGTTCTTCCACCTGAGCCACCAAAGCAGCGTAGGCTTTTTCAAACATATCTTTTATCTGTTTACCCGCAAACTTATACACTATCACAAAGAAAAGTATTACGTTTACCGCTTTCCAGATGTTTTCAAATACGTAGTTAGACATACCTTACCCCTTTATCACCTTCTCTACTAAAGATTCCACCAAAGAATCTAAAGATGCCTCCAGCGCCTTTTTCTGCTCTTCTAGTTCTTTCTTTATCTTTTCTATCTGGGTTTTGTATTCGAGTTCGGCTTTTTCTTCTGCTTCTTTTATAATCCTCTGTTTTTCCTCGTTGGCTTTTTTGATGGCATCTTCTAATATCTCCTGAGCTTCTTTTTTGGCTTTTTCCAGTATCTCCTGAGCCTCTTTTAGAAGGGCTTCACGCTCTTTAGCTAAAGCCTTTGCCTCTTCTAAAGTTTTGTTGGCCTGCTGTTCTCTTTCTTTTGCTATATTAAGATAGGGCTTTAACACAACATAATTTACCACAAACACAAACCCCAAGAAAAGCACTATCTCCACAAAAAGCGTCTCGTTAGGTATAATACCTATACTCATACCAGTCCTCCATGTAAGTATTATAGCATAAGTTTATTTTAGAAAGTTCTTGTAAAATTTTACAAAAATTTAATATTCCAATATTATAATATACTCATGGGATATATAGAAACGGATGTTCTTACAATCGGTGCTGGAGGAGGAGCCTATCCGGGAGCTTTCAGGCTAGCCAG
>CAYFGH010000144.1:0-2269 GCA_964342735.1 uncultured Aquificaceae bacterium
GACTTCCCAGAGCCAGACTCCCCCACTATGGCAAAAATCTCTTTTTCTTTCACATCAAAGCTTACATCTTTTAAAATGTGTTTTTTATTATAAAATACGTTTAAACGTTTTACCTCTAAAAGCATAATACCATTTTAAAGGAAAGCCAGGCTGTTAAGATGATAAAGACATGATAGAATTTAGATACCCTTTATATGCTCCATTATTTTTGATAATCTTTCTATCTCTTTGTCTTTTACACTCTGGCTGTTCAGTATACTTTCTAGATTTATCTCTTTGGCTCTGTATATCTGTTCCATTTCCAGTTCTATATTGTTCAATATAATATCTAATATCTTGCCCTTTTTATCTTTAAAAGCGTTTATGGTGTTGCTGATAGAGTTTTCAATTTCCTTAATTAAGTTGTCTTTACCTTTTTGAATTGTGCTCAATACCCTTCTTCTGTTTACAAGATGAAAGAATATCCTGCTAACAAAACCCTGATCCTTCGGAGCTTCTTCTTTCAACTCCTCTACCTGTTCGTATAAAATATCCAGTATAGTCTTTTTCAATGCTTTTGTATCAAATTCTTTTCTGATATAATACCCTTCTAAGTTTAGCCTCAACCTCTCTTCTTTTATTAAATTTTCTATACTGGTATAAAAGTCCTCATAAGCTTTTTTAACATCTTCGTCTAATCTATCAGTTTCCTTTGTAACAAGTTTTCTAACAGATGCTTCAAATTTTTCCACATTATCTACCTTTATATCTTCAATCTTCTCCTTAATTACATCGACATAGTTAATGCAGTGAGATATCAGGGTCTCAACGAAAGCTTCTAACTTCTTATCTACCTCAGGTTCAAGGTTTTTCCTGTACTCTTCCTTCCACTTTTGTAATTCTGAAAGTTGTTTTTTGATGTTACTAAGCTCTTTCTCCAAGCTTGATCTATCTACTTTGTAATTTTGAATTTGCCTTTCTATATATCTTATAACATCCCTTTTAATATGCTCCAGTTTCGCCTCTTTTTGATTTAATATATCTACAGCTTTCTTAGAGGACAGGTAATCTGTTAGAAGCCTATCAAGCTCATCAAAATTATATCCCGTCTTTGCAGAGACAGGTATTATATGTGGTTTCGGGATATCGTAACCAAACTCTTTGCTCACAACCTTAAGAGATTTTTCCATCTCACTCTCAACGTATTCTAAGATATCCTTTTTTTCTTCTTCATCTATTGCGTCCCAGAAGTTGATCAAAAAGAATATCTTATCCAAATCGCTTTTTCTAAATATTTTATTCTCTATAAAATCCTTCTCTGTTGCTTTCCATGGTTGCAACGCTGATACTACATATAAAACAGCATCAGCCCTCGGGACAAAATCATAAGTTAATCCCACCCTCTCACTCTCTGGCGCATTCAAACCTGGCGAATCTACTATAGCTATGCCTTCTTTAAGTATATGAGAATTTATAAATATCTCTACATAATCTATACTATCCACATCCTTGCCATCTTTAGACAAGAAATCTTTAATAGTTTTCTCGTCGATATTCTCTATAACCCGTTTTCTACCATCCAGATAATGAACAACCGCCTTTTCGTTCTCCCCATACTTTACAAACGTCAACTTCGCTGTTGTTTCCGTAGCAGCCGCTGGCAGTATATCCTTTTTTATAAAAAACCTATTTATAAGGGTGGATTTACCGGCACTGAACTCACCGATACACAGCACATTAAACTGCAGATCTTCATTTATCTCTTCTTTAAAATCTGATAAACGAGACATTAAATTCTGGTTACCCAGATAAGATACCCCATCATACAACCTTTCAAGTCTGTTTAATATCTCCTGCTTCTTAGTCTTATAATCCATATAAATACCCCCATTTAATCTTAATACAACGTTAAACTTCTTAATTATATCACAAACAGTATATTTATAATAAAACTAAAACAAAGCTTTGCCTTCTAAATGATTTTACCAAAGGTAAGTATTGATGATACTTTTGAACTTATACGTTATAATAATATCGATGGAGGGCAATTCCAAGTGGCGAAAAAAGATAGACTGAGAAACAACCACTACATTATACTTACCAATAAAATAGAAGAAAGAGCAAAAGATAATAAACTGTTATACAACTACCTCGGTGAACACTTTAACAAAATAAACAACTTCAAGGAACAACCCCTAAAGCTTGCAGTAATCGGGAGATTCAACAGTGGTAAAACTACTTTTATAAACAGGCTTCTTGGTTTATCCCTTCCAGTTAGCAGAACACCTAC
>CAYFGH010000145.1:0-2259 GCA_964342735.1 uncultured Aquificaceae bacterium
CAACCTCTTTCACGACAAAGATAAGATAGCATCTTTAAGGCAAAGGCGTTTATCTCAAAAGCCTCTTTAAACTCCATTTCCGCTCTATCCACAAAGTTGTAAGCTGTGCAGTTTATAACGATATCTGGATTATAACCTGTTATAGCTTCTTCTACTTGCTTAAAGTTTGTAATATCGCACTCATCTTTTGACAAAGACAGATATTTATATCCATTTTTATCAAAATATTTTGTAAACTCGCTTCCAAGCTGACCTTCCTTGCCAAAGACTAAAAACTTCATATATATACTTTCTTCCAGTACTCTTCTAAATCTTTTAACTTTTTATTCACCCAGTCCATATGATCTAAATACCATTTTACAGTCTTTTCTATGCCATCTTCAAAAGTAGTCTTGGCTTTCCAGCCTATCTCTTTTTCTATCTTGTTTGTGTTTAAGCTGTATCTGTAATCATGTCCTGGTCTGTCTTTCACAAAGGATATAAGCTCATATGGTTTATTAAGTATGTCAAGAATAGATTTAACCACTTCTATATTTCTTCTTTCCTGAGAGCTTCCTACGTTGTAAATCTCACCCGCTTTGCCTTTTTCTATGATTTTAAAAACAGCTTCAGCGCAGTCTGACACAAAAAGCCATTCTCTTATGTTTTGCCCATTTCCATAAACAGGGATTGGTTCGTTTTTCAGGGCTTTTAATATGACAACAGGGATGAGTTTTTCAGGATACTGCCAGTAACCGTAGTTATTAGAAGGCCTAACGGTTATAACAGGAAGTCCATAGGTTCTAAAATAAGCCCTTCCAAGCATATCAGCAGAAGCCTTGCTCACTGAGTAAGGGGAGTTTGGCACAAGTGGAGTATCCTCATAAAACTGTCCATCTTCTCCTAGCTCTCCATACACTTCATCGGTAGCTATGTTTATAAAGAGTTTAACATTGTACTCTTTTGCTACATCAAGAAGTATCCCTGTGCCTTTTACATTTGTTTCTATAAATATGGATGGGTTTAGTATACTTCTGTCGACGTGGCTCTCTGCTGCCCAGTGGACTACTACATCTGGCTTTTCCCTTTGAAATATAAATTCTAAGAACTCCTTGTTGGTTATATCAGCTTTGTAAAAGGTTATCTTATCCTCTACCTCTTTTAGCCTTTCTAAATCTCCTGCGTATGTAAGTTTATCAACCACAACGGTATCTATATCATTTTTTACCGCCTGTCTTACAAACTCGCTACCTATGAAACCAGCACCACCAGTTACCAATAACTTCATGAATTTTCTCCGTAAACAAAGTTTATATCAGCATCTTTTAAAAATGGAGCATCGCTATCTTTTTGAGATAAAATAGGTTCTTTTTCTAAAGGCCATTTTATGTTTATATCCGGATCGTCCCATCTTATAGATCTATCGTGTTCTTTTGAATACTCTGCTCCTGATACTTTATATATTATTTCAGCTTCCTCTGAGAGTGTCAAAAATCCATGGGCAAAGCCTTTTGGTATAAAAAGCATGAGTCCATTATCAGCAGAAAGCTCCACAGATACATACTTTCCAAAAGTAGGGCTTCCTCTTCTTATATCCACTGCCACATCAAATATTTTCCCTTTTATACACCTTACTAGTTTTCCCTGAGCTTTTGGATACAGCTGATAATGAAGCCCTCTTAACACTCCTTTAACAGATTTTGAATGATTATCCTGAACAAACTCCTCATCAATACCGAATGCCACAAACTCTGATCTTTTATAAAACTCCAGGAAAAATCCCCTTTCATCAGAAAATACCTTTGGTTTTACAACAATCACCTCTGGTATCTCAGTTTTTATAAACTCAAAGGGCATATTATCACTCCATACTTGCTATCTCAATAAGGTATTTGCCGTAATCGGTTTTTTTGAGGGGTTTGGCAAGCTCTAAAAGCTGTTCTTTCGTTATCCAGCCGTTTTTATAAGCAATTTCCTCAATACACCCTATCATAAGCCCCGTTCTTTTTTCTATGGTCGCTACAAAATCCCCAGCTTCTAAAAAGCTATCGTGGGTACCGGCATCAAACCACGCAAAGCCCCTTCCTAAAAGCTTTACCTTCAACTTTCCCATGTTTAGATACTCTTGATTTACGCTTGTTATCTCAAGCTCTCCTCTGTGAGAGGGTTTTACGTTTTTTGCTATATCAACAGCGTTTTTATCGTAAAAATAAAGCCCCACCACCGCATAGTTTGATTTTGGGTTTTTTGGCTTTTCTTCTAAAGAAACAACGTTGAAAT
>CAYFGH010000146.1:0-2250 GCA_964342735.1 uncultured Aquificaceae bacterium
TCTGGTAAAACCGCCACTGTGATGGTGGAGGTGTGGATTCTGCCACCTGATTCTGTGATGGGTACTCTCTGGACTCTGTGCACACCGCTTTCGTGCTTTAGGTGGGAATATACGTTTTTTCCTTCGATAGATACTATCACCTCTTTGTATCCGCCAAGGCCTGTTTTGTTGGCTTCTAATATGTTGAACTTCCAGCCCTTTCTTTCTGCGTAACGCTGATACATTCTAAGAAGGTCTGCGGCAAAAAGCGCTGCTTCATCACCGCCGGCTCCTGCTCTTATCTCAAGTATCACGTTTTTGTTGTCGTTTGCATCCTTTGGCGTGAGGGCGTTCATTAGTTCTTTTTCCGTTTCTAAAAGCCTGATATTAAGATTCTCAAGCTCTTTCTCCGCCAAATCTTTTAAATCTTTGTCCTTCAAAAGCTCTTTGGTATCTTCTATATCCTTCAGTATTTTTTTATAGTCTCTATAAAGCTCGTGTATGTAAGATAGCTCTTTTAGATCTTTGCTCAGCGTTTTGTAAGCTTCGGCATCTTTTGTAATGTCAAGGGATGCTAGCTTTTCTTCCGTCTGGGTATATTTTTGTTCTATCTGGTATATCTTTTCTAAGAAGTTTTTCGGAAGCATCACCCCTTGACCGATCAGGTTTTCTTGTCAAGCTCTAAAAATGCGGGTCTTAGCTTCAGTTTTCCAGCGTAAAAGGGATGGCACTGGTTGCAGGTTTCCAGATATACAGTCCCGCCTTTTACAGACAAGAGCGTAAACGTATTGCCACAACCGCAGTGAAAAATCGTTTCCTTCATCTCAGGGTGTATATCCTTTTTCATAAAAAACCTCCTTTCAAAATTCTAAGTCTATTATTTTATCATAAAAGCCCAAAACATATCAATAAATTGTTCTCAAACAAGTTGCTTTCTTACATAAGATTTTATGTCAAACTTTCTCTCAAGACCTTTGTCGTTCATGTATCTTACCTTGCCAAAAACAGGTCTTTCCTGCCATGGTCTATCAAAGGTGCCAAAACACCAGGATATGCCCCCATATCCATTTGGGTCTCGCCCGTCAAGAGCGTACTTATCGTTTAAATAACAGGCTATATCAAAAGCCTCTTTTGGATTTTCGCTCCACTCCAGTATCTTCTTAGCCCAGTACATCCTCATGTAGTTATGAATTTTGCCCGTTTTTAAAAGCTCCATCTGGGCTGCGTTCCAGTATATATCGTGGGTTTTTGCCTCTTCAAACTCTTCTTTTTTGTATATGTAATCCCTTTTGTCGGTTTCGTGTTCTTTCAGGGTTTTCTTAGCCCATTCTGGTATACCTTCGTACTCGTTGTAATAAGGATTGTAATAGCAGAAGTTTCTGGAAAGCTCTCTCCAGACCACAAGCTCATTTAAGAATGATTTCAGGTTTTCATCGCTTTTATCGTAATACTTTAATACCTCTATCACAATCTTAAGAGGAGAAATCTGTCCAAAGTGAAGGTACGGGCTCAAGTTTGACTGATAGTCTTTTGAAGGGTCAGACCTTAGCTCTTTGTATTTGAAAAGCTTTCTTTCTATAAAATCTTTTAACCTGATTTTAGCTTCTTCTTCACCGCCTTTAAATGTGGAGGATGGTTTTATGCTTTTATCTATATTTAGATTGTTTAAAATATCTTCTTTTGAAAAGCCCAAAGACGGCAAATCCAGTACAGTTTTATCTTTTAGTTCTATCTTGTCAACAGGTTTTAAAAACATATCCCAGAGTTTTTCTATCTTGTTTCTGTAAAGATAAGCGTAAGGGACCTGATCTGATGCCACATGCTCTATTGGAAATATCACATCTGTTTCTACCTCAAGTACTTTTACATCAGCATGGTTTGCTATATACTCTCTCCATCTTCTCTGGGTTTTAAGGTAGTTTTTATCAAGCACCACCACACTTGCATCTTTTGAAAGCCTCAGCGTCCCATCTTTGTAAGTGTCTTTTTGAAGGATGAAGTTTATACCCCTTTGCAAAAGAGCATCTTTTAAACTTGTTATCCCTTCTATCATAAAATCGTAGTATCTTAGGTTTGAATGTTTGTATCTGTCCGTTATAAAGAAGACCACCAGAAGAGGTTTTTGGTGCTGGTTTGCTAAAAGTATACTGTACTCTAAAGCGTGATTGTAATCTTCTCTCTGTGAGGCTTCCATGGCATAGAGGATATATTTGCCACGCTTGTTTATATCCTTTTCGTTCAGGGCTTTTATACGATACTCAAACACAGTCT
>CAYFGH010000147.1:0-2246 GCA_964342735.1 uncultured Aquificaceae bacterium
TTAAAGGTGGGATCAACAGTGGTGGCTTACAACGATAATGTAATGTCAAGAGATATAAGCCTTTCTAACTCAAACGCTCAATATACATCTTACGATGGAGGCTCTCTCTACTATGTATCAAAAATAGATACTGCCCATATAAAGCCTATAACTGCGGTTTTGACTTTTATACATAGATAAGTTAAAACCATAAAGCGGAGGGTTTATGCATAAAAACGACTTTATAATTAAGCTTTCCTATGCTTCCCTCTTTCTCGCCTCTCTTTTTAGCTCTTCAGCCTTTGGAGCTGATACCAGCTGTAAGTATATGCTGGAGCACTCTCCGAAAAGTTCGGTAGTAAGCAGTACTGCAAAATCTGTGGCTGCAGGGGCCATTGTTGGCGGACTTTTGGGAGCACTGTTTGATAAGAAAAATAGAGCACAGGGAGCTATAATAGGAGCCATAGGGGGTATGATGGCTGGAGTAGGGTATGCATACTACAAAAACCAAGAAAAACTGAGAACATCGCCAGAGGATTTAGCTAAGCAGATAAACTACGATTATAAAACCCCATACTTTAGATTTGAGAAGATAATAATAAATGGTAGTAGTTTCAGCCCAGGCCAATACATACCGCTGGTGTTCAGATTTGACATACTAAAACCCAAAAAAAATGAGGGAGCTCTGGTTAGCTATTATGCTACGCTGTATAGAAACAATGTACCGATATCCTCTTTTTATGATACCATAACGCTTCCTCAAGGTGGTGTGGCTGATGTTTTTGCTATACCAGTATGTCAGAACGCTGTGCCTGGCAGTTATACTTTATATGTGAGGGCTGTGAGCTCTGGTATAGAGAGCATACAGGAAACCAGCTGGTATATAAAATGAAGAGGGATATAAGATGAGAAATATGAGTAAAAATATTTTTAAAGCTCTATCTCTTATAACGTTTATATCTGGTTTTTCATACGCTTCTGATATGAGTCATTATGTAGATGAGATAAACTCCGTCTATCAAAAAATCGGTTTGCAGGGTTTTGGTAAAGGTGCTTACGTTCAGGTAGGTAGCAACGGTAAAATAGATCTAAAAGGGGACTATAAAACCTATAAAGATTTTGAGGAAGCTTTCTACATAGCTGAGTCCATAGCGGGTGTATCGAATGTAAATCCTGCTTTTAACGTCATAAATGCTAATATTGTAGAAAGACCTCTTGAAGAATGCACAGCATATTCTATGAAAAACGAACCCTACAGGTGTCCGAATCTCATAAGTGCCGGTAGAGCTTCATATTACAATACTAAAAAGCTGGCTATATTAGTGGCGGTAGGCAAATTTAAGGTATTGAATCAAGAACTACAAAGAAATGTAAATTTAAGCCCTGGTCCAGAAAACGATGCCAATCTGGTGGCTGGTGTATTGCGCAAAGCTGGTTTTAAAATAGAAAAACTCTACGATCAGGAAGCAACGCGGCAAAATGTCATAAGTGCAATCAGAAATGCAGTGGAGCGTTTGCCAAACAACTCTATACTGGTGCTCTATCTTTCTACTCACGGCTCACCACAGACTCCGATAGGAGAGACAGGGGCGATCTTGTACGATTCTTTTATAGGAAATTCAAACAAGTGTAATTACGATACCAGTTCTCAGGTAAGTAATGCCATGTCAAGGGATATAGTGGTAGCAAATGCAGTTAACTCTGCTCAGGGTATGTGTAAGGTTATAAGACACTCTTTAGTCTTATCAAGAGATGTATTGCCTTTGATAGCAGAAGCTAATAAAAATATAACTTTAATAGTTATAGAAGATATATGTTATAGTGGCGCCTCTTTTAAGGGTTATATACCTGATGCAAAGATAGATGATGTATATGCGCCAACAAAGATTGTGGCTGATAACTTGGTGGGATTAGACCCTTATCCTATGATGCTTATAACCTCTGCTTCTGGAGAACAAACTGCCGAGCAAGCCAAGATAAACACTCAAAACGGAGAATTGTGTAAAGACAGTTCCAAGAAAAGAAATTGCGTCACACACGGTATATTCACTTACTATTACTTTACAGGTCTTCCTAGAAACGATTATTATCTATACAGGACCTATCAGCAAACATTTCCAATAATAGAAAAAATAGGTCAAGAACTAAAAACGGCTGGAAGCAAAAAAGGTGTAAGCGAAATTTCCGGAGACAACAAGCAGACACCCTTATTCATATCCAACAAAAACTTAGGTGATTTTAAATTTTAGGAGGTGATAAATGGCAGA
>CAYFGH010000148.1:0-2212 GCA_964342735.1 uncultured Aquificaceae bacterium
TCAAGATAGGACTTGCGAAAACTAATTTCTCACTTGACATATTCTAATAACCTATTAATCTACATCCGTACGTGCGTTATAATTAAACTATGGCTTGGATTGAGCTAAAATTAGAGGACTTAAAACTTAGAGGAACAGACTTAAAGGTCTATCTTTATATCCTTATGTTAACTAAAGATGTAGAAAATGATGATGGTAATTCAATTGGTGATTACATAGACATTGAATCAGATGCTATGATAAAATCTATAGCTAAAACCTTGAAAATTTCTAAATCTAGGGTAATAGAAAGTTTAGAGAGACTAATAGATATGGGTTACATTTTACCTTAGAACTCTATTTATTGTTAACTGATTTATGCTGTCTTTGAATAAGAAGATAAAAAAGTACGATAAATAATACACCTACAGACCCAAGCGTCAAAATCAAAAGTATCAAATATTCTTCAAGACTCATCGTTGCCTCTAAATCTTAGTAAATTAAATTTCGTACACAAACCATAACCTCATCTGAAATATGAAATATCATATCAAAATTTCTAATAAATACGTTATTTTATAGTAGGAGGTAAAAGCTTATGGCGGTAGCAACTTTAAAAGAAGCTTTAAAAGAACTATATGAAAAAGATTTTGTAGAATGGGTGAATAAGAATGTGGAACTTCTAAAAGAAAAAGCTTACGATCAGGTAGACTGGGATAATCTGATAGAGGAGATAGAAGAAATGGGGAATAGAGAAAAAAGAACGTGTGTAAGTTATTTAGCGATTATACTGGAGCATCTTTACAAGTGGGATAAGTTAAAGAATCTGGCAGGAGGAGAGATTGCAGGTGATACCTGGATTGATAGTATCAGAAATGCAAGAATAGGGATTAAAGATATATTAAGTGACTATCCAAGTATCAAGAATGAAATCCATTCATATATAGATAAGGCTTGGGGAAAGGCCAAAATACATCTTGAAGAATGGATTAAAGATGAAATATCAAAAAGGCCTAAAAAGTACATCAAGGCAGGAATAAGAGATAATATTAACGTTTTAGAGCGCTATATTATGGAAATACCAGAAAGATGCCCTTACACGTATGAAGAAACTATGAATAGAAACGTAGCAGGCGAGATATATCAAGAGTTGGAACATAGAAAGCAATCTAGAAGAAAGTCAAAAAAGAAAAAGAAGTAATTTCCTACCATCATCTTTTCCAGAAATGCCACCAAGAGCCTTTGCTCCTAAGATGTTCTATTTCATCTTTAAGATCCTTTATTCTTTCTTCTCTTTCCTTTGTAATTCCTTCTAATTCTCCTATACGATATAAAGCTTGAGTAAGTTGGCTTTGCAATTTCTCTTGCATAGCCTGATATTCTTGTAGTGGAATTACAGCTTTCTGCTTTACAAAATCTTCTTCGTTCTTTAGAAAAGCTAGATAGAAATGTATAGCTCTTGCTATAGCTTCAGTTTCTGTTGTAGATAGAATCATTACGAGTTCTTCAAGCTCCTTCAACGTATTCTCATTGAACCTAAAATTCTTCAGCTTCCTTTCCATATGTTAATTATAGCATTTTGTTGAATAAAATGATAAAGATTTAGTAAAGATAATATAAGATATAGTAAAGATACACATAAAGATAACCGTAAAGACAAACATAAAATCTTCCAGCTTCTTGTCTATCAATAATGTTAACATAATCACAATTATATTAACATAACCCCAAACCTATTGATAGACAATGAAATCTGCCTATTCATCATTCTAAAAAAGCCATGCAATATACCATTCAATATTCAATATGTATGAAATCAATTAACTTGCAATACAAAAACAAACACAAATAATTAATCAAAATGATATAATGAAAATATATGGAAAGAGTGGCAAAAACATATCGTTTTCCTGCTGAGTTTACAGAGCACATAAACGAACTGACAAGGATTTTAGGGGTTTCAGAAACGGAAGCTATATTTAGGGCTATCAAATTCTATATTGCATTTATAAAGAACGAAGACGAAGCAATAAAGCAAAGATCTGTTGTTTCTTTAAAAGAATACGAAGCTTTACAACATCAATTAAGCCAAGTTCTTTACAGACTTGGTGTTTTGGAGGGCGAGAATACACAGAAAGATAAACAGATACAGGAGCAAAAAGAGCTGATAAACAAGCTGATAGAATCACAGAAAGAAAGCACTAAAAAATGGTGGCGTTTCTGGAGGTGATAT
>CAYFGH010000149.1:0-2194 GCA_964342735.1 uncultured Aquificaceae bacterium
GTCCTTTTATACTCACTATACTTTGTTTTAAAAGCTCTAAGGTCTCTTTTGGCATCCTGTCAAGGCCTTTTTGTTCTGCCATATCCCCCGCCAGGACCTCTACCCAGTAAATCACCTTTTCACCCTTGTAGGCTTTTTCCATCGCTTTGTTCACTACCTTTATCATCTGGGGCGTTATCTCTGGACCTATGCCGTCTCCCTGGATGAAGGGGATGATGGGATTGTTTGGAACTTCCAACGTTTTGTCAGCTTTTAGCTTGATAAAAGAGCCTTCTTTGGGTATACTAACCTTAGATTCATACCAGCACACGTTTTCCATCAAAACACTCCTCAAAAAGTTGTCATAAAATATTAAATAATCTTATAAAAAAAGTCAAGTATTTTATACAAATTTTATCTTTTCGTAAGCCCTTACAAGATAAGGCTTTTCTATCTCATCCGGATAAGGAACTGGCCTGTTGACCTCTCTGAAAAAGTTAACGTTGTATAAAAACGCCAGGTTAGCTTCACCTATGATGGCTTTTATCTCTGTATCCGTTAAGTCCAGTGTATCCAGAGAAGCTCTGTAGTTTCTTTTAAACTCTATTATGTCTTTTATTTTATCAAACTCATAAAACCTCGTGCCTTTTCCGTTTTCTAGATTTAAAGCGTTTCTTATCATATCCTTTATCATCTGACCACCGGACAGATCCCCCATATACCTCACATAAGCATGGGCTATAAGAAGCATGGGCTCATGCTTTGCCACATAACTTATCCTTGATATATAAAGCTGTATAGCCACAGTGGGGTATATCTGTTCTTCATAATTGTCTCCAAAGTAAAACTTCAAATCCTCTATGATGTGCTCTCTTCTAAAAAGCTCCGGATAGTAGATTTTAGACACATAAGGGTTGTCTTTGTTTTGCTCTATGGCATCTTCTAGAGTGTTGTATATATAGTAAAGCCCTGCGGTGATTTTTTTCATATCCTCAAAGGTGGTTCTGGCCTCCTGCATATCCTGAGCTACCGTAGAACTATCCGCCATGCTGTGTATGTCCCATATTCCTTCTCTTAAAAGCTTAGAAAACCCCATAACATCACTCCTCGTCTTTGTAGATTTCTACCAAAATATGGTCTTTTAGATCTTTTACTACTATGATATGTGTATTATAAATAAGGGGTTCTTTTTGAATGATGTCTAGCTTTCTATTGGCATAATAAACCTCTGCACCCTCTGGCACAACACCTTTAAACTCCTTCATAGGATATGTTTTTACCATGCCGGGCTTGCCTTTGTAGCCGTAACCAAGACCCATTATAAAAGTTGCGAACTTTGACATCTTCCCTTTGCCACCGGTGGGTGGTATCATCATACGCTTTCTCCTTCTATCATCTTAATTATATACGATTTTTAGCAAAGTGTATAAGCTTATATTTTATAGTGCAAAATTTTAAAAAGTGCATATATTTTTATGCATGATAGCAGCGTCTTCAAGGATTTACACCTTAAAGGATTATCTTAAACAAAAGTATGGAAGAAGGGTTCAGAAGATAACGGTAGCTCTGCCTTTTACCTGTCCAAACATAGATGGGACAAAGGCTACCGGTGGATGCACATACTGCCTTACAGGCACAAGACCAGCCCATATATCACCCTTGATGGATTTAAGAGAGCAAATATCCACAGGTATAGCTCAGGCAAAACGAAGATACGGAGACAACATATACTTTTACATTTACTACCAGTCTTATTCAAACACCTATGGGGATTTAGATTTTCTTAAATCCGTTTACGATGTAGCTCTAGAGTTTGAAAACGTGGTGGGAATAGATATAGGCACAAGACCAGACTGTGTGCCAGAGGACGTTTTGGAGCTTATTCAGTCTTACACCGATAAGCTCGATGTGTGGATTGAGTACGGCCTTCAAAGCTCACATTTTAGCACGTTAAGATGGATAAACAGAGCTCACGGCACATCGGATTTTGTGGACGCTGTTTTAAGAACAAGAAAATATAAAGGTATAAACATATGTGCTCATCTCATAGTAGGTTTTCCTCAAGAGGATTTAGAAGATAACTTAGAAACCGCCAAGCTGATAGCCGCTTTAAACGTAGATGGGGTGAAGATTCATCCTCTTCACATCATTAAAAATACTAAAATGGCAAAGGATTATTTAGAAAACCCTTTCAAGCTTTTAACGCTTGAAGAAT
>CAYFGH010000150.1:0-2184 GCA_964342735.1 uncultured Aquificaceae bacterium
TGTATGCAGGGTGTAAGGCTCAGTATGGATATGTGTCTTGTTGAGCTTTTTGAAATAGTGCCAGAGAGTAGAAACCTTCTTATGGATTATGGTTTGAAGAGGCTTATAGAAGAGGATGTCCTTGATGTGCTTGGGGACAAGTTGTCTGTAAATGGGTTGTTCAGGATATCCAGAGTGCCAGAAGAAGAAAAGTATGAAGTTTGGAATAAGATAGTTTCGTTGGCTTCTTAAGAGGTGTGCTATGGAAGATAAACTTCAAGAGGTGGAAAAGATTTTGAACATGATAAGACCAGCGCTCAGCGCTCATCATGGTAATCTGAAGCTGGTGGATGTAAAAGACAACGTTGTTTATCTTCAGTTTGAAGGAGGGTGTTCGGACTGTCCTGTGGTGGACATGTCTATCAAAAACGTTATAGACACATCCATAAAAGGCAACCTCAGGTGGGTTAAGAAGGTGGAAATCTTATACCCCAAGATAAACATCAGCGCTCAGTAATACCCGTTTATCAAGAAATATACCGGAAGGTTTATAGTAATTTTCTTTGGTGGCTTTCTAAAAGGTGATAGCTCCAATATAATCCTTGGAGCGCTCTCATCTAAAATCTTATAACCGCTTGATTGTATCACTTTTAAAGAAGATCTGTCTATAGTCCCGTTTTTGTTTATGGTAACTCTTACCACCACCTCTCCTTTTATACCGAGTTCTTTTGCCTCTTTAGGATACAAATCCCTCTCTCTGGCTTGTCTGTTTAAATATCTTATAAGCCATTCAAGATATTGATAAACGCTTTCTTCTTTTTTTACAAACTGCTTTATGTTTAAATTGAGGTTTGCTTTGGCGTTGTAGTGCTTTTCTCCTTCTTTTGGTGAAGCTAAAGAAGAAGCTGATGGTGGTGCTGGCTTTGAAAGGTTTCTCTCTTCGCTTGGTGCTGGTTTGTTTGCTATGCTGGGATGCTCTTTTACAGGTTTATATGTGCTTTTGGGTAAAGATTTCAAGATGTGTGAGGGTAGCGTCTCATATTTTTGAACTCTTGGCTTTGCTTCATGAGTCCTTGCTTGGTGAGGTTTTGATATACTGGGTTTTGGATGGGCTTGTCTTACAGGTTTTTGGAGTGGTTTAGGAGGCATTGGTATGGCAGGTGGTATTATAGCTCTGGTAGGAGCACCTTTTTGCACCAATGTTATCTCTATGGGTTTATTTTTCTTTGGTTTTTGGGCTTTTAAATGTATAAAAGCTATTAAAAGCCAGATATGTAAGAGTAAAGATGTTAAGATACCCAGTATAAAGTATTCTTTTTGACGGTTTTTAAGATGAGGTGTCATTCTTCTTTTTTGGTTTCTATCATATATTTATCTATACCAAGTTCTCTACAGGCATCTATGACACTTACTACGTTTTGAAATGGGGTGTCTTTGGAGGCCTGAAGGACTATAGTGGAATCTTTGTTGGCTACTTTTGATAGAGCGCTTTCTAAACTACCGCTTATAAGTTGGTTGTTTATAAGTATAGTGCCGTCTTTTTTGATAGCTATCACCACTGGTTTGTTGGAGGTGGCGGTTCTTTCAGAGGTTTTGGCTTTTGGCAGGTTTACGGGAATTTTCCCTTCCACCATAAAAGTAGCGGTAGCCATAAATATTATAAGGATTACAAGGACTATATCCACAAAAGGGGTCATGTTTATCTCTGATATCTCTTTGTCCTGGTCAAACTCTTTCATGGATTTTGCCTCTGTTTTCATGTAATAAAAGCAGATACTTCATCTTTCTTACAAAGTAGTTGTAAGCGATGACAGATGGTATGGCCACAAAAAGCCCCATCGCCGTTGATACCAGCGCCTGAGATATGCCTTCCATCACCACTTTGACGCCAAACTCCGATGAATTTCCAAGGTCGTTAAAAGCTTTGATAACACCAAGCACCGTTCCAAAAAGCCCTATAAAAGGCGCATTGTTTCCAAACGTTGCCAGTATACCAAGCCTCTTATCAAGAGCGATTCTTAGCTCTAACTCTTTGAAAAGCTCAAGCCTTTTGCTTATATACCTGTAGGTTAAAAACCTCTCTATCATCACAGCCACCGAGAAGATGCTCATCACTATGAGAAGGTAAAGCACCGGGTCTCCGCCTATCAGAGCGAGTTTTAACAAAAACTTTGTAATCATAGGTTTATTATAAATTAAAATGCA
>CAYFGH010000151.1:0-2175 GCA_964342735.1 uncultured Aquificaceae bacterium
TGTGGAGATTCATGAGTACAGGAGTATAGAATAGAAACCATAACCAGCGGTATGCTTATCTTAATTAACTTCCATCTATCCATAATCCATTTACACCTCTTACAAAATATCTGACATAAGATTTTAGCATAAGAAGCCACGTAAACTCGTACAATCTTTTCTTGGTGATAAATAAAGTCTCAGTAAATCCATGGCGTAGTAACCATGTATTGAAATATAATAGAATTTATGAGCTTAATTAGTGGTGCTAATTTTTTAGTCTTTGACATAGAAACTGTTCCTGACGTGCAAATGGTAAATGATCTAAACAGCAAAGAGGATATCGAAAAGCTTCAAAATGGAGATTTTCTTCATTTCCCCTTACACAGGATTATATCCATAAGTTGCATGATAGTAAAAGAAAGGAAAGTTCAAAACTTCTTTGCGTTAACCAGTGATGAAGAAGACAAGGTTGTTAAATCCTTCTGGGACTGCTTTGTAGATTCTTGTATTACTACTGATAATAACATAAGCTATCCTGTTATAATTACGGTGAACGGTAAAGACTTTGACGTTCCTGTTATACTGTCAAGGACATTAAAGTACGTTAGATCATTTGAGGATTCCATTAAAGACCATATAGAATTCTTTCTGAATAAAGAAGATAAATGGGAAAAAGAACGTCCTAATTACACGTCAAAATATAGCAAATACCATATTGATATAGCAGAAGAGTTATGTGGTAAGAAAATTTCTCTTAAAAAGCTGGCTTATCTGTGTGGTATCCCAGTGAAACAGGAAGGTGAAGGAGATAAAGTAGAATCTTAATATGCACAAAAACAATTTGATAGGATAGCAAGATATTGTGCTGAAGACGTAAAAGCCACAGCACTTTTATTTGCTTACATCAATGAACACCTTAAGTCAAGACAATACGATTTTCCAAGTTTTAGTGATATTGAGAATCAAACACCAGTTATACGTGTTGTGTAACCAGATTTTCTCCTTTTCGTAGTTATTTCAATAATTTTACTAGTTTTACGTTGTTTGCGCTCATGCAGTGTATATACTACAATAGTATATAGAGGTGGGAAGTGAAAGAATCAAGACGGTATATACCTCTTTTTATAATGACTCAAGTTTTTATTGCAGGTTTAATTTCAATATCTGGATATAAAATGTTGAATCGTTACTTTCGTGTTGATAAACGGGTCCTGGAATGTTATACAGATTCAGAAAAGCCTAGTGTGCGCATAATGCTTGGAAAGCATCCTTGTTATTATTCTTATGTTACACACCAACACACTAATTGTTATTACAAAGAGGGTAGAAAGTGGATAATATGTCCAATTAGACACGTAAATAAGCAAGGAACTATTTTCTATAAAAGTAATCAAATCCCTGTTACTCTTTATGGAGCTGCTTTTGCTGTTTATTCCAGAGACAGTAACAACAAGAAAATATACAGAGGATATACAGGAATAAGTATGGCTGCTATATCTTCGGCTAACTCAAACTCTAAAGAAGAAGCTATGATAATAAATGATTTCATAACAAATGAAAAACAGAGAAACTTAAACTGTGATAAAGAAGCTATGATGCTTTTAGGTAGCCAGATGTCATGTCTGTCAAAAACACCATATATGACATGCAAATGGACAAATATTTCAAATAAGAAACCCATTTTTACAACTTTGTCTCAATAAAATGTCAAAAGTAACCTGGATTATAACTTATCATAAACTATTCATCAGAAATGAAACCCAATACATTCAAGTCATAAAAGATAGATTCTTGAAAGCGTATTATCAAGACTGAAAGCAATTCAATATTAGTATATGTTGAAAAGGAATAACGCCTCCTAGTTATCTGGATGTTTATACAAAATGATACAGCTTTAAAGAGATTCTTTTTGAGGTGGAATCATGATGTTAATTTCTTACTCGAGATATTTTAAATTTATTTGGTTTGGCTTTTATATTTATTTGAAGCATTTCTCCATATGTCTATCTATTGAATGTATTTTATCTAACAGACATGACATATCTGTTCTGTAAACTATGTCTTTCTTCTCCACCAAAGTAAATGAACCCATTAAGGTTTATTGGGTCATATCAAAATTCAGTATTGTGGTGGCAAGCTTCTTATCGTAGTTTGGCAATATGAGCGTTGTTCTTTCAAAGTAGGGATAAGTGT
>CAYFGH010000152.1:0-2121 GCA_964342735.1 uncultured Aquificaceae bacterium
CTCATCCAGACCATCCTGACATGGCTTCAAAAACCGATGAAGAGAGGGCTTTTGAATATCTATCCTATATAATAGTATCTGTGCAAAAAGGAAAGGCGGTATCTTTTAGGAGTTTTGAGCTTTTAGATAGAAAAATGGTGGAGGAGAAGGTCATAGTTGAAGCTTAAACTTGGTACCAGAAAAAGCAAGCTGGCTCTGTGGCAGGCGGAGTTTGTAAAATCAAAGCTAGAAGCCATAGGTGTAGAAATTGAGATTGTTCATATCACCACCACCGGTGATAAGATACTCGATGTACCCCTTGCAAACATAGGTGGTAAGGGGCTTTTTGTGAAGGAGATAGAAAACGCCCTTTTAGATAAAACCATAGATTTTGCGGTGCACTCTTTAAAGGATGTACCAGCTGTTATACCACAGGGTTTAACAGTGGATGTGTTTTTAGAAAGGGAAGACCCAAGGGATGCTTTTGTGAGTAAAACCTATAAGAGTTTAAAAGATATGCCAGCTGATACAAAAATAGGCACATCCTCCATAAGAAGGAAAGTCCAGATTTTACAAAGGAAAAAAGATATCATCATTGAAGATTTAAGGGGTAACGTAGATACGAGACTTAGAAAATTAGAAGAGGGTATGTATGATGCTATCATACTAGCAAGCGCTGGTCTTAAAAGGCTTGGGATGTCTCATATCATAACGGAGTATCTTGATCTTATACCGGCGGTGGGTCAGGGAATAATAGCCATTGAGTATAGAGCTTCTGATAAGGACATATCAAACCTGTTAAAGAGGATAAACCACGAGCCCACATACATATGCGCTTTGGCGGAGCGTTCTTTCTTGGAGACGGTAGAAGGAAGCTGTCAGATACCCATGGGTGCTCATGCAACCCTCACTGAAAACGGTATTAAAATAAAGGGGTTTATAGCCAAAGAAGATGGAACTGATTACCGGGAGCTGACCCTTGAGGGCAAAGATCCAATAGCCCTTGGAAAAGAGCTGGCAGAACATCTTTTGTAGTGTATAATCTTATAAGTGTGGATTCTTTTTGTAATAATAGGTATATACGCTTTTATAATAGCTTTTGGTATATTGGAACTTCTATTTTTTATACTTCCTGTTAAAAGCCTTAAAAACCCTGAAATATCAAAACCCATAGACCCGCCACAATTTTATGTAAAATCCTTTGTGTTTCATATTCATACCCAGTTTTCATACGATTCGCTGGGAAAACCAGAGGATATAGAATCCGCTAAAAAAGAAGAGGCTATTGACTATGTCATCATCACAGACCATGAGAACACCAGTTATAAATGCTTTGAAAACGAACACACCATAGTAGGAAAAGAAGAAAAGATCACAAACCAGCAGGGCATAGTGGGAAGCCTCATAAGCGTAGAGGATTTGAAGGTGGTAGCCCATCCTTTTAAGAAAAAATACATATGGCGCCTTGAAAAAACAAAAGATCTGGTGGTGGAACTGATAGATTTAAGAGATGCTGTTATAAGTTCAAAGTATGGATTTTTATGGCGCTACATCGGAGCTCTTATACCAAAAATTTTCCTAAAAAAAAGAATATACAGGTTTTTCTCACCTCTTTTGACACCGGAGGTTTACATAAAAAAGTACTTTGAACAGGGCTGGGAAAACCCGGTAATAGGCGGGCTCGATCATCATGTGAAAATATACATAAGAGAGGTTGGTATCAGGCTTTTAATACCCTCTTACAAATGGTCCTTTGGTATGCTAAGAAACTTCGCCTTTTCCAAAAGTCCCATAAAAACCAAAGAAGATCTACTAAACAATATAAAACGAGGAAACGTCGTCATATCTTTTGTAGACAGGCCTTCTTTTTTCTTTGAGGAGAACAACCATATACTAGCTTACCTTCCCTACGAAAACAGCTTTTCTATACTGTATGAAGAAGGAACTCCAAAACAAACGTTTTTAGGCGGTTACGCTTCTTTTGAAAAGCCCCAAAAACCATCTTTTATAATAGCTTATACATATTTGTTTAATATTAAAAATATTTACTTTGGAGTTAGACCTATAGCGATATCAAATATTATATTACCTCACACTCTCAGTATAAACTCCCCCAAACCTTCTTTTTCTCTTTGAAAAATC
>CAYFGH010000153.1:0-2080 GCA_964342735.1 uncultured Aquificaceae bacterium
ATTATAGCGGATGGTGGCATAAGGCATTCTGGGGATATAGTAAAAGCTATAGCAGCTGGTGCTAGCTCGGTGATGCTTGGTAATCTGCTGGCGGGCACCGATGAAGCACCGGGTGAACATATATTCTATCAGGGAAGGGCTTACAAGGTTTATAGAGGTATGGGTTCTCTGGGGGCTATGATGTCAAGGCGCTCCGCCGACAGGTATTCACAGGAAAACTTGGAGAAGTTTGTGCCGGAGGGAATAGAAGGAAGGGTGCCTTACAAGGGAAGCGTTGTGGACGTGCTCTATCAGCTGGTGGGTGGTCTTAAATCCGGCATGGGATACACCGGAAACCCCAATATAAAGGCCCTTCAGGAAAACGCCAGATTTATAAAGATTACGCATGCGGGTTATAGAGAATCGCACGTTCACGATGTGGTCATCACAAAAGAAGCTCCAAACTACTCATTAGAACCTTGAAAATACTGGATATTGGCAACACCCGGATAAAGTGCTACGAAGCAAAGTCTCTGGAGCAGATAGATGTTGTTTTTGACATACCTGCGAAAAAGCAAAATTTAGAGCAATATTTAGGAAACTATAAAAAAGAAGATATTTATACCATCTGCACCAACAAGCATTTTGAAGATTTTATCATAATAAACAAATTAAAGAAAATAGACATATCTTTTTTTGAAAAGCTCACAGACTTTAAAGCCCCCTATGATGGATACGGTATAGACAGGCTTATAAACTCCTACTCCGCTTCTGTGCTCTATTCAAAAGATATTCTGGTGGTCAGCATGGGAAGTGCCATCACCTACGACGTTGTAAAAGATATGAAGATAGAGTATGGATATATAACGCCCGGCATTGAAAAAAGGAGTGAGATACTGCATATTAGCATACCGCACCTGCCCAACACGATGGACAGTTTTGAGGCTTTTAGTATTATGAAAAAACCCACCAGCACAAAAGAGGCCATAGCTTTTGGTATCGTGAGGGAAATTTTCAGCACCATAGAGGCTATAAAGAACGAAGAAAAATTAGATGCGGTGTTGACCGGTGGCGGGGCAGATATATTTGAGGGGGTTTACAGGATCGATAGGTTTCTTATTCCAAAGGGAGTCTTGCTGGCTTTTAAAAGCGAAAATGTGTTATAATAATAACCATGATGACAAAAAAAGAGTTAGAACAATATCTGGTTAAGCTTGAAGATTATTTGCCAAAGGTGCCGGCAAAAAAAAGCAAAAGACCTGGTAGGCCCAAGAAGTACGACGACAGGTTGGTACTTTTCCTTATAGCGCTGAGAGAGAAATACGGATGGTCTTTGAGGGATCTGGAGAAAAAGGCCAAGGAGATAGTACCAAAAGGTATAGAAGTTCCGGATTTCTCCTCAATCCACTACCGTATAAGGAGTATGAAGGACCATATAGAAGAGATAAAACCCAAGCTTCTCAAGGTGATTCCTGATATTGAAATCCCGAAAGAGGAAAAGGCCAAGCCAAAGGCCTCCACTGGCAAAGCCAGAAAGTAAGTTATTGATCTTGCTTATTTTTAAGGACTTGACCTTCTAACCATATTTGGTTATACTAATAATATATGGTTAGTAAGGAGGTCAGGTCTATGGAATTTAAGAAGAAGTATCTCAGCGTAAGAGAGCTGGCACAGCTTCTTGGCTGTAGCACCAAGACGGTGTACCGTATGATACAGTGTGGTAGATTCTGGACAGAAGATGGAGAGCGTATAGTGAAGCTAAACGGCACCTACAGAATACCTGTTTCAGCCATAAAAAGGCTGGAAACCGAAGACATATGATAAACTATGCACTTATATTTGCATCAGGGTTCTTATCTTTTATACACTGTTATGGTATGTGCGGAGTGTTTCCTGCCAGCGTGTCAAAACTGAGCGAAGAGAACAATGTAAAAAACGTTCTTTATCTTTTTCTGTACAACGTTGGACGGGTGCTGTCTTACATCTTTCTTGGGTTTCTGGTGGGTTTTGGGAGTATGAAGTTTAGCGCTTTTATAAGCAACATAAAGTATGTGTCGGGTATATTTTCAATAGCGATAGGTATACTGATGGCTCTTATAGG
>CAYFGH010000154.1:0-2027 GCA_964342735.1 uncultured Aquificaceae bacterium
AAGGTATCTTGATAGAGGATGGGGCGCTTTATCCTTATGTTAGCCTCTACAAGCACCACAAAAAAACCTTCGTTATGCATCCTGTGGTATGGGTATCCTAAAAGCTCCAGCAGATGTCCTCTTGCTTCCTCAAAATACCTGAAATAGTTTGAATGATGCACCACTCCTTGGGCGTCTGTCTCGTAAAAGTTTACTTTTCTTTGGTAGATTGCTCTTTTTTCTTGCATTGTTCACACAGTCCAAATATCTCTAACCTGTGGTATGTAGGTGTAAACTTATGTTTTTCACATATCTCATCCTGAAGTTTTTCTATATCCTCATTGAAAAATTCTATGATACGCCCGCAGGATAAGCATATGAGGTGATCATGGTGTTCTTCCTGAGTATAAAACTCGTATATGGTTTTGTTGTTTTGTTTGATAATTTCTTTTATTATACCAAAATCTATCAAAAGCTTTACAGTTCTATATATGGTGGCTCTTGAGGCTAACTTTTGAGTGCTCTGGATATAGTTTACAAGCTCCTCTATCTCAAAATGTTTTTTGTAGTTTGCTATGACATCTATCAAATCCAATCTATTTTTTGTAATCTTGTAGTTGTGTTTTTTAAGAAAAGCCCTAAACTCCTCTTTTAATCTATCTGTATTCATCACCTAATAATATACCCAATATGCGTTAAAAATGCAACAAAGAGAAGTTGCTAACTATATAAAGACTTATAAGGGTTATAACAAGAACGGGTATGGTAAGGATAATGCCCACCTTCATGTAGTATCTGTAAGAGATGTTTAAACCCTTTTTGTTTAGGATATGAAGCCAAAGGAGTGTAGCCAGTGAGCCTATCGGCGTCATCTTGGGTCCTATGTTTGTGCCTATGACGTTTGCAAGCGCCAGCGTATGTGTGATAGTATCTGGAGCGTTTGCTAATTTTAAATTTAGATTTACTATCATCACGGTGGGCAGGTTGTTTATAAGAGCTGACATCACACCAGACATTATACCAACGCTTATTATGGCCGCAAACTTACCTGCTTCTATCACATGTCTTATAACATCTGGTAATATATGAGATAAAAACTCATTCTGAAGACCAAATACCACGATATACATGCCTATTGAAAATATAAGTATCTGCCATGGTGTTTCTTTTAAAATTATATGCTTTATATCCACTTTTCTGTTTTTTAGGCTTGTAAGGGAAATAATGATTCCGGATAATATTATGATAAAAGATGTTGGGATATTATAAATATGGGATAAAGACAGTAAAATTATCGTAAAAATCCCTATAGGCCAGCTCATAACAAACAAAAATCTGTCTTTTATAGCCTCCTCTGGTTTCTTATCCTCTAAAATCTCCTTTTTGTAGGTTCTTGGTATATGCTTTTTATAAAAAGCCACCAAAACCAGTATGGAAGCTATTATGGATACCACGTTTACCAGAAACATATCCTTTGCATAGTCTATAAAGCTTATATGGAAAAAATCTGCTGTGATGATGTTTGTGAGGTTTGATATCACAAGTCCTATGCTTGCGGTATCTGATATAAAACCTCCTCCCATCATGTAAGCTTTTGCCCCTTCGTCTTTTAGTTCAAGGTGTTTTATCTTGGAATAAACTATCGGAGTAAGCATGAGCGCTGCACCGTCGTTGGCTAAAAATATCGATATAAAAGCCCCTATTAAAAGCATGTAAATATAAAGCCTCAATCCATCCTCGTTGGCTTTGTCTATAGCTTTTAGTGAAACCCATTCAAAAAATCCTATGTTGTCCAGCACCACCGATATAAATATGATGCCCACAAAAGCAAGCGATGCATCCCAGACGATTTTTATCACTTCATATACATCTTTCAAATCAACGATACCGAACAAAAAGCTAAGCACTGCACCGATGGTGGCTGATATACCTATAGGGATATTTTTGGGTTGTCTTATGATAAGAAACATCGTAAGTGCAAAAATCAATGGGCTTAGAATCTCTTTTGTCATTGGGATAGTATATAAAAAAATTTTTATATAAACAAT
>CAYFGH010000155.1:0-1996 GCA_964342735.1 uncultured Aquificaceae bacterium
AACGCATATGTAAAGGATATAACGGATGAGGTTTTAAGCACAATATCCAGAAAGGGTTTAACCCTTATAAGCGTAGAACAGATTCAAGATATAGTGGAGGAGGCTATTATATCGCATGGGTTTTCTAAGGTTGCAAGAGCTTATATAGTCTATAGAAGAGAAAGGGCAGCAGCAAGGGAGAAAATAGAAAACACTACGATAGATATAGATAAACTGGTTAAAAACTACATAAGCCAGGAAGACTGGAGGACTTTTGAGAATTCTAACTCAAGCTTCTCTTATCCGGGGCTCTATCTACATGTAGCTGGTTCTGTGATTGCAAACTACACTCTAAAAAATGTTTATCCTGAACATATTAGAAAAGCTCACGAAAATGCTGATATCCATATACACGACCTGTCCCACGGCATAGTGGCGTACTGTGCTGGATGGTCCATGGAAGATTTGCTCAGGAAAGGCTTCAGGGGAGGCTATGGTCAGATTGTAGCAGGACCCGCAAAGCATCTATCGGCTCTTACTGGTCAGATGGTGAACTTTCTGGGTGTTATGCAGATGGAGTTTGCTGGAGCACAGGCTTTTAACTCTGTAGATACGTTCTTAGCGCCTTTTGTAAGGGTTGATAAGCTTGATTATCAAGATGTTAAACAGCTTATACAGCAGATGGTTTTTGCCATGAACGTTCCTTCCAGATGGGGCTCTCAGCCACCTTTTATAAACTTTACCTTTGACTGGACAGTGCCAGAAGATATGAAAAATAAACCTGTAATAATAGGAGGAGAGGACAGGCCTGATATAGGTTATTACGGAGATTTTCAGAAGGAGATGGATATAATAAACAGGGCTTTTATAGAGGTTATGCTTGAAGGCGATTACGCCGGTAGAATCTTTTCCTTCCCTATCCCCACTTACAACATCACAAAAGATTTTGATTATTATACAGAAAACGCCAGGCTTCTTTGGAGGATGACATCCAAATACGGCACGCCTTATTTTCAAAACTTTGTAAGCTCAAGCTTAAAACCCGGTGATGTAAGGTCTATGTGCTGTAGGCTTCAGCTGGATTTAAGAGAGTTAAGAAGCAAGATGGGTGGGCTTTTTGGTGCTGCTGATAAAACCGGTAGCATAGGTGTTGTAACCATCAATTTACCGCGCATAGGGTATTTAGCTAAAACAAAAGAAGAGTATTTTTCAATGCTTTTTGAAATGATGGATATTGCCAAAGAATCTCTGGAGATAAAAAGACGTGTGGTAGAAAGAAACCTAAAAGCCGGTCTGATGCCCTATACAGCGTCCTATCTTAAATCCTTTGACAATCACTTTTCTACAATAGGTATCGTTGGTATGCATGAGTCTTTGCTAAACTTTTTAGGTAAGGGTATAGATACGCCTGAGGGAAAAGCTCTTGCGATAGAGATATTGCAAAAGATGAGAGAAAGACTCAGTCTATATCAGGAGCTTACCGGTCATCTTTACAATTTAGAGGCTACCCCGGCAGAAGGGACGTCTTACAGGCTCGCCAAACACGATAAAAAGAGATTTCCCGATATCATCACCTCTGGTGAGAACGAACCTTACTATACAAACTCCACACTATTACCTGTTGGATATACAGATGACCCCTTTGAGGTTTTAGAACACCAGAAGGATTTGCAGACGCTTTATACCGGTGGTACTGTGGTGCATACATTTTTAGGAGAATCTCCAAACGAAGATATTGTGCCGGAGTTTATAAAGAAAGCTTTTGAAAACTATCCCATACCTTATCTTACAATCACTCCTACGTTTTCCGTATGCCCAAACCACGGTTATATAAAAGGTGAACATTTTAACTGTCCTATTTGTGATGCGCCTTCTGAAGTTTACTCAAGGGTAGTAGGTTACTACAGGCCGGTTCAAAGATGGAACGCCGGCAAAAAGGAGGAGTTTAAGGATAGGTTAGAGTATGTAATTGAAAGTGTATGATATATGGTATTCAAAAAACCTCTTTTATAGACTG
>CAYFGH010000156.1:0-1995 GCA_964342735.1 uncultured Aquificaceae bacterium
TCTTACTCTTATGAGATGCTTGAAAAAGAAGGAAGGACTGTCTGGGATGGGGTGAAAAATCCGCTGGCGCAGAAGTTTATGAAGAGTGCGAAAGTTGGGGATATGGCGTATATATATCATACCGGAGATGAAAAGGCGATAGTGGGTCTTGCTAAGATAGTATCAGAGCCTTATCAGGATGCTTCTGGGCTTTTTGTGTTTGATGTGGAGCCTGTAAGAAGACTAAAAAGGAGTATAAGTCTTTCTGAGATAAAATCAAGCGAGGCTTTTAAAGATTTTTATCTGGTGAAGATGCCAAGGCTTTCGGTGATGGAAGTACCAGAAGAGCTTGTAAAGGTTATAGAAAAGCTTGAAAATGGCTAGTGCTAGTCTTTCAGATGTTAGAAGAAACGGCATCATAGGAGGGGTGCTTCTTACAACATCCATCATACCTTTTTTGGGAATGTTTGGTTTTTTTGCGGGGCTTATCTTTATAGCAAAAGCTATCACAGGGCTTAGCAACGCTTTAAAAGACCAGCTTATTTACAAGAAGTTTATGGCTGGGTTTATGCCAAATGTTATCCTTGCTATTGGGCTTTTAATATTTGAAATATTTTTTGGTGTGGGGTATTTGATAGCAAGAACTTTAAAAGCCCATGGAAACCCAGAGGTTTTTTTCTTTTTAATATCAATTATGGTATTTATGCTTGGTTATGTGCTTGGTATCGTTGTGGCCTATCACTACAAACTTGCCTTTGACAGGATATACAAAGCCACAGGTGAAATTTATTTTAAAAAAGCCGGAGATATTATGCTTACAGGCTCATTTCTGGTGATAGTGGGAATAGGTGTGTTTCTTGTTTATATTTCTTACATTTTTATTTTAAAAGCTTTTATAAACCTCAGAGTTTAGGTTATCTTTTGTAAGGAAACTCAAGCTCTAGTTCTATCTCTTTTACTTGTTTTTCAAACTCTCTTAAAAGGAGTTTGCCGGTTCTTGATAAATCGTAGTAGGTATGGTTTCTATGTTTTACGGATTTTAGCCTTTTGTCCTTTGAGTGATAGTTCACGATGGGGGCTGTCACTTTTTCCAGCAGCCCCATGTTTAGAAGTTTTTTATGTATATCAAAAGCCTCCTGAAGGCTTATATGAAACCTGTGAGATATGAGCTTGGAATAATCTGGACCCATTATCTTGTGGTATTTTAAGATTTTAAGCTCTAACTCTGATAGCTCATACTCTTTTCCATCAAATACAAATCTCATCTTTCAGTTCTTTGTAAAGGGGAAAAGCATCGCAGAGTTCTTTTACCTCTTCTCTGGCTTTCTGGATGGTGTCTTCGGAGTAGTCTTTTAAAACTTTTGCTATTATCTTTGCTATGATTCTCATCTGGTCTTCTTTCATGCCTCTTGTGGTAAGAGCCGGTGTTCCTATCCTTATGCCGCTTGTTTTTGTAGGTGGTAAGGGGTCAAAGGGCACTGCGTTTTTGTTCACTGTGATACCTGCTTCTCCAAGCCTGTTTTCTGCTTCTTTTCCAGTGATGCCTATGTTTCTTAAATCCACCAGCACCATATGAGAGTCTGTGCCACCCGTTAAAACGTTTATACCTTCCTTTAAAAGCTCTTCGGCCAGGACTCTGGCATTTTTTACCACCTGGGCAGCGTATTCTTTAAACTCATCGCTCATAGCCTCTTTGAAGCATACGGCTTTTGCTGCTATCACATGCATCAAAGGACCGCCCTGGGTACCTGGAAATACGCTTTTATCTATATCTTTCGCAAACTCCTGCTTTGTTAGTATAAATCCGCTTCTTGGTCCCCTCAACGTTTTGTGGGTGGTGGAGGTTACAAAATGAGCCACAGGTACTGGGCTTGGATATACTCCGCCAGCTACAAGCCCTGCATAATGTGCCATATCCACCATGAGATACGCACCTACTTCATCTGCAATCTCTCTCATCTTAGCCCAGTCTATAACTCTGGGATAGGCAGAAGCCCCACCTATTATCATCTTAGG
>CAYFGH010000157.1:0-1964 GCA_964342735.1 uncultured Aquificaceae bacterium
TCAAACATAGATAAAAGTATAAACATACCAAAAGACACTTTCAGTAAAAGCACGATAAAGAAGATAGTAAGTGCGTTAGAGAGTGCAAAAGCAGTCATTACCACACATCCAGCTGTTGCTTTTATATGCCATGTTAATAAAATCCCTTGTGTTTTTATAGTGGGTGGGTTTGATGAGAAGGTGTTTGGTGAGATATCCCATGTAAAGCTTTTGAAAGTCCCTTACGTGGGAAGTCTGTGTTCTGCTCCCTGTATGAGGATAACAGATGGGGTTTGTATAGAGGCCCGTGCAAGAGGAGCATCCGTTAACCCCTGCCTTCAGATAGAGAAAATAGATGATTCTTATATAGAAGATGCCATAGAAAAAGCAAACAAAGAAATTACCATAGAAGGAGTATGTAGATACTGCAACGCCAAAACAGCGCTAAATATAATAGATATAGAAAATAAAAAAGAGTATAAAGAGTGTAGTGTATGCAAAAGCGTGTTTTCTGATAAAGAAAGCTTCAGTGTAGATAAAACCATAGCCCAGTGGGGAACTTTGGGATTTTTCAGTTTTTATAAAAACCCTGTGGCGATGAGTCTTCTTGGAAAGCTTCATAACATAGATATAGCCTATCTTTTAAAAGCATCAAAACTAAAGGGCAAAGTGCTTGTTTACAGAGCCCTAAACGGAGAGCTATCTCACCTTCTTAGCTATCTTGGATACGATGTTGTGAGTGTAGAAGATGATATAGAGCTAAAACAGATTGGTTTTGTGGTATTTGGCGTAAGATACGACGAAAGGCCCTTAGAGGAGATACTAAAAGAGGTAGATATAGTCCTCATCCCGGATGTAAGGTTTTTAGAAGATATTAGCCTTTTGAAGGCTTTTAAAGAAAAGCACATTATAATAGGTGCACCAAACAGAGAAAGCCTGTTAAAAACTTTAGGAAGGTATGTGGACCCTGTAAAAACTTGTGTCAGTGAAAATGCGATGATAAAGCTACTAAAGGATATCAAAAAAGATGTATACATATACCGCTCCAGCGAGCTTTCTTACCCAAGAGAGTACTTTGGTGAGTTTCTGGCAAGCACACTTAACCTTGGCAACAATATCTACATGTCCTTGTTTGAGCATGAGAATTTCTACAAACTAAAAGCCAGATACGGCACATACATATATGTAAGCTCATTTCCAGTATCAGAAGAAAGCGAAAGAGCTATAGATTTTTCAAAATGGAACACGTATGAAAAATCTGTTTTTACGTTCCATAAAACCTCTATTTTGAGCTCCGATGAACCCTACATTGAAATATACGCTGAAGGAAACAAAGGAAAAGTCCTCATCACAGACCACTGGGAGCTCATATCAAACTACCCAGAGCTTTTTGCTCTAAAGGGCTACACGGTAGGGGTTTTAAGAAAAGATATACCTTTAAACCTAGGAAAATTAAGAAAAGAGGTAAAGGATTTCTCACCAGATTTTGCCTTCTTTGGTTTTTATGGGGATTTGTTTTTCATGAGAAATGAAAACACCTGGGATTTAAAACCAAGGGATTTCTGGTTCAGAGAGTTTAATTTTCCCATAATAGCTTTGAAGGTGGATTTTCCAACACTTGGGAAGTATAGCCTCACGAAAGAGGGTTTAGATATACTAAAAGCCTACAAACACAAGTTTGCACTCATACAGCACGATAAATTCTTAGCAGAATGTTTCAGGGCTTTTGGTATAAAAGCCTACTGGTGGACATCAAATGGCTTTATAATGAGCAGTTTAAACCCATCCACAGATGATACTGATATACCAAAAGAACAAAAGATATTTGATATAGTCTTTCCGGGAAATATGCATCCTTTAAACCAGGAGCTTTACAACAAGTACAGAGATTATATAGAATGCTACAAATCTGATGTATCAGATATAAGAAAATGTGTAAACATACCCTGCATAAAAGATGGCTTTTTCAACGAAGAGTTTTTTGA
>CAYFGH010000158.1:0-1949 GCA_964342735.1 uncultured Aquificaceae bacterium
TCAAACTCTTTAATATTCTTTTTAATATAAGACACTATCTCTTTTTTCTCCTGTCTATTCTCTTTAAAATATCTTGCCTTTTCTACGATATCCTCTATGGAAAACCCTGATATATATTCAGCGTACTTGCCAAATACATCTTCCAAGAGTGGCTTATAATCTGTTATAAAGAGCGTATTTTTACTAAAAGCCTCAAGAAGGCGGATATTTAGAGTTTCTGAGATGATATCAGAAAGACCTATTATTATATTGTTTGGGTTAAACAATGTGCTTATATCCTTTTTATAGATATACTCTGGAAAATCCCTTGTTTTTGTGATAGTGGATAGGGCTACTCTAAAGACCATCTCATCGTCAAAGTCTATGTTGCCAGCGTGTTTTATAGAACTGTCATTATACTTACAAGCGTAAGCTCCCATGTAAAGATAATCGTAAAAATACTCTCTTACATCCTCTAAACCAATATCCTCTTTTAAGGCTTTTAAAGATGTTCTGAAGTTTGAAAGCTTTTTAATAAAAAACTCTGTTATAGCATTATCTGAATAGGTTTTATGAATAAAAGCCTCTGAAAGATAATAAACACCTCGCTTTGGCTCAAATGAAGATTCTATATTTTTATTAGAATAGTATCCATAAAAATACCTTGCTTCAAAACCTATATCTTTTAAAAACTCCACTATCCTTTTATCTGTGGAAAGATATATAGTTTTGGCAGGTGAGAATTTTGAGAACATATTTTTTAACTTTTTTAAAACATCATCTTTTTTATCATTTTTATCTTTAAACTGGTTTATCAAATCCTCAAGCGTTGTTTGTCTATCTATAAAGATTATCCTTGATGAGATGTAGTTCAGATAGGTTTTTTGTTTTAGGTTTTTAAAATCAGAAAACACTATATCAAGACCAATGTTTGAAAGGGTTTGTATGAGGGTTTCTTTTTTTGACTCATAATCGTTTACTGGCACAAAAGCAGTATATATATCGTGATTTAGCTCTTTTAAAGCGATGTAAAAATCATACAAATTCTCTTTCTCAAAAGCCAGAAAACTCTTATACTTTGGTTTATCTGTTTTATTTAATTCCACTATATCAAAATCTTCTATGGTTTTTGGGCTTTTAGTAAAAAAGGATACATCTTTATATCTGTAAGAGGTAAGATACTGATACTGCATGGCGCTGAATGTATCAAGATGATGCCTTAAGTTTATACTATCATTTATAACAGCCACTAAAAAAGCCCCCTGTAAAGAGTTTATAGAAGCTCTCAAAAATACGTTGTGAGGTGCGTGGTCTTCTGTTGAAATGGATTTTCCAAAAACAGACTCATACTCATATATATTTGCAGGTGTCTCATAAACTTCATAATTTTCAAAATACTTAGATAGTATATATTTAAGCTCTTCTTTTGTATATTCGTTTACAGGCTCTTTTACCACTCCAAAATCAAATAAATCAACGCCTTTTTTTACAAGGTTGTAAACTCTTTTCTTGTTTGCAAAGATTATAAGGGCTTTTTTGTTTTTTAGCTTTTCAAAATCTATCTTTCTATAAAAGCCATCTGTTATTATGATATTATTAGAATTTTCGTCTATATTAACATCCAAAGCATCTTTTAAAATCTCTTCATAGAGTATCCTGTCGTATCCTTCTATTTTTATATCCTTATTTTTCAAAGCAAACTCTCTTATAAAATAAAAAATGCTGTGTCTGAACTTATAAAAATACCAGTAAGCCCTGCCAATATACTCCTCTATCATTTTGTTTTTATAGTAATCGCTGTATAGCTTTTCAAAATTTGGTGGTAAACTATCATCTTGACTTGGTAAGTTTTCATGTTTTACAAACTTCTCCAATGATTTAAAGGTTTCTAAAAGCTCAATCCTGTCTATATACCTAAAACATGGTGAATAATCGTTATCTTGTTTTTTTAACTCCTTTAAATACCTTGC
>CAYFGH010000159.1:0-1945 GCA_964342735.1 uncultured Aquificaceae bacterium
CTTGAATGGAGATTCTAATTTAAATGCATCTGGGGCTTTTGCCCCGCCTTATTTTAAATAAAATATCCTGTCAAAGAAAGGTTTTAGCTCTTCGTTGTGGGTGGCTACTACGATAGTAAGATTTGATTCTTTGTTTAGGGCTTTTAATAAAGAAAAAATCTTTTTGGATTCTTCGTAATCAAGGTTTCCGGTGGGCTCATCCGCTATTAAAATCTCTGGTTCTCTGACAAGGGCTCTTGCTATGGCTACCCTTTGCTGTTCACCGCCTGAAAGCTCGTAGGGTCTGTGATGAAGCCTGTGTTCTAACCTTAAAAATTTTAAAAGCTCTAAAGATTTTTTCATATCCCCAAACAAAGCCACATTCTCAAGCACATCAAAATCCTCTAAAAGATAGTAAAACTGGAATATAAAAGATATGTATTTTTTTCTTAGCTTTGCTATCTTCTTTTCCTCGGTGTGTTTGACCCCCAATATATAAACCTCTCCTTCGGTGGGTTTTTCTATACCACCCATTATGTGAAGCGTTGTGGATTTACCGCACCCAGAGGGCCCCATGATACCTAAGAATTCGCCCTTTTCCACAGTTAAATTTAGATTTTCAAACACCAGCGTGTCTTTGTAGCGCTTTGTGACGTTTTTTAACTCTATAAGCGTATCAGTCATTTCTTAGTATCCTCACGATGTTTTCTTTTACAGCATAATAAGAGGGTATAAAACCAGAAAGAAGCGTCAAAAACATCACCAGCACAAACACCTCTATCACATCCTTGAGTGATATTGAAACCGGCACATAGGACATGAGGTATATGCTTTTTTGTACATGTATTAGTTTAAACTTGTTTATGAAAAACTCCAGAACAAAGGATATTAAAACTCCCACCAGAAACCCCAGAAAGCTTAGCAAAAACCCCTGAATCAGCATGATACCCATGATAAAGCTCCTGGGTTCTCCGTAGACTCTAAATATGGCGATATCTCTTAGTTTTTCTTTTACCTTTATAAAAAGAAGGCTTGTGATATTAAAAGATGCCACTACTATCATAAGCGTAAGCACAAAAAATATACCCCTTTCTTCGGTTTGAAGCGCTTCAAAAAGGGGTTTGTTCATATCCACCCATGTGGTGATGATAAACTTATCTCCTACCACAGGTTTCAGGCTTTTAGCAAAAGCACTGGCTTCAAAAGGATTTTTTAGATTTATTTCAACTACCCTCGTGGGTGGATTGTTTACAAAAAGCTTGTCTGCAACCGTGTTGTCCATAAGCACCGTAGAATAGTCTATATCAAAGATACCGCTGTGAAGTGTACCCACCACAGGGAGATTTTGCACCTTCGGCATGTATCCAAAAGGCGTTTGAATGCCCACCGGCGATATGATACTCACATAATCCCCAGTAGATGCCCCAAGCATATCTGCCAGATCTTTTCCAAGCACCACACCTTTTTTATCCAGAGATCCCTTTATCTTGTCCGCAAAAAACCCGAGATTTTTTTTGTTGCTAAAATCCATAGCATCTACATTCACAGCGCTTATGTAAGAGCCCCTCTGGATAGCTCCGTGGTATATCTTAAAATAAGAGTACAGTTTTATCTCTTTATTTTTTTCTAAAAGCTTTAAAACCCTCGGTATATCGCTTTTAGAATCATCACCTAAATAAGTCAAAATCACATTTGGCATGGCTCCTAAGAGCTTTATCCTGAGATTATCCTGAAAGCCCTCAAAAACCCCGTTTGTAAGAAGGATACCCGCGGTGCTTATCACAATCCCAAGGAACGATATAAAGCTTATAATAAGGGTGCTTCCTTTGAAGCTCAAAAGATATCTTATCGCTATTTTAAAAGCTCTAAACTTCACAAGGATATATTATAAAGCTCTAAGATGAAATTCTCATGAGTGTCATTTTATATTAAACACCCTCAATATAAACTCCACAGTCCCTTTGTT
>CAYFGH010000160.1:0-1896 GCA_964342735.1 uncultured Aquificaceae bacterium
TATTTTCCTTCTAAGAAGGAAAGATTTATGCTAAAATTTCCTTATGACAAGGAAAGATGTGTTCAAGCAAATCATAGCGGAGTTTCACCAGGAACCCCTTCCAAAGGTTCTGGATAGAGATGTTGATATACCACTAAACACCGGCAAGATAATATCTCTTGTAGGGGTAAGAAGAAGTGGTAAAACTTATATAATGTTTCAACTCATAAAGAAGCTTTTAAAGGATATACCCATAGAAAGGATTTTGTATATAAACTTTGAGGATGAGAGGTTAAATGTAACATCACAAGAGCTTGGTCTTTTGCTGGAGGCTTACAAAGAGCTCTATCCTTCTATCAGCCTTAAGGATACGTACATGTTTTTTGATGAGCTGCAGAATGTAAAAGGATGGGAGACTTTCGTAAGGAGGGTTTACGATAGATATACCAGAAATATATACGTTACCGGTTCAAATTCAAAGTTGTTATCAAAGGAGATAGCCACATCTTTAAGGGGAAGAACCCTCACTTATGAAGTTTTCCCTCTTACCTTTAAAGAATTTTTGAGTTTCAAGGGCTTTTATTATAAAGAGCCTGATTTTTACAACATAGAAAAAAGAGCCCTATTAAAGGAAAAATTTTCAGAGTATCTTTTTTACGGAGGGTTTCCAGAGGTTTTATTTTTTGATGATAAAAGCCTGAAACTGAAAACTTTGCAGGATTACTTTGAGGTGATGCTCTATAGGGATCTGGTGGAAAGGTATAGCATAAAGAACCAAACGGCTTTGAAATACTTTATAAAAAGGGTGGTGGAAAACGCTGGAAGCCCTTTGTCAATAAACAATGTGTTCAACGAATTAAAATCCCAGGGCTACAGGATAAGCAAGGATAGTTTGTACGAGTATCTTGATATGCTTGTGGATATATATTTTCTCTTTGTTATAAAAAAATACTCACCATCTGTTTTAAAGTCCGAGTTTCAAAAGAAAGCTTATCTTATAGATAACGGTCTTTTAAACGCTCTTACATTCTCTTTCAAAGAGAATACGGGTGTTCTTTTAGAAAATACGATGATAAAAGAGCTAAAAGCCAGAGGTTACGATGTTTATTTTTTCAAAGAAAACAAGGAATGCGATATCATAGCCTGTCATAATAAAGAATGCATTCCTATTCAGATAACTTACGATACCTCAAACCCTCAAACCAGAAAAAGAGAGATAGAGGGCCTTTTGGAAGCTTCAAAATATATCGGTTCAAGAAAAGCCATGATACTTACTTTTGATGAGAAAGACGAGTTCAATATTGATGGTGTTGAGATAACATTGTTGCCTGTCTATTATTATGTTCTTTTATAAGTTAAAAAAATATCATAAATACAATATAAGATTGCAGTTAAAGTACTTTTAATTTATATTATACATAAGGAGGCAAAAGCTTATGACGATGATAATTACACAAAACGAGCTTAAAGAGCTTTACGATAAGGATTTCCCGCTGTGGGCTGAAATAAATCTGAACCTTTTGAAAGAAAAGAAGTACGACCAGGTGGATTGGGAGAACTTACTAGAGGAGATAGAAGATATGTCAAGAGCAGACTTAAAAGAGGCAATTCACTTTTTAGAGATCATATTAGAACATCTGTATAAGTGGGATAATCTTAGAAGTATAGCAGGAGCTGGTTCTCCATACGGTGAGGAGAGAGCAGGATATGATTGGATAGAAAGTATTGAAAACTCAAGAATCAGAATAGAAGCTATTATAGATGCTTATCCAAGTCTAAAGAGTAAGTTGCCGTTGCAAGAAACCGTAGATAAAGCATGGAAAAGAGCAAGAGCAGAAGTTATAATCTGGTTGGAAGATAGAGGTTATGATCCTTATAAATTTAACATTCCGAAGGAATGTCCCTATACCTATGAAG
>CAYFGH010000161.1:0-1891 GCA_964342735.1 uncultured Aquificaceae bacterium
CTTGATAGTCTGGCTTATGGATACTTCTTGCTAAAAGATTACAAAAAAGCCCTGAAATACGAAGAAGAAGCTTATAAATTAAACTCAAAAGATTCTGTGATAATACAGCATTTAGGCATGATAAAGTTTATGCTGGGAGACAAGAAAGAGGCCAAAAAGCTTCTTTTAGAAGCCTTAAAACTTGTAAATAAAAATGGAGAAGAAGAGCCCGGCCAAAAGAAAAAGATTTTAGAGTATCTAAAAGAGTTAAAATAAGATTATGAGGATAGATGAGCTTTTTAGTTTCTTAAAAAGCGGCAAAACCCAAGAAAAAGTCATAAAAACCATAAAAGAAAATGTACCGTCTTTTGAAGATACGTTAAAATCAGAACAAAGCAGTTCAAAGTTTATCCCTTTTACAAAAGATGGATTTATGTCCGATAACTCATCGCTAATTGAGATGTTTAAATTCTTTGACGCTGTCAATCAGATGACCGCCGATCCGCCCCAGAAAGATATATCAAATAAAAACGATTTAGAAAAACTCATAACCGGTGATATA
Organism: uncultured Aquificaceae bacterium; assembly: GCA_964342735.1. GTDB lineage: Bacteria > Aquificota > Aquificia > Aquificales > Aquificaceae > Hydrogenobaculum. The sequence goes on from CAYFGH010000161.1 coordinate 542, forward strand.
AACAAGCCTGTAGGGTATGATAGCCTTGAGAGCTTACCAAAAGATTTAAAAGATCAGATAGAACAGGCAGTAGATGAAGCCTCTTCAAAATATCACGTTCCAAAAGAGCTTATATACGCCATCATAGATCAAGAGTCAGCCTTTAACCCTTACTCTGTAAACCACAACAAAGACGGTACCACCGACAGGGGTCTCATGCAGGTAAACTACGATCACAACAAAGACATCATGAAAGAGTTTAATATAGAGGATAAGAATCAGCTCTTTGATATAAAAACGAATATAGAAGTTGGTACTGCAATACTGGCCAGAGACTTTGAAAGATACGGCAACTGGCCCACAGCCATAAAAGCTTACAACGGCATAAACGCCGACAACTGGGATTACGTCAAATCCGTTATATCAAAACTAAAAAAATATAAAAATATGACATAGAGCGGGCATAACCCGCAGTTAAGAAAAGCTTATATTTACTGTTGCCCTGGACAAATCTGTCTTGTTTCAGTTTTTATTAATTGACCATTCTGATAATACTTTGTAGTTACAGTTTGACAGCCGTTAGGAGCCTGACCCTGGGGTATAGCCTGTACTGTTTGATTGCCGTTAGAATACTGTACAGGTTGGTTTTGAGTAGCTGCTTGCTGAGCTGCTTCGTTAGCTATCTGTCCAAGGGTACCACCCAGTATCGCACCCATAACACCACCTATAACACCACCACGCCAGCGATTTGAGCTATCAAGCATCGTACCAGCTGTGGCTCCCAGGATACCACCCACCGCTGCTCCTTGCTGGCCCGCCGGTGACAAGCTATACTGCCCCGTTTGAGCACAGGAAAAAAGCAATGAAGAGATACCCAAAAATACCACTACGTTTGCCAACCTTTTAATGTTCATAATCTTAACCTCCATTTGATTTTAAAATATAATCTTTTTTTCATTTATCAATGACAAGCACAGGCCTTAGCCTGTGCCATTTTAGGTATTATTTGTGCTCCATCTTTTTCATAGGATGATGCCACATCTTTCTGTGTGGTCTGCAAGCTCTTAGTTCTTTCCAGTTTTGAGCTTTTTCTACGCAGGCCTTGTGCTTTTGTAAGAAGTCCATCCTCTTATCAATCATATGGAGGATACGAGCCTTTACGTGCTCAAACTTCTCCTGAGACTTTGTTTCCTTGTTTTGAGCTGCTGGCTGGGCTAACGCTAACCCAGATACCACCGCAAGTCCTAAGATTGTGCTGGCTAACTTCTTCATATCAAACCTCCTTAAAGTTGATATGTAAAATATAAAGCCTAAATGATGAAAATTGGATGAAGATTTTGACTTAAGAGTCATATTCAGTATTGATTAAAT
>CAYFGH010000162.1:0-1872 GCA_964342735.1 uncultured Aquificaceae bacterium
TTAAACCATCTGTTGAATATCTCTACCGCCCACACATGGTGTTTGTAAGCTTTTGAATTGCCGTTTTCATATAAAAATCTCAAAAACCTTTCCTCAAAAAATCCATGTTCTTTATTGATAGCAATCCAGTCTTCTAGCATATCCTTTTTTTCCTTATAAAGCCATTCTATAAAAGGATAAGAAAATCCCTTTTTCCTTCTGTATACAATCTCCTCTGGAAGATACTTTATGGCTATCTTTTTAAGAAGGTGTTTGTTTTGATTTGATATCCTGAGCTCTGGATCTATGTTTAAGATGAGCTCATGGAGTTTATGATCAAGCATGGGGGCTCTCAACTCCACAGAGTGTGCCATCGCCATCTTATCCACCTTCATCATGAGCACTTCTCCTATCCACATATACATATCCACAAAGTAATACCATATGGATGTATGATGATGTTTAAAGGGTTCAAATTTATCTAAAAATATATAAATTTGATTTGTCTCATAAGAAAATCGTAAAAACTCTTTAAGCTCATCATCTGTAAAGCACTCTCCTATACTTCTAAATATAACCTCGTCTTTTAAAGCTCTTCTTACAAACTCTACAGGTTTTGAAGTACTTTTATCTAAAGCCTCCAATATCAAATCTTTTGATTCTTTTTTCAGGCTTTTAATATCTTCATAGTTTAAATATTTATAATAAAGATCGTATCCAAAGAAGAGCTCATCTGAGCCCTCGCCGGAAAGTGCCACCTTTATACCGTTTTCTTTTATAAAAGATGATATGATATATGTTGGTACTGTGGCAGGGTCGTTTATGGGCTCATCTAAGAAATATACCACCTCATCTAATTTATCCATAAAATCTTTTGAGCTTATAACGACGGGATGATGGTTTGAGCCTATAAACTGAGAGACTTTCAAAGCCCAGGGAAGCTCGCTGTAGTGTTCATGCTCATCGTATCCTATGGAAAACGTGTTTATAGATCTGTTGAATTTTTCTTTAGCAATCTTTGAATAAAGAGCGCTTACAAAGGATGAGTCTATGCCCCCCGATAACAAAGACGCTACTTCCACATCACCTACGAGTCTAAGCTCTACCGATTCTATGAGTTTTTCTTCTATATCTTTTAATAGTACTTCTTCGTTTTTATAGCTTTTGGAAATATGATCAAGGGGATTATAATACTCTTTTATCGATAATCCATTTTTGTCTAAAAGCCCAAAACAAGAAGGAGGTAGCTTGTATATGCCTTCATACATGGTTTTACCATAAGGGGCTAAATACCTGAAATAATTTGCCATGGCCTCTTTATCAGGGAGCGGTTTTTTATCAAAAAACGTCAAAAGGGCTTTTATCTCAGAGGAAAAAAAGAAATTACCCTTTATGAAAGTATAATAAAATGGCTTTTTACCAAATCTATCCCTTGCAAAGAAAAGACTTTTGTTTTTGGCATCGTATATACAAAAAGAGAACATACCCCTTAGTTTGTGAAGGGCTTCTATGCCAAAGTATCTGTAGGCTTTTAAAAGCACTTCTGTATCTGAGTGAGAGTTGAAATGAACTCCTTTTGATATAAGAAAATCTCTTATGGATTTAAAGTTGTAAATCTCCCCGTTAAAAACTATCACATTTTTTGATTCTTCATCTACCATGGGCTGATTGCCAAGTGGGGATAAGTCTATTATAGAAAGCCTTCTGTGGCCAAAGATTATATTTTCGTTTTGATAAATGCCTTCTGCATCAGGACCTCTATGGGCTATCTTATCTAATGCTTTTTTAAAAAGGTTTATATCTATCGTCTCTGGATTTCCAAATACACCAAGTATGCCACACATTCTATCTTTTCAAGTCTTTGGCTTTTAGTATGGTGTCTGTGAGAAAATC
>CAYFGH010000163.1:0-1829 GCA_964342735.1 uncultured Aquificaceae bacterium
AATTTTATGGAACAGGTGATAGAGGATGTTATAAAAGTGGCGAAAGAGTTTCACAACAGGGGCTGGCTTCCGGCTACCGCTGGTAATCTGTCTGTGAGACTTGATAATAAGAGGATATGCATCACCGCATCTGGTGCTCACAAGGGACATCTTACGGAAAAAGATTTTGTAGTAGTGGATGAAAACGCCAGCCCTTTAAACACCCACAAAAAACCATCCGCCGAGACGCTTCTTCATCTTGTGGTTTATAAAAACTTTCCAGATATAAACGCTGTTTTTCATGTTCATACATTAAACTCTACCCTCGTTTCAAGGCTTTTAAAAGACAAGGTAGTATTAAAAGATTATGAGCTTTTAAAGGCTTTTGATGGTATAGACACCCATGAGGCTACGGTAGAGATACCCATTTTTGAAAACATGCAGGATATGAAAAAACTTTCAAATATCATTCAGAAAGCCATAGAGGATGGTGAGGTAAAATACGGGTTTTTGCTCAAATCTCACGGCATATACGCATGGGGCAAAGACGTTATGGATGCTTACATAAAGCTTGAAGCCCTTGATTTTTTGTTTGATTGTGAGCTAAAAGCCATGCATTTAGAAAGGAGCGGTCTATGAGCCACTTGGCAGTGTATGATGAAGAAGGCAAGCTTTTGGAGCTTTTAAAAGAATATAAAGATATATCAAAAAGGCTGTCTGGTCTTGGGGTGAGGTTTGAGCGCTGGGAGACAGATCATGAGCTTTCATGGGGTGCTCAGCAAGAGGAAGTGGTAAAAGCCTACAAAGATGACATAGAGAGGATTATAAACGAATTTGGATTTAAAACCCTTGATGTGGTAAGCCTAACCCCCGATAATCCCAAAAAAGACGAGCTAAGAAACATGTTTTTAAAAGAGCATACTCATTCTGATTTTGAGGTGAGGTTTTTTGTGGATGGAAGCGGGACCTTTTATCTTCATTTAGATGATAAGGTGTATGTGGTGTTCTGTGAGAAGGGGGATTTTATAAGCGTGCCCGCTGGCACAAAGCACTGGTTTGATATGGGTTCAAAGCCCTTTTTCAAAGCCATAAGGTTTTTCTTAATACCGGAGGGCTGGGTAGGCCACTTTACTGGCTCAGATATCTCTTTGAAAATCCCCACCCACGATGAGATAGCGCTATTATGATAAGAGCTATTTTAACAGACATAGAAGGCACCACATCTTCTATTGATTATGTTAAAAATGTGATGTTTGAATACTCTAAAAACCATCTAAGAGATTATCTTCAAAAACACTGGGAAGAAGAACATGTCAAATATATAATAAACTCTTTATCTCAAAAGCTTAAAAACGATATAAATTTAGAAACCGCTTACAACACATTCAAAGAGATGATTGAAAACGATGTAAAAGATACGCTTTTAAAAGAGCTTCAGGGCTACATATGGGAAGAGGGGTTTAAAACCGGCGAGCTAAAAGGACATATATACGAAGATGCCTACAGCAAACTGAAAGAATTAAAGGAAAAAGGGTATAAGATTTTTGTATATTCTTCTGGTTCTGTAAAAGCCCAGAAACTCTTTTTTGGATACTCTTTGTATGGGGATATAACACACCTTTTTGATGGTTTTTTTGATACCACCACAGGACCCAAAAAGGAAAAAGAATCTTATGAAAAGATAGCTCAAATTACCAGCATAAAACCAGAAGAGTTTTTATTCTTATCAGACGCAAAAGATGAGATAAAAGCCTCAAAAGAGGCCGGTATGAACGGTCTTTTAGTATCAAGGAATAAACCCTGCGAGGAAAAAGATTGTATAAGAGATTTTAATGAAATAAAGCTTTAAA
>CAYFGH010000164.1:0-1802 GCA_964342735.1 uncultured Aquificaceae bacterium
CACTGTAATATAGCTCCAGATCATATAGAGTGGCCTCATGGAACAAACATATACTATCTCTCATCTATCGGCATAAACAGAAAATATAACGAGCTTGTTAGAAATGTAAGCTTTGATAAAGCAGTGTTTGGAAATTCTATAGATACAAAAAGCATCTCAGCTAGAAAAATAATGGCTAGAATGGCATTGAGCATAACAAAAAATCAAAGCTATAGATTTGCAAGAGACCTAGCATTTTTCTTAAATAAAGAATTGCATAGGCATGTTACTCTTCGCAATATACACAGAAGGAACTTTGTAGTCTTAAGAACCCCTGGAATACCATCTGTGCTAGTAGAAACGGGATTTTTAACGAACGTACAAGATGTAAAAAAACTAACGAATCCACGATACCAATGGAAATTTGCAAAAGCAATGTATGATGCTATAGTTTATTACTTTTTTGGGCATCATCGTTATAACGCCAGTAAGGAAGTTCCACTATGAACAGATTTGAGAGTATAAAATTACAAAACATAAGAAAAAGATTAAGTCTGATTAGTATTGTCACAATAATATTCATTGTTAGTTTTTTTATTTTGAAATCGAACAATAAATTAAAAGTTATACCTACAATTCAAAATATAAACGTACCTGGAAAATTAAGTTTAACGGTTCCTAAAAACTGCAGAATATATGCAGTTGGTACAGTTAACGATGGCATATTGATAAAACACAACGCTCATAAAGAATGGCCATTGGCAAGTTTAACAAAATTAATGACAGCCTATATTATATTGAAAAAGCATCCACTAAAAGAAGGAGAAAACGGTCCAAAGATAAAGATTACGCAGAGGGATTTGGATGAATATTTAAAGTTTAAAAAGGAAAGACAATCTGTAGCAAAAGTATTCGCTGGTGAAATTTTGAGCGAGAGAAAGCTATTAGAAGGTATGCTTATCCCCTCTGCTAACAATTTTGCGTACATATTAGCTAAATGGAATAGCGGTAACATCGAAAATTTTGTGAAAGATATGAATAAAACCGCCGCTACTATTGGCTTGAAAAACACACATTATGTTGGTCCGGCAGGTGCTAAAGATGCAAATGTAAGCGATGCCATAGACCAATTTTTGCTAGCCAAGAAAATTATGAAAATAAAAACATTTAAACACATTGTAAGGATGCCACAAACTTATATTCCTAAAGAGGGGGTTGTCTACAATGTTAATTATGACTTAGGCAAGGATGGAATCCAGGGTATTAAAACAGGGAGCTCGTCAAGAGCACTGGGTAACTTCATATTCTATGCTGTGAAACATAAAGTTAATATGCTTGGAGTTTTATTAGGTGTCAATGGTAAAGAGCCTCTTATGAACGCTTTAAAAGATGCGAAATCTATAGCTAAACAACTATCCAGCGAACTATTCAAGAAGAATATCGTTAAAAAAGGGGAAGAAGTGGGTCTATTAAAAATAGACAAGAGAAAGACAAAATTGATTGCCACGAAATCCCTGTCTATAACAGAATATCCCGGTATAAGGATAAATTTTTCAATATCTATAAAAAAACATACTACTTTACCAATAAAATCTCATCAAAAAATTGGATATCTAAATGTAAGCATAGGTAAAACAAAAAAGAAAATTCCATTAGAAACGTCAGGTAGTATAAATAAGCCGTCCATAGTTGATAAAATAAGACACATATATAAACTGGTGAATATATAAATAATTAAAATTTAAGGCAAAATTTCATTACATAATCGTTTACTTACATAAATACAATGATACCAAATCATTGAAATGAAATAATAGTGATAT
>CAYFGH010000165.1:0-1764 GCA_964342735.1 uncultured Aquificaceae bacterium
ATACCAGAAAATCATCCAAATCTAAGACCTTTGATGCTTTTTCCAGAAAACTACCCTAAGAATTTTCATCCTCTTAGAAAAGACGCCAACCTGAATATAGACTATAAAGGCTACAGGGAATACCACTATGAAACGCTTGAAGAAGAAGGCTCTTTTAAAATACTGGTAGGACCGATACACGCTGGTATCATAGAACCGGGGCACTTTAGATTTACCCTGATAGGAGAACCCATTTTAAAGCTTGAGATAAGGCATTTTTACAAACATAAGGGCATAGAAAAACTATCAGAAGGAAAACCGTTAGAGTATGGATTAAAGCTCTCTGAAAGAATATCAGGCGATCACAGCATAGCGCACTCTCTGGCTTTTGTAAGGGCAGCAGAATCTATACTAAATGTGGATGTGCCACCAAAAGCCATATACACAAGGGCTATATTGCTTGAATTAGAAAGGCTGATGTGCAACCTCAACGATTTTGCCTTCATATTCCAGGATGTTGGTTATAGCTTTGGCGCACAAAAGGTGTTCGCACTGAAAGAGATTGTGATGAGGTTAAACGAATCTCTGACTGGAAACAGATTAAACAGAGGTATCGTAAAAATAGGTGGGGTTTCAAAAGAGCTTGATTTTAAAATGATTAAAAGTAGTATAGGGCTTTTAGAAAAAGAGTATTTAAAATATAAAAAACTTTTCTTAAACTCTTCAACGATATTAGAAAGAACAGATACCACCGGGAGGATATCTTACGAAGTGGCTAAAAAATATGCTGCCCTTGGCTATGTTGCAAAAGCCAGTGGAGTTTACTTTGATACGAGAAAAATACTGGAGGATAAGCTTTATAGGGGGTTGGTAAAGGAATTTATACTAAAGACCGGTGACGTCACAGCAAGGGTAAAAGTAAGATTTAACGACATAGAGGAGAGCTTTAACATAATAAAAGAGTTTATATCAAACATACCAGAGGGAGAAATATACAAAGATTATAAGAAAGAAAATGGCTACGCTTTTGGGCTTGCAGAGGGTCAGAGGGGCAACATAACACATATGCTTGAAATAGAAAACGGTCTTATATCAAGATGGAAGATAAGAGACCCATCTTTCCACAACTGGCCAACAATCCAGGAGGCGGTGCTCGGTGATATAATAGCGGACTTTCCCCTTATAAACAAAAGCCTAAATTTATCTTACGCAGGAAATGATTTGTGAGGTGAGATTATGTTTAATATAATTAAAAGCCTTATAACAGATGGTATAAAAACAGAGGATATAGCCTCCTGCAACGAAGACAACATAGTGATATATAAAAAATTATCAAAGGTTTTAAAAGGCAGTCTAAACATAAGGCATGTAGATTGTGGTTCTTGCAACGCCTGTGAATATGAGCTAATAGCCCTATCAAACGTATTTTACGATATAGAAAGGTTTGGTATAAGGTTTGTAGCATCACCAAAGCACGCAGATGCCCTGACGATAACAGGACCCATAACAAGAAACATGTACAAACCGCTCATAGATGCCATAAACAACGTCCCAAATCCAAAGGCCATAATAGCCATAGGAGACTGCGCCATGGATGGGGGTATTTTTAGAGGAGCTTACGGGGTAATAGGCGGTTTGAAAGATATAGGCATAGAACCAGACATCCTCATAAAAGGTTGTCCTCCAACACCAAGGGATATAATAAAAGGTATTCTAAAAGGGTTTGAAGACTAAAAACCGTTTATAATACTTAATGATGAAAATAGGGATGTTTGACTCTGGAGT
>CAYFGH010000166.1:0-1757 GCA_964342735.1 uncultured Aquificaceae bacterium
AGATACTTCATCTATTAAAAGGTATGATAGAAGATATTTAGGGTTAATTTTACAGCATAATGCTCTTCATCCAAAGGAAGAGGTTTCGCCAAAAGACTTTTATAAGCAGTTTAAACCTAGAACAAAACAATATCCTTATGTTTTGTTTATATGGGATGATGACAATCTTGTGGATGCCAGGATTGTAAAGACTAAAGAGCGCCTTGATCTTATTGTGAAAGACAGCATAAAGAATGGTAAAAAGGTAATGGTACATCCTCAACCTGTTAAGATCCCAAAGAACTTCTGGAAACAGTGGAAGCAGGCTAAGGATGGTAATGATAGATTGTTTCTTATCAAGAGGGATAAGATAGTAAGTGATGATAACGTATATGTGTTTGTTTCTCTGGTATTGGATATAGATAGCCCTTATTATCTGGTTGAGCCAGTTTTCTTAGAACTGGTTAAAAGACTGGGAATCAAGGGTTATGGATGTGGTAAATCAAAATCTGGAAACTTCCGGGCATTTATTTATTTAGAGCCTACTGTGATAAAGACTAATGATAGTGGAAGGAGGAGTTTTTATCTCACTCCGCATGGAAAGCATACAAATGGCCACACGCATCTACAGAACTACAAGGAAATGCTTTCTATTATCAATCTCTACTTTCAGAAGAAGAATTTAAAAGCGGATCCTTCCTTTGTCAGGGCTAACCATCCCATTTGGTGTGGTGATGAAAGGTTTTACAAACCTGTGAAAGAGGTTGTAGGTGCTTCCAAATTTTATGATGTGTACAATGCGATTAAGAAGCTCCAGAAAGAACTTGGACTATGGGAAACTAACCGCATATACTGGCCTGAATATTATAAGGAGCAAAAGAAAAGGAGAACAAAAAAGAAAAACGCTAATGATATTTACATGCTTCCAGATACAGCCAAATTTATAGCTAACCAGTATGACGACCTTGCAAAATGGAAGATTGCTACTAAAAGGCTGTCAGAACAGCATACATCGTATAGATTTACAAAGGTAATGATGCCTTCTATAGGGTGGGCTAAGGATTTGGGATTGCCTGAGGATGAGGTATACGATTATTTGAGAGAGATACTTTACGATAAGAAAAACTTTGACAGGGATTTTAAGATAGCTTATAGATATGCAGACTGTAAGTTTGAATGGAACGGCTCTTATTACAGCAATAAAGTAGACCCTAAAGATCTCTTGGTAGATTTTCTTAAGTTCGTTTCTAATGAGCCACGTAGAAGACAGGAGCTCGTAACTCACGTTTGCAATGGTATTGAAGCCATCTATTATAGCGTAGAGTCCTATGCCATTGAGCAGGGTTTTATTACGAAAGAAAAAGCACAGGTTCAAGGGCGTGGAAGAAAGCCTTATCTTATTTCTATTACGGAAAAGGGAAAAGCCTTCCTGGATGCACTTGATAAACCACAGCAAAAGCCAAAGCAATCAGCTGATGAAACTTCAAACACTACAAGAATCCGTATTTCTCCCGAAAAATTAATTTTCTCTATATATAAAAAACCCCCGAAGGGGGCAGTACACTCTTTAGAGATTTCTAGTGATCTTAGAAAACAGGATGCATTAGAAAAAGTAGAGTTGACTAAAGAAGAACAGAAGTACGGTCTGGAGGAGGTTGGTAATAGACAACCTTTCTTTAAGGGTTGTTTAAAAATTAATAGATATGTTCCTATAGATAGTAAATTTTTCAAAGATAAGTATAGTTCTTTTTGTTTAAAAATTATCTGTTTGTTTAAAG
>CAYFGH010000167.1:0-1751 GCA_964342735.1 uncultured Aquificaceae bacterium
CATAACATCAGAAATAGAAAGCCCATCATACAATGATAATATTCTATCAAATATTAATAAAACGGACGGCTGTTATGATATAGGTATAAAAAATATTTGTATAAAAAGCATAAATGTTGATAAAAAAATGAAAATAAACAGCTATGGATACTCATACTTTGATACAAAGATAAATATAAATGGGGAGTATGTGGAAGATAAAACAAACAATAAAGTTTCAACCCAAAAGAGGTGAGATATGCTTGATAAATTGTTATTTATTATAGCTTTATGCTTTGGTCTTGTAGCTTTTGGGGAAACTGTAAAAGACAGTTCATCGGTTAACTGGAAAAATGCGGAAGGATACATTAATGTTGAGAAAAATGGCAAAACAGAACATTATATAGTAGTAAGCTCAGATAATCAGGTAGAGTTAGTGCCAATAAACGAAGATCCCGCAAAGACACTACGAAGCAAGATGGATATTTTTCCTGGAATAAAAAACGGAGGAAAGTAATATGAAAAACATCGCAAAAAAACTGATAGCTTTTATGCTTTTAACATCTATTGCAAATGCAGTAACAATAAACAGTATGAGTTTCCAAAATGCAAAATTATCCGATGTTATAAAAGCAATAGCAAAAATAGACAACAGAAGCATAATGTTTGGTCCAAAATTCCAGGATAAACAGGTGACAATAAATATCACAAAACCTATAAATGCAGATATTCTGTTTAACAACATATTAAGAGAATATTGTCTAACAAGCAGCGTAATAAATGGAATAACTGTTATAAATTCAGGAAAATGCCAAGAGCTTCAATCTCTTCCACCGCTATCATCACTCTTAAACAGCAAAGGTGTTCCAACCCTCAGTGCAAAACCTGTAGAGAAAACAGAAACTATAATATTGCACGGCATAAGCATTGACCAGGCAAAAGCGCTGATAAAGGATATAAAAGGAATCTACAGCATATATTCGGCAGATAAGTTAGGTGTTTTTGTAGTAAGCGGTTCTCCAGAAGCTATAGAAAAGGTAAACAAAAGGTTAAAACCTTACACATTTGTAGCACCAAGACCAGGTATAGCAAAAATAAGTGCTCCAGTTTACATTTATGATATAAATTTAGAGAATTTTGAAAAACTAATAAGAGATTATTTATCAAAAGATGCTGTAATAGTACACGAAGAAGGCAATAAAATAATAATTGAAGACTACCCTAAGAATATAGAAGATGTATTAGATTACTTCCCAAATTACGTCTCGCTCCATCCTAAATATATAACAAAAGTTCTATTCATAAAAGGCAATCTTAAAGATGCTTATGAAAAAGCTAAGAAAAATTGCAACACAGAGGTTATAGAAAGTAAAGAATTTAAGGCCCTAGTATTGAAGGGATCTCAAAAGGATGTTTCTATTTGTGAGCAAGAGTTGTCAAATTATATATCAGAAATTCCAAGAGAAAGCGTGATAAAGTCTCAAACATTCTATATCAAATATATAACCCTAGACAAGTTTCAACAATTGATAAAACCTTACCTATCTGACAAGGCTATAGTAACTCCTATAAAAAATATGGATGCTGTAACAATCATAGATTATTTACAGAATTTAGAAGATATCAAAAAACATCTTAAAGAATATATTTCTACAAAGCCTATATACATAAAGATAGAAGTAAAAGCAGTTCAGATAGATAAACAGTATGAAAGACAGTTAGGGTTAGGTGTTGGAGGAGCGTATGCGGGAAGGGGTATAACCACATTTAAC
>CAYFGH010000168.1:0-1723 GCA_964342735.1 uncultured Aquificaceae bacterium
TTAGGCGGTGACGAGTTTGGTATAATAGCTCAGGATACAAAAATCCAGTCGGCAAAGATTATAATGGAAACTATAAATAAAAAACTAAGCACTCATCCTATAATAATAAACAATCAAAAGATATACATAACCACTTCCATAGGAATATCCACATGTCTTAATGAAGAAACCCATTGCTCTAAAGAAGAAGTAAAACTATTGGCGGAAGAGGCCTTAAGACAGGCAAAAAGAAGTGGAAAGTCAAATGTGGTAATAGCTTCTCAAAAAGTCAAAGACAGACAAGATATGTCAATATATGAGCTTATAAACAGAGCCATAGACGAAAATCTTATAGAACCAGCTTTCGAACCAATTTTTGATTTAAAGAAGGATAAAATATTTGGTTTTGAATCTCTTTGCAGGATAAGATTAAATGAAAATATAATATATCCAGACCAGTTCATAGAAGAAGCAGAAGATTTGGGACTTATAAACAAGATAGACTTACTTATGATAAGAAAAGCCTGTGAAAGGATTTCAGATTTAAATGATAAGTATAATGCTGATTTCAAGCTTTTTGTAAATATAAGCGCAAAGGCTTTTAAAGACAAATCATTTTTCCAGGAAGTGGTGGATATTGCAAAAAATTACAATATGAAAGATAAACTTTATATAGAGATAACGGAAAGAGAATCTCTTGCAAACCTAGAGAAGTTTGAAGAAATAGAAGAATTTTTAAAATATTACGGTATAAACTTTGTAATAGATGATTTTGGCAGTGGATATTCCTCGTTTTTGTATCTTAAGTTTATAAAAACGGAAATCTTAAAGATAGACGGAGTTTTTATTAAAAATATAACAAAAAACGACAAAGACAAAGCAATAGTCAAAGGCATAAATACAACTGCAAGACATCTTAACATACGAACATTAGCAGAGTTTATAGAAGATGAAGAGACTTTACAAGAACTAAAAGTCATGGGTGTAGATTTTGGGCAGGGATATTACCTTGGCAAACCATCTTTTGACTTGGAAAAATTCTTATAGTAATTTATAATATTTGCTATGAAGATAAAGGATTTCCTGAGAGAAAACAAAATTAGTATAGGCGATAACGTCAAATTTTTGCTGGAAAAACTAGGCAAAGAACATCTGGAGAGTGAGATAGAGTCAAAACTGGGTGAGCCTGCCAAGATGTCAAAATCAAAAGCCAACACGGTAGACCCTGCCACAGCCATAGAAAAATACGGCGCTGATACCGTAAGGCTTTATATACTGTTTGCTGCACCTCCAGAACAGGACTTTGAGTGGATAGAGACCTCCATTGAAGGGGTTCACAGGTTTTTAAAAAGGGTGCAGAATTTCGTAAGCTCAAATTTATCCATCTTAAAAGCCCAATACAACGAAGAAGGTAAAAACAAAGACCTCTATTATGAGATAAATAGATGCATCCAAAGATATAGAAAAGATCTTGAGAAATACCAGTTTAACACCATGATAGCAGCGCTGATGGAGCTTTTTAACCATTTGAGCGATTTCAAACCAGTTACCGAAGAAGACAAACACACGTTAAAAATTGGTGTTTTAACGCTTTTAAAATTGTTATACCCTATGGCGCCTCGCACATCCACTGAGCTTTTAGAGATGATTGACTACAAAGAAAATATAACATTACCAGAGCTTGATGAAAAAGCGCTTATAAAAGATAAAGTAGAAATACCAGTTCAAATAAATGGAAAAGTAA
>CAYFGH010000169.1:0-1678 GCA_964342735.1 uncultured Aquificaceae bacterium
TTCATGAGCATTATGGGACTTAGTATGGTGCTCTTACCCATGTTCTCTCTTTCTCACAAGTACAGTGAAAAGTTTATAAATATCGGGTTCTACGGGATGATATCAAGCATAGCTGGTTTTGAAGCATCTATAGATTTTAAATGGCTGAGAGTTCTATTTTTTACCCTAGTACTTGTTAGCATAGGTCTTTATCTAGCCCAAGTCTATGAAATATATAAACATAAACCAAAGGGCAGAGATGATATTTATATAAAAGGTATGTTTTATTCGCATATTTTCATATTTTTTGCTGTTGTAGGGCTTTTATACTCTCCTGTCATGTTTGGAATACTCATGTTTTTAGGGTTTCTACAGATGTTCATAACATCAAATCTTTACAAGATAGTGCCATTCTTGGTGTGGTTTCATAGATTTTCTCCCCTTGTTGGGAAAAAGCGTGTACCTATGTTAGGCGATATGCTAAAGAAAGAGTTATCGCTTGCTCATATAGGCCTATACTTGACTGGATTATTTCTACTTATCGTGTCTTTGGCTTTTAATATGAAAAGCCTATATACAATAGCTTGTGTATTGCTGTTTTTAGGGGCAACGGCTTTCTTAGTAAATATGTTTTATGTTCTAAGCCTAAAATAGGAGGTTTTTATGGAACAACAGGTATATGAAGCGTTAAAACAAGTGGTGGATCCAGAAGTAGGATTTGATTTGGTGAGTTTGGGGCTTATAAGAGATGTAAAAGTAGAAGATGGGACTGCTAACATAGTCATGACGCTCTCATCTCCTTCATGTCCTATATCTGGTGTTATACTGGGCTGGGTAGAGCAGGCTGTATTGGGTGTAAACGGCATAAAAGATGTAAATATAGAACTCACATTTGACCCACCCTGGAGTATAGAACAAGCAAATGAGGAGGTGAGAAAAGCCCTAGGGATTATTTAATAATTTAGTATCATTGATTTTAGCTTTTGTTTGTCTATCATAGTAATATTATGCTTGTCATCTACTTGTATGGCGTTGTGTTGTCTTAGTTTTGAGAGTATACGAGAAAGTGTTTCTGGTGTGATATTTAAAAAAGATGCTATCTGAGAGTGTTTTAGCGAAGAGAAAACTTCTGGAGATTCCAAAAGCATCTTTGCAACCCTTTCCTCAGCGCTCATGACCATATTTGTAGTTATAAATATATCCAGCGTACGAATCTTTATTAATAGAGATTTTATTATAGAAAACAGTATATCCGGAGATTGCATGAATTCTCTTTTAAAAGCCTCAAAATCTATTGATAGCACAGAACCGTTTGTTATAAACTCGGCAGTGGCTGGATACGGTATCTCCTCAAAATTAGCAAGCTCCCCTAAAATGCTAACAGGTTTAAACTGAGTTATTACCACTTCTGTACCTTTGTTTGTGAGTTTATAAACTTTGACTAAACCCTCTAAGAGTATATATATGTTTTCCGGGACATCCCCTTCATGAAATACGATTTCTCCCTTTGAAAATCTTTTTATATGGGATATATGTGTAAGCTTCTTTAAATCCTCTTCTCTTACTTTGCTGAATAAGTACACGCCTTTCAGCGTCTCTATGTTTACCATATCCTTATTATAACCCTTTTCACTAAGTTTTCATAGATAAAGTTTTTGTAAAAATTTTTATGATACATTTACATCTAAAAATAATTAAT
>CAYFGH010000170.1:0-1643 GCA_964342735.1 uncultured Aquificaceae bacterium
GAGGTTATGATGGTGATATCAGATAGGCTTGAGGCTATCTGACCCATTTTGGGTCTTTTGGTTTTATCTCTGTTTCCGCCTGCTCCAAAAACGCATATAAGACGCCCCCTGGTGATATCTCTGGCGGTTTTTAAAAGCTTTTCAAGGGCATCTGGCGTGTGGGCGTAGTCTATTATCACTTTTATACCGTTTATATCTATCGTTTCAAATCTTCCGGGTATTGAGCTTATAGAAAGAAGACCTTTTTGAATCTCATCTTCATCAAAGCCCATATAAAGGGCCAGGAGTATAGAAGCGCTCATGTTGTAAGCCTGAAATCCGCCCATGAGGTTTGTTTTAAATTTATAGTTTTTATCTTTATAATAAAAGCTCAAAACCCTGTTTTCCTGGTCAAAGTGTTCAATCTGTAAATGTGCGTTTTTTGAGTATCCATAGGTTAGCGCTACGCCTTTAAACTCTTCGTAAAGCCTTTTACCGTAATCATCGTCTATGTTTATAATGGCTATTTCGTATGTGTAGTCTTTGAAAAGCCTTCTTTTGGCGTTGAAGTAATTTTCCATGGTCTTATGATAATCAAGGTGGTCTTGAGTGAGGTTTGTAAATACCGTGGCAAAGAATGTGGTCGGATAAACCCTTAACTGGTCTAAAGCGTGAGATGAGACCTCCGCTGATATAAAATCCAGTCCTTTATCTTTGGCTTTTGATAAAAGACTAAACCACGTTTTAACCCCTGGTGTGGTGTTTGGAGCATCTAATATTTCATCTCCAAGTTTGTAGTACATAGTCCCAAGTATTCCCCCTCTGTATCTTTGAGACAGGATAGCGTGTATTATGTGGGTGGTGCTTGTTTTGCCGTTGGTGCCAGTCACTCCTATGACCTTTAGATGTTCATCCGGTCTTCCAAAATGCTCTTTTACGCATTCTCCAAAGGCTTTTTTTGAGTCTTCTACCAGTATTATATTTTTAAAATCTTTATAAGGCTTTTGGGCCACGATGTAAGGGGCACCTTTTTTGATAGCCTCTTCTATGAAATCGTGCCCATCTTTTGAAGCGCCTTTTATGGCAAAGAATATGGTGTTTTCATCCACCTCTTTGGAGTTGTCTGTGATGTTATACTTCTTGCAGTCTAAATCCATTGTAAACATCAAACTCTTTTGAGATGTGTTTTTGAGGCAGTGGATAATCTACTTTCACAAAGTAAAGACAGTTTGTGGTGCACTTGGTAACGCAGGAGGGTAAAAGCCCTTTTTCCAATCTGTTTATACAGAAATCACACTTTACCACCTTTTCAGTTTCTGGGTTAAAACTTATAGCTCCGTATGGGCATGCCACTATGCAGGCCTTACAGCCTATACAGAGATTATCCCTCACATATACAAGACCATCTTCTCTTTTAGTCATGGCAGATGTGGGGCAGGCGTAAACGCAGGGTGCTATATCGCAGTGGAAACAGTTCATGGGCATAAAGTAAGAAAGCGTTTCTTCTTCGTAGTGTTCAAAGCGAAGCACCTTCATAGGTCTTGGGCCTTCTTGAAACAGCGCTTTTTCTTGCTTGCAGGCCACCTCGCAGGACATACAGCCTATACATCTATCTATATCCATGAGCATTACATACTTTTCCATAGGATAAAATATTATAGCAT
>CAYFGH010000171.1:0-1616 GCA_964342735.1 uncultured Aquificaceae bacterium
GGTTATGATCCTTATAAATTTAACATTCCGAAGGAATGTCCCTATACCTATGAAGATGCTATGAACAGGGATGTAAGAGGGGAAAAAGAAGCACATCCTTGAGATGTATGTAAACTATGGCTATTATAATCACTGGGGCAAGAAGGATAGGGCTTTATGTGGCAAAGAGGTTTATAGAAGGGGGTAAGGATGTGGCACTCATTTACAACAGCAAAAACCCCTGCGATGAGCTAAAGGGCGCTTTTTGTATAAAAAAAGATTTATCAGAGGACAGTAGCGGTATAGCAAACATGGTATATGAAAAGTTTGGGAAGATAGAGGCTTTTATACACATGGCGTCTCCTTATTACAGGGTGCCTTTAGAGGAGTTTGATATAAAAGAGTACAGATATTATAACGCTGTTATAGTGGAGTCTTTTTTAAATATAAGTGTTGAGGCTTTTAAGATAATGCTTAAAAATGAAGGAGACATAAAGGGCAGGATAATAGCTTTTGGAGACTGGGCAATAATGCATACTCCTTACAAGGATTACATGCCTTATTTTGTGGCAAAAGCGGGGCTTCACGGGGCTGTTTTGACCCTTGCAAAGGAGTTCGCTCCACATGTTTTGGTAAACGCTTTAGCGCTGGGACCTGTTTTAAAACCTGAGGATATGGAAGATGAAGAATGGGAAAGGATTATAAAAAATACACCACTCAAAAAAGAGGTGAGTCTTGAGGATATATTTGATGTTCTGGAGCTTTTTACAAAAACTACCTCTATAACAGGGGCGATACTGCCAGTGGATGGTGGAAGGCATATAAAGGGTGTCAGCAGTTAAGAGATAAAGACTCTACGCTTATATACTTTAATTCGTATTTTTGACCCATTATGTATTCTACAAGCTTTGCTGTGTTATCTGAAATGTCTGTGAAATAAAGCTCTGTGGTGGCGTTCCCTTCGTTTTTTATAATGTCTTTTATATAAGAGACTATGGCGTCTGAGGAGCTTACCAGGTTTATATGGGGCAAAAACTCCTTTATGTCTTTTTCCAGAAGAGGGTAGTGAGTACATCCAAGGATTATGGTATCTACATCCTTTAAATCTTTAAACTCTTTTAGATAAAACTCCACTACCCTTTTTGAAA
This sequence comes from uncultured Aquificaceae bacterium, assembly GCA_964342735.1. Taxonomy (GTDB): domain Bacteria; phylum Aquificota; class Aquificia; order Aquificales; family Aquificaceae; genus Hydrogenobaculum. Next base: position 1,128 of record CAYFGH010000171.1, read on the forward strand.
TATCTGTGTTTATGAGCTTTTCTTCTACGATGGGTACAAAAAGGGGGCAGGCTTTTGCGTAGGTTTTTATATTAAAAGCCTCTAAACGTTCTTGATATTTGTTGCTGTTTATGGTGGCGGAAGTGCCTATGATACCTACTTGTTTTGTTTTTGAGCTTTTAAGAGCAGCTTCAACACCCGCTTCTATAACACCCACTATCGGAATATCAAACATCTCTTGAAGCACTTCCATGGCGTTGGCGCTTACGCTGTTGCAGGCTATAAGTATCATATCCACGTTCTGACTCATCAAAAAGCTTGCGCTTTCTTTTGCATAGTTTATGATGGTTTCCTTTGACTTGATGCCATAAGGCACTCTAGCTGTATCTCCAAGATAGACTATATCCACATTCTCATAAGCATCTCTTACAGATTTTAATACAGTAAGCCCGCCTACTCCAGAGTCAAACATCCCTATTTTCATCATTAAGTATTATAAACGGTTTTTAG
>CAYFGH010000172.1:0-1612 GCA_964342735.1 uncultured Aquificaceae bacterium
TAGCAAAAGCCGTAAAAAAACTTGAAGCTAAAGGTGCCAATGAATTTATATTTGACCTAAGAAACGATCCCGGAGGTTTACTGACGCAGGCTATAAAAGTGGCAAACGTATTTTTACCAAAGGATAAGCTTGTGGTTTATACAAAAGGTAGAGTGGTGGGAGAACACAAATACTACACCAAAGACAACCCTCTCATACCCATGAACGACAAGGTAGTGGTGCTTGTAAACGGGGGTACCGCAAGCGCTGCCGAGATAGTAACGGGTGCTTTGAAAGATTATCACAGAGCCACCATCATAGGCGAAAAGACCTTTGGTAAGGGTTCTGTTCAAAACCTAATACCCTTAGAAAACGGAGCAGGACTTAAACTCACCATAGCTTACTGGTACACTCCAGCCGGTATATGTATAAACAAAAAAGGCATAATGCCTGATATCGTAATAAAATTCCCGCCAAAAGCACAGGAAGAACTCTTAAAGACTGTAGAAGATATGAGACTAAAAGGCGATAAGCAAAAGGTAATACTCCTTCCAAACAAAGACCCACAACTAAAAGCTGCAATAGATTACTTAGAAGGGAAACCGGTAAAATCCCAGAAAGAAGATAAGGAAGAAAAAGCCTCATAATAGATGAATGAAGAAAAGCTTTGCCTTGGTATTGAGACCTCATGCGATGACACTGCTCTGGCCCTCTATAGCACAAAAAAGGGTCTTATAGACAGCATTCTAAGCTCACAGGTAAACCTTCATAAGGTCTACAACGGCATAGTGCCAGAGCTCTGCTCCAGAGAACATACAAAAAACCTGTACATACTTTTTCATGAGCTTTTAGAAAAAAACCATATAACATCTAAGGATATAGATTTCATAGCGCTTACCGTAGCACCTGGTCTTATCTTATCGCTTTTAGTGGGGGCTTCTTTTGCCAGTGGTTTTTCTTACGGAATGAATATACCCATAGTACCGGTTCATCATATAGAAGCTCATATATACTCTGTATTTTTAGAACACCAAATTGAATATCCTTTTCTGGCGCTTGTGGTATCAGGCGGTCATACGGAGGTTCATCTTGTAAGAGACTTTGAAGATTATGAACTCATCGGCAAAACCCTTGATGATGCTGCGGGAGAAGCCTTTGACAAGGGGGCTGTGCTCCTTGGACTTCAATATCCTGGTGGTCCTGCCATAGAAAAGTTTTTATCCTCTTACGAAAATAAAGAAACCATAGACTTTCCAGTACCCATAAAAGATGAAAGAATTGCGTTTTCTTTCAGCGGCTTAAAAACCTTTTTAAGAGAAAATAAAGACCGCTATCCAAAAGAAGCCCTTGCTTTTTCTTATCAAGAAGCCATAGTAAACCATCTTATAAGAACTTTGCAAAAAGCCATAAAAAAGACAGATATAAAACGTCTTGTGGTAGTAGGCGGTGTAGCTGCCAACAAGCGCCTTAGAGAGAAGCTAAAAACCCTTGATATAGAGCTTTATATTCCATCCATCAAATACTGCACAGACAACGCCGCAATGGTAAGCCTGGTAGGTAGTTTAAGATTTTCCAAAGGAAAATATTACACAAAATCAAATCTCCATCAACTAACCCCCCAGCCTTCTTTGAG
>CAYFGH010000173.1:0-1591 GCA_964342735.1 uncultured Aquificaceae bacterium
TGTTTTGCAATCTCTTCCTCTTTCTGGGCTGATACTTCAGTGGTGCTTTGAGGTTCTTTGCTGTTTATAAGCTCGTCTAGCTCTTTGATAAGACCTTCTGGTCTTTCGTTTGGTGGCATGAGGACGAGCTCTTCCAGCACCTCTTCTATGGATTTTCCAATAAGATGTTCAAAGCCGTATTTTTTTAAAAGCTTAGATACCGGGTCATCTGAGGATGTGTCTTCTTTGGGTGTTTCATTTTGAGAGCTTGTTTGAGGTTTAGCAGTGTATTTATCTGGGTTTTTCAGCACATCTTCTAACTGTTCTATAAGCTCTTTATCAAGCTCGGGTTCTTCTTGATTTTCCGCTTTCTCCAGATATTCTCTTATCCTGTCTTGGGCTTTTAAGAGTAAATCGTTTATGGCATCAGAGAAGGTGAGCTCTCCGCTTCTTAGCTTACCGAGTATGTCTTCGGCTTTGTGGGCGGTTTCCACTATGGCATCAAGACCCAAAAACCCCGCTCCGCCTTTTATGGTGTGCATCACTCTGAAAGCACTGTTTAATATCTCCTGGTTTGTGGGGTCTTTTTCCAGTTCAAGAAGGTCGGTTTCTAACTTCTCTAGGTTTTCCCTTGCCTCTACCAGAAACTCTTCAAATATTTCACGCATTTCATCAGGTATCATATTCACTCTCCTTTTGTTTTTAGAGCGAGTCTATTTACAATATCAGCAAGCTCTTTTGCATCAAACTTTACTATAAAATCATCTGCTCCCACCATCTTGGCTTTGGCTTTGTTTGCCTCATCGCTCAATGTAGTATTTACCACCACAGGCAGGTGCATTAGCCCCGGTGTGGATTTTATCTTTTTGGTGAGAGTAAGCCCGTCCATCTTGGGCATTTCAAGGTCTGTGATGATAAGTTGAACATAGTTTGATATGTTTTTGTTTTCTTTTTTCGCTTTTTCTAAGAGATTTTCCAGAGCTTCCCAGAGTTCTTCTCCATTTTCAAAAAGAACCACTTCGTGACCGATTTTTGTTAGTATGCTTTTTAGTAGATTTCTGGCGGTGCTTGAATCATCAGCAACGTATATGGTAAACTTCCCCTCCTGTTCTTCTTTTGCTTTTTCAAGGTAATCAGCATCAAAGACGTTCAAAAGTCCCATATCGTTTAATATGCCTTCAAAATCAAGTATAAGAAGAAGCCCTTCTTCGGTTTCCACCACACCCGTGATGCGCCCGTTTAGTTTTTGATTTAGTATTACTGGCGCTTCTTTTATATCTGCCCAGGATATCCTTCTTATGCGCTTGGCATCGTGGATTATCACTCCAACTTTCTCTCTTAAAAACTCCATGTAAAGGACATATTTTTTGTATTGGGGTGGTTCTGAGAGCCCCATCCATTTTGCCAGGCTTATAATAGGTATTAGCTCTCCTCTTATCTCAGCCATGCCCTCCACCTGAGGAGGCATGTTTGGGACCTTTGTAATCTCTGGAAGCCTCAAAACCTCCCTTACCTTTGCTACGTTCACCCCCATTATCCACTCGTAACGAGAACCATCTTCTTTTGTTTCAAAAATTCTGAAATCCACTATCTCAAGCTCGTTTGCACCAGT
>CAYFGH010000174.1:0-1579 GCA_964342735.1 uncultured Aquificaceae bacterium
TAAAAAGATAAACACAAATTTATGATAAAATAAAGTTAAATTTGCTTCAGGAGGTTGTTATGAAGAAAGTGTTGCTGGCTTTTGGTCTTATCGGTGGTATCGCTCTGGCAAAACCAGAGATTGTAATCAAAGACCCGTGGGTGAGGTTGATGCCACCCACCTCAAAAGTAAGCGCCGCTTACATGGAAATAGAGAACAAAGGCGATTCAAAGGACATGCTTATATGGGCCAAGTCATCTGTATCAAAAATCACACAGCTTCACAAAACCATAAACAAAAACGGCGTAATGAAGATGGTAAGGGTAAAGTATATGCTCATAAAACCAAAACAGACGTTTGTATTAAAACCGGGTGGTTACCACATCATGCTAATAGATTTAAAACATCCTCTCAAAAAGGGCGAAAAGGTAACCCTCTGGCTCAAGTTCAAATACAGCGGTATGAAAAAGGTGATAGCCCCGGTGGAGGATAGATAATCAGAGTTTTACATCCTTTATCCAGTCCCAATTTTTCAAAGTCCACTCTACGGTGTTTTTGATCCCATCCTCTAAAGACACCGTAGGGTGCCAGTCTAAAAGCCTGTTGGCTTTTGTGATATCAGCCCATGTGGCCATCATATCCGCTTTGTGAAACTCTTTGTAGTTTATAACAGCCTTTTTATCAAGATACTTCTCGATGAGTTCTATGGCATAAATTAGTTTGTCTGGTTTGTTGTTGCCAAGGTTTATGATTTCATATCCTAAGGGTTTTAAAGCTTTTATAGTACCTCTTGCAATATCATCTATGTAAGTAAAATCCCTTGATTGAGAACCATCTCCAAAAAGCTCTATGGGTTCACCCGTGTATATCCACTTTATAAATCTAAATATAGACATATCAGGTCTTCCGGCAGGTCCATAAACGGTGAAATATCTAAGTATAGATACATCTATCCCATATAGGTAATGATAGCTATAGAGCATGGCCTCAGCACCCTTTTTAGAAGCTGCATAAGGGGATATGGGCGTATTCACCGGAAGCTCTTCCACAAAAGGCATCTTCTGGCCCGCATACAAAGAGGATGTGGAAGCCTGAACAAACTTTTTAACACCAAAATCTTTTGCAAGCTCTAAAAGGTTTAAAACTCCAAGCGTATTTGTAGAAAGATATACGAAGGGGTTTTCTAAAGAGTATCTCACACCAGCCCTTGCAGCTTCGTTTATGATGGCATCTATGTGATTATCCTGAAATATCACCTCTAGGGCCTGTTTGTTTTCTATGTCTACCGGGTAAAATTTAAAGTTTTCGTGGCTTTTAAGAGTATCAAGCCTCCAGAGTTTAACTTTTACATCGTAATAATTGTTTAGATTGTCAACTCCTATTACCTTGTAGCCTTCTTCCAAAAGAAGCGTGGATACCTTCCATCCTATAAAACCAGCGGCACCTGTTACAAGTATCGTTTTCATAAGACTATTTTAGCATATCACATATCTTTTAAGAATATATCCCCCAGTATCTCACCGCTCACTATGATGTTGTCTGCAATGTTTCTTCTTCTGAAGGTCTTTGCGTTTTCTATTTTTAAAAGCTGAAGATTTAT
>CAYFGH010000175.1:0-1557 GCA_964342735.1 uncultured Aquificaceae bacterium
GTCACCACCTCTATCCCCTCGTAAAGCACGTCTAAGACTTTATCCATGTCCTGCAAGCTTATGGATAGGGGCATTACGAGGGTCATGTTGTTGCCAAGGGGTCTTAGGAAAACACCCTTTTCTTTTGCATAGCGGGCTACTTTAAAGCCTATGCGTTCTTTTGGGTCATAGGGGATGGTTTTGTCCTTTGCGAGTTCTACAGCGGCCATGAACCCAAGACGTCTTGTCTCTTTTACGTTTTTTAGATTTTCAAACTCTTTTAAACGGTTTTCAAGATGCTTTATCTTTTCTTTTAAAAGCCCCAAAACGTTTTCTTCTTCAAAAATTTCTATATTTTTAAGCGCCGCAGCACAAGCTAAATTATTGCCTGTATAGGTATGCCCGTGAAAGAAGTGCTTGAACTCATCGTATTCTCCCAAGAATGCATCGTAAATCTCTTTTGTGGTAAGGGTAGCAGCAAGGGGCATATATCCACCGGTGATACCTTTCCCAAGAGCCATGAAATCCGGGCATATACCCTCCTGCTCCACGTAAAACATGGTACCTGTCCTGCCAAAACCAGTGGCCACTTCATCGGCGATAAACAAAACCCCGTAATGCTTTGCCATCTCATAAACGCTTTTCATCAAACCCTTTGGATACGTTAGAAATCCTGAGGCTGCCTGCATACCAGATTCCATAACTATCGCCGAGGTTTTATCTTTTATATCCTTTAACAGATTTTCAAGCATATCAAGAAGTTCCTGGGTTTTGTGGCTTTTAGTAAAATGATACGGAGATGGAAGCTTGTAAGTCTTAAAAAGAAGCGGTTTGTAAGTATCGTGGAAAAGAGATACGCTTCCAACGCTAACGCTTCCTATCGTATCACCGTGATACGCTCCTTCAAAGCTTATAAAGTAAGGGCGTTCTTGTCCTAAGTTTTTAAAATAATGATAGCTAAGTTTTATGGCTATCTCCATCGCCTCAGCACCGTCTTCTGAGTAAAACACCCTTTGAAGACAGGAAGGAGTGATATCCACTAGCTTTTTAGCCAGAAGTATCGCTGGGACGTTTGAATTTCCAAGGGTTGTGGTATGAGCTACCTTGTTTAACTGATCTATAATAGCCTGGTTTAACTTGGGATGGTTGTGTCCGTGTACGTTGCACCAGAGTGATGATATAGCGTCTATATACTTGTTTCCGTAAATGTCGTATAAATAGACACCCTCTCCCCTTTCAAATATGATACCTCCCTCCTCTTCGTATACCTTCATCTGGGTAAAAGGATGCCAGAAATACGTCCTGTCGGTGGACTCTAAAAACATCAAATATTCAATCTTCATGGGGTTTTGCCATCTTTTCAGGTCTCACATATTTATCAAACTCTTCTTCGGTGAGTATCCCAAGCTCCACAGCCGCCTGTTTTAAAGATATATCCTTTTCGTAAGCGGTTTTTGCGATTTTAGCAGCATTATCGTATCCTATATAAGGGTTCAAAGCGGTAACCAGCATGAGAGATTCCTGAACGTAGGAGTTTATCTTTTTGAGGTTTGGTTTGATACCTTTTACCATGTGGTC
>CAYFGH010000176.1:0-1513 GCA_964342735.1 uncultured Aquificaceae bacterium
AATCCTCTATGCCTATAAGCTCTATATCTTCCATAGAAATATTATATAAGATTTTCTGATCTAATATTCTAACAGCTCAAGCATTCCAAAGCCCTGACCAGTTCTATTGCCTATACCAATTTTGTAAAGGATATCTAAATCTGTGGGATGACCTTCTAATTTGAATACACCTGCGTTGGCGGTAAGATACATGATGGGTTTGTTTGTTTTTTCTCTAAAAGCTCTCAATGTGTGTTTTACCACCTGTTTGTTCATCTGTATGGGTTCAAATTTTAGTGGTTTTTCAAGGCCTTTTCCTTTTATGTGAGAAGAGGATAATATTTTGTCGGTTATCTCGTTTAGCTCCTTCTCAAAATGCTTTTCGTAAAAAAGCACAGGATTGTCGTTTTTATCTTCTAGTAGGAATGGTGAGCTTGTTTTAAATACCGCACTATCTTTTGAAATATCTTTTTCATTTATCATGATTATGCGTTTTATCCTGAGTGTTATGCTTTTGCCATCCACAATCATGTAGTTGTTGTAGCTAAATTGAAAACTATCCATCTTCTTCAAGCCTTTAAACAAGGACAGTATAAACCTCTCATCAATGGATGATACAAAGAGACTGAAATAAGAACCCTTTGAATAAAATACCCTGTCTTTTACGCTAAACTTATCATCTATCCTTATCTCTTTTTCCTCTATACTTCTTGTGATGGGAGGGACCAGGTTGAAGGTAAAAGGCTTTGCTGTCTTGGAGTTGTATAAAAAATCTTTATAGGAGGCATCCCCCTTCTCAAGAGCTTCTTTTATAAGGGATAAAATCCTGTGTCTGTATAAAAGCGGTATAGCTTCTGCCTCTATCAGTATCTTTATTCTCATTCAATTATTTTACTAAAAGCCAGAAACTTAGTAAATGCTTCAGGATAATACGATGTTTCCAAAGCCAGATGTGGTAAATTTTCCTATGCTGATGTTTTCCAGGATTTTAAGATAAGGGTATATGTTTGATAGATCTCCTTCTAAAAGGATATAGCCTTCTAACGGTTGATTTTTAGAAAATATATCAAGCTTTATGGGTTCAAAGTGAATCTCTTTTATATAAAAACTTTCACTGTCAACGTAAAGTCTTGTGGTAACGATACCAAAATCCTGAGCTACTGTATAGACTCTTGAGAGTACCAGTCTTGCAAAGCTATCTTTATCGAGCGTATTGTTTTTGACGTACGTTAAATAGGCAGGGTAAACGGTGATTTTCAGGGTATCTTTGTTTGTTTTTGATTGTAGCAGGTTTTTTGATTCAAATTTTTGTATAGAGCTTTTAATAGGAAAATATTTTTCCTCTATGGGATTGTAAAAGTAAGCGTTTTTTAAAACAAATATGCTATTTTTGAAGCGGATAGTCTTTGGAAAAGCATTCAACACGAACTCCCAGTAATCAAGGGTCTTTCCTAAAAGTGTGATATCAAGGCAAAATGTGGTGCCATCTTCTATCTTATTGGAGTTAGGATAGGGTTTTAAAGCGTATTTTGAA